>PUPD01000252.1 GCA_003552985.1 Spirochaetaceae bacterium
AGGCTCTTGAAACGATTCGAGAAAATGCGCAGTATGATGCGCAAGGCATCGAAAAACAAGAAATACCAGCAGTCAATGCTGTCGCAGATGCAAAGAGGCTGAAGCTCATACTGAACACGCCTGCAGGAGGAATATAACGTGAGCGCAAGAATTCGACTCAAGCGCTTTGGCGCAAAGCAACGACCGTACTATCGCATTGTGGTGATGGACTCCCGAGCTCCGCGTGACGGAAAGGCTCTTGAAGAAGTTGGGCTCTATCACCCTATAGAGGTTGAAGACAAGCAACTGGTTTTGAAGGAAGACCGCATCCGGGAATGGATCACAAAAGGTGCGAAACCAAGCGAGACTGTCCGCAAGTTGTTGAATCGTAACAACTTTTATCTGAGCTAGGCCCGGCGCCGGCAAGGAGGCGGACATGGAAAAGGAACTCGTGAGTTATATGGCCCGGGCCCTGGTCGACGATCCGGACGGGGTGGAGGTCAATATTATCGAAGGTGAGAAGTCCACGATCCTGGAGCTGAAGGTTTCGCCGGGTGATATCGGCAAGGTAATCGGGAAGCACGGCCGCATTGCCAAAGCAATCCGCACGATACTCGGGGCGGCGGCAACCAAAACCGGCAAGAGGGTGGTGCTCGAGATCCTGGACTGACCGGTCAGGCTGGGCAAACCGTGACAAGGCAGATAGGTGAGCTGGCGACCGGAGTGATCCGGGGGTCCCACGGCGTACGGGGCGAGCTCAAGGTTCAAAGCTTTTCGGGCGAAACCGGGCATTTCTCTCACCTTGAGCGCGTGACCCTTCGGAAGGGAGCAACAACGGCCGAGTATACGGTGGAGGGGGTGCGTCGGCAGACGAACAAGGTGCTCCTCAAGCTGGCAGGTATTGACAGTCCGGAAGCGGCACGTCGTCTGACCGGTTACGAGATCTGGGTGCCAAGGGAGCAGGCTGCTCCCTGCGGCGAGGATGAGTATTACATCGCTGACCTCGTTGGCCTCAAACTCATCTACGAAGGGCAGCAGGTTGCCACGGTCGCCTCGGTGTGGGACAGCGGAGCGGCGTCGATGCTTGAGGTTGTGACTACCGAGGACAAGACGATCGTGGTGCCGTTTAAGGACCCATATATAGGTGAAGTGCGTTTGAGCTCAGGCGAGATAGACCTGCGCACGCTCTGGATTCTAGAGTAGGGTCTGTAGCCCGGCGTAAGGCTGCCATGAAGTTCACTGTTTTAACGCTGTTTCCGGAGCTCGTTGAGACATATTTTCAGAGCTCAATCGTGGCCAAAGCGGTTGAGCGCGGCTTGATCGGCTATCAGGTTGTCGATATTCGCACGTTCGCTCAGGACCGGCACCGCACCTGTGACGATGCCCCGTACGGCGGCGGCGCCGGAATGGTGATGAAACCCGATGTGGTAGCGCGCGCGATCGAAAGCGTCCCGCGCGACCACGCGTTGACGCTGTATCCTTCGCCCTCGGGGTATCCGTTCAACCGTGAAGGTGCTCGGCGGCTTGCAGCACAACCTGAGCTTGTGCTAATTTGTGGGCGCTACGAAGGTCTCGATCAGCGCGTGATCGATACGTACGTAGACCTTGAGCTGTCTATCGGCGACTATGTGATCTCGTCAGGCGAGCTTGCAGCGATGGTAATTATCGACGGGGTGTTTCGCCTGGTCGACGGCGTAATAAGCACCGAGTCGCTGCAGGAGGAGAGCTTCGAGGGGCAGTTGCTGGAGTACCCACAGTACACGCGGCCGGAAGAGTTTGCCGGTCAACGCGTACCCGAGGTGCTGCTTTCGGGGCACCACGGGCGTATTCGAGCCTGGCGCCGAGCGCAGAGCATAAGGAAGACCGCAGCGGTGCGCCCCGATCTTCTGGCCCGCGCCGATCTTAGCGAGAACGAACAACAGATGTTTCGCGAGCACAAGTCGCAACGCGAAAGCGATACGGAAGGAGAATCGGAATGGACTTGGTAAAAGCGTATGAGATGGAACAGGTGGCGGAAGATCGCGAGAACTTCCGTATCGGCGATACCGTTAAGGTGCATTTCTCGATTGTCGAGGGAAAGACCGAACGCATTCAGGTTTTCGAGGGGCTGGTGATTGCGAAACGGAACAGCGGCGTCCGCCGAACCTTCATGGTGCGTAAGGTGTCATACGGGGTCGGCGTTGAGCGCGTGTTTCCGCTTCATAGCCCCAAGATCACCAGGATAGAGGTCGTTCGCCGCGGACGTGTACGGCGTGCGAAGCTCTATTACATCCGCAACCGCGTCGGCAAGGCGGCCAAGGTTGCCGAGCTGGTGCACAAGCGCCGGGCGAACTAAGGCCTGACACACGATCCGAGTGGAACGTGCGACCTGAAGCAGCCGGGAGCAATCCACGCTTACAGCTGGCGCAGCAATCGCCTGCCGGATTGCGGAACGGACAACTGGTTCAGGCGCGCGTTGTAAAAGCGCTTACCGATTCAAAATGGCTCCTCGCTATTGGGGGGCGGGTCTTCCCCGCCACCAGCGAGGTAGGCTTGCGCCCGGGGCAGGTGCTTGCGGCCCGCGTGCATCTCGAGGCCGGGCGCGTGTTTCTTCAACTCACAGAACAGCTCGCCGAAAGCGGCGCGTTCAGGCGTTCCGGCCCGATCCTGGAACGGTTGGGCTTGCCGCAGGACGAGCGGGCGGCGCAGCTGCTGCGTGCTTTCATGCGCGAAGGGCTTGCGCTGGACAGCGAGCGGTTCACGCGCATTCATCGCGTGGCCGGGCGGCTCGCCATCGAACAACTGGGCGATCTGAGACTGCTCGCTATCCTTGACCGCAAGGGGTTCGGCGAGCTGATCGAGCTGTGGACACAGATTCAGCATCTCTTGACCGGTATCCGCGATCGTGATAGTAGCCGGGATCAGGAACGTCGGCGCCGGCAAGGTGGGGAGCGCGATCGGCGCGAAGGACGGGGGACCGCCGGAGTAGGCGAGGATTCTTTGTCCGCCGCCCCTCCCTCGGCGGCCGACTCGGGAGAGGTCGGGCTCCTGGCAGGCGAGCTTCGCGCACAGATGCGCCGTTCGGTCGAGGAGGCTGAACACCTGCTGCAGCTGTTTAACCATTCGAGGGAACGGCGTCCTGCTTCGGCGACCGACCACGAGCGGAGGCACTGGGTCGTGATACCGCTTGAGCTCGAACGGCTCCGCACGCGTTACACTGGGTCGGCACGCCTGCTGCTCGACGAGGACGGAGGCTTCTCGCGTGCGGCGGTTGTGCTTCACGGCGGCGGAAGATCCTGGGGAATAGAGTGGCGGAACGCTCCAAAGGGGAACAGGCGCGTTGATCTCTACGTCGATGATGCCGATATTGTCGACAAAGCGCACTCGGAAGGGGATACAGTGCAGGCTGCCTGGCAACTGTTGCGCAGTCACCTTCAGGAGCAGGGGATAGGTGAAATCAACCTGTCTGTATTCCCTGCAGCTTTTGACGGCTTTTCATCAGATGGCGACAACTATATAATGCAAGCAGTGAAAAAGGACTTATAGGAACGCACCATGAGCACTGCCGTCGCGCTGCGCTATGATCGCCAGTTGCCCGCGCCGTTCCTTCTTGCCAAGGGCAAGGAGGAGCTTGCGGCACGGATGCGCAAACTCGCCCTGGAGCACGGCGTACCGGTTGTGGAGGATGCGGCCCTGGCGGACGCCCTATATATTCTGCAACCGCAGGATCTGATTCCCGAAGAGTTCTATAGGGTTGTCGCCGAGGTGTTGGTGTTCATTGGTGCGGTCGATGAAGCAGGACAAAAAAGATGAAAACGCTCCCCGTGAAGGACCTCAAACCAGGCATGCAGTTTGATCAGCCGGTGTATGTTGATGAATCCAATATTCTGGTCCCCGAGCGGGTTCCTATCAGAGAGACTGATATTAAGCGCCTGCAGAAGTGGAATATTGAAGCAGTGCGCACAGCGGGCAGTGAAATCACTTCATTTTCCGCCAAAGGAGGCGGGGGACGAGGAGGAGAGGCGGCGCAGAGCGGCTCGTTCTTTCAGCAGGCGTTCAATACTTCTGAACAGCAGGAGGTGTTGAAGACCTACAGCGAGGCCGCGCAGAGGCTCCGTCGGATTCATCAGCGAATCAGACAGCAGGACGATCTGGAGGCCAGTGAGATCGACCGGCTTATCGACACCATCCTGCAGTTGCTCAAGACGCGCCGGCATGAAATGATCGAGTTCATCCTCTACGGGTTTCAGGGTGAGGCGGGGTATGTCGAAAATGCGATTAATTCCGCCGTGCTGTCTAGCCTGATCGGGATCAACAGCGGAATGGCGAAACACAAGCTGTTGCATCTGGCGACGGCAGCGTTGCTGCATGACACCGGGATGCTGCGGCTGCCGGACGATGTGGTCAACAAAAGCGGCAAGCTCACTTCGGAGGAGGTGAAGCAAGTCAAAACGCACCCTATTCACTCGTATAAGATCATCACTCGGGAGCTGCGTTATCCGGAGCAGGTTGGCCTGGCCGCGTTGCAGCATCATGAGCGCTGGGACGGGACGGGTTACCCCAGAGGGCTTTCGGGCAGCAGCATCATCGTCCCTGCGAGGATCATAGCGGTAGTGGACTCGTTT
Organism: Spirochaetaceae bacterium; assembly: GCA_003552985.1. Lineage (GTDB taxonomy): Bacteria > Spirochaetota > Spirochaetia > DSM-27196 > SLAA01 > B1Sed10-166. The sequence continues at coordinate 4,584 of PUPD01000252.1, forward strand.
GAGGCGATGGTGTCCAAGCGTCCCTACCGTAACTCGATGATCGGCTACACGGCGATACGAGCGATACTGAGTGACAACGGCAGACGTTTTGATCCTGAGATACTCAAGATCTTTATTCGGACGATGGGGATATACCCGATCGGTAGCATTGTGCTCCTCAACGACGGGCAGATCGGAAGGGTGGTACGCAACAATGTGGATGCGCCGCTCAAGCCGCAGGTCAAGGTCATGATCAACGAGAAGGGCCAGGAGTACCATAACGACCGAGGCGAGATCGTCGACCTATTTGACAATCGCAAGCTATTCATAACCCGAGCGGTAGACCCGAACGAGCTCGCCTCACGCAGCAAATGAGCGCCGGCGAAGAGTTGCCGAATTCGGCGGTCGGGGGTTCGGGCGGGCCGTCAACCACAGCAAAAGGCCGCTGCGGCGAACGCGTCGCCGGCGAGTATCTGCGCCGGTGTGGATACCAAATCCTCGAAATTAACTTCAGAAGCCGCGTTGGAGAAGTCGATATAATAGGTACTAGGCGCGACACGGTCGTGTTTTTCGAGGTGAAGACGTGGTCCTCCGTGCCGTGGAGTGAGCTCGGCTATTCGATCGGTGAACGGAAGAAACGGCGCCTCACTGCCGCGGCGAAACTGTACCTCGTTGAGACTGCGCGCTCGTGCGAACACTGCCGTATCCGCTTTGACCTGTTGCTTGTGTCGCCGACCGAAGGGGTCGTGCGGCATATTGAAAACGTGTTCGCATAGGCAGTATAGTGCGCAGAGTAAGTGAGACCGACAACGATCGTATTCGCGAGCTGAAGCGGCAGATCGATGACCAGCAATACCTGCAGCATGCGATCGATCGGCTGGCACAGCGCCTGACGGGGAAGCTGATCGAGCAGCGCGGAGAGCAACAGGATGGCAGCAGACGACCAGAACAAGATCAACAATGGTAAACGCGGACGCCGACGGGGTAGGCGGCGGCGCTCCAACAATCAAAAGAGCTCTCAGAACAAGCGTGGGGGTATTCATCCCGAGGCTCTGGCCGCTATTCCGAAGCCGCCCAAGCGCGAGCTAAGCATCTGTCCGTTGTGCCGGAAGAGCGTCCGTGAGATTCAGAGCGCTATCGCATACGGAGAGGATGAGAGGCCGGCGCACCTTGAGTGTGTTTTGAACGAGCTGAAATCCCGTGAGTCGCTTAACCCCGACGAACGGTTGTCCTACATCGGTGCAGGTCGCTTCGCGGTGATCAAGTCGAAAATCGGCAAAAACGGCCTCGAAGTGGTTCGTACCATCCAGTACGAAGAACGCGAGCGCGTGATCGGTTGGCGTCGTGAGCAGAGTCCGGGGTTGTCGCGTGCCAGTGCGGCGGATCCGGTAGAGATTGAAGATCGTCCGCAGGAAAACCGTCATGATGATGAGCGCTCGAGCTCGGCTGTGCGGTCAGATGAACCCCCTAATCGAGATGCGGACGACATGGGGCAGAGCCGCACCGACTAGTCGCAACGTGGGTCGTCGTTCAGTAGCCTTGTCGAATCAGCTGTGCCACCTGGTCAGCCTTGCGGCGGACTGGGGGAATGAAGGCGCCGTTGCGAATCTCAAAGATCGCTCGAAACAGTCGTGGATCATCGATACCCCATGAAGAACGATGAAGACGCTCGACGGTCAAAAGTGTGGCGTAGGCGAGATTGTCGTTGCGAACTACGCGTGCGTTGCGTTCCAGTAGCTCGCTGAGCAGGAGAAGGAGCTCGCTGTCCGCTTCGCTGCGGATATGACCGATCGCGTAGACCGCCTCGGCAAGTACCACGAGATCCTCGTCGGCGCGCATCACCTGCCGTACGACCTCATCGGCGTGCGGCCCGCCGATACGGCCAAGCAACTCGACAGCCTCGCGGCGAATCATCGGTGAGGTGCTGTCGGGAAGGTCGTGCGGCATACGCGAAACGCGAACACCCTCGAGCGCGATCTCACCTATCAGAGATATGCTTTGGCGGTCGAACGGTGATACCGAGTGATTGTCGACCAGCTGAGTGAAACGGGTCAGTACGGCGCGCTTGTCTGCCGGATGCGGTCTGCGAGCCCGCGCCGCAAGGATCGGCAACTCGTGTTCGCGTTCGGGCCATCGCGGTAGCGCTTCGCCGATAGGAACCCAGTCACCGCTGCGGTAGCCTTCCGACGACGCTTGTTCCTCAGCTTGGTTGAGGTCCGCCGAGCGTTCGGTCGGCGTAACAGCAGGCCCGGCCGGTGGTGTGCTGAAGGCGTTCCAACCGGGAACGCAGAGATACAGGAGGAGACCAAGGACCGCCGCGCGCAGCCCGGGCGGCGTGAGCAAACGGTTCGTCATAACGCGCTCCCGCTGGTAAGCATAGGAGGTCCGTAGGAGCTTGTAAATAGGAGGCAGCGTTGGGTGACGTGCGTATGGATTGACCGAGGACCAGACGGGCCGTAGAATGGGCGCATGTTGCGAGCCTTGTTTCCGGGGTCGTTCGACCCACCAAGTAATGGTCACCTGAATCTTATCCACCGCATCTCGATCATCTACGACGAAGTCGACGTGGTGGTTGCTAGCAACCCGGAAAAGCAATACACCTTTGAGTCCGACGAGCGATTCGAATTGATGAATACCCTCTGCGAGCCGTATGAGAACGTACGGGTGTATCAGTGGGACAAGCTCATTGTCGAGTTTGCTGAAAAGGTCGGAGCCCGCGTTATGATCCGCGGGGTTCGTGCGCTTTCGGATTTTGAGTACGAGTTTGAGCTATCGATGATCAACAAGGGCCTGAACCCACGGATCGAAACGGTTTTCATGCCGACTGATCCAAAGTATTTTGTACTGCGCTCCTCAGCGATCAAGGAGCTTGCGCGGCTAGATGGTGATATTTCCCGAATGGTTCCCGATATTGTGGCGGATCGACTGAAGGAACGAATCAAGGCCGGTTGCAGGGATCAGCGACGATAGCGGCGGCTCAGTTGACATACCGATAACCGATCGGCTATGTTAGGCGGACACTATAGCTTTGCAAGGAAAGTTTCCATGGCAGTACCAAAGTATCGACATTCCAAAGCCCGGACACGGCGCCGCCGCTCTATAAACGGTCGCATCTCATTAGGGCACCTCATTGAGTGCAGCAATTGCGGTGCGGCGAAACGTCCACATCACGTCTGTCCTAAGTGCGGTTTCTACCGCGGCAAAGAGATTGTCAGAAGCGAAGATTTGAGCTAAAACATCCGACCAGGAGGATCCTATGGACGAATTGTTTGAAAAAATGAAAAAGTTGGTGGCCGATAAGCTGGAAGTTGACGAGAGCAAGATCACGCTTGACTCGTCCTTCCGCCAGGATCTCGGCGCAGATAGCCTTGATACGTATGAACTAGTCTACGCGATTGAAGAAGAGCTTGGCATTTCCATCCCTGACGAGAAAGCGAACGAGTTCGAGACCGTTAAAGATGCGCTCGAGTTCATTAGGTCGCAGCAGCAATAGCTCCAGAACGAGCAAAAGATACCACGAAAATATCGCCCGGGAAGTAGTTTCCGGGCGTTCGTATTATACTAAGGTGCACACCGTAGCGTTACCGACAGGGGCAGCGGCCGCTCACCCCGGTATGCCGGACGCCGGTGTGGGTAAGGTTCGTTCAGGTGAGCAAGAAGTACAGCGAGCTACAGACACCTCCCGTGACGTCGGAACGGCGCAAGGAGTTGCAGCTATTCGAGCGCCAAGCCGCCATTAAGTTTCGAAGACTGGAGCTTCTGAACCTTGCCTTCGCGCATCGGTCGTACGCGAACGAGACCCAGGAGCAGCTTGACAACAACGAGAAGCTTGAGTTTCTCGGCGACTCGGTGCTCGGACTTGTCGTCGCCGAATACCTGTTTGAGCAGCTCTCCGACCGCGCCGAGGGCGATCTGGCGAAGATCAAGAGTTTTGTTGTCTCTGAAGATAGCCTGGCGGAGATCGCGCGCAAGCTGAAGGTAGACAACTTCATTCTCATCGGCAAAGGTGAAGAGTATTCAGGTGGACGAACGAAGAAGGCGCTACTGGCCGATGCGATGGAAGCGATCATTGGTGCTTACTTCATAGACTCCGGTTTTCGGGCATCGCGTAAGTTTATCCTGCGCTATCTCATCCCTGAGATCAACAAGGTGCTTGAAAACAGACACAAGAAAGACTACAAGACCCTTCTGCAAGAGCTGGTGCAGAAGACCTACAAGACCTATCCGCGCTACTCCTTGGTTAAGAAGACCGGTCCGGAGCATAGCAAAACCTTCTGGATTGAGGTTACGGTGGAGAGCGAGACGTACGGGCCGGGCAAAGGAAAGAACAAAAAGGAAGCGGAGCAAAACGCGGCGGCGATCGCGTACGAGTCACTAGTCAAAACGGTAAACCGCGCTGGGTGAGCAATACCTGCGCATTTTTTCTTTCCGCGGAACGACTGAGCCGCCCGGCAGTACGGCTCAGTTTCGGGGCGAACCCCGCCTGTGACCTTCATCTTGGTCGGCGAGCCGCTCGTAGACCCTCTGCGCGAGCGGCAGCAGCCGCTCGGGCTGGTTGATCCGCGGGTCGGCGAGGACCGCATCGAGCAGGGCCTCGAGCACTGTTCCCAAAAGGGGTCCCCGCGGGATGCCTGCTGCAGCAAGTTCATTGCCGCCGACCGCGAGGTCGCGTATAGTCAGCGGATCGTTGCGGTCGCGTATACGCGAAACCCGTCCGGCGAGCTCGTCAAGCTGCTGAACACCGAGGTCGTCGGAGCAGGCCATGCGGTCCGCACGTGCAACAGCAAGCAGGGCGTCTACATACTCATCACCGACGCTCGAGATGAGTCGGCGCACATCGCTGTCATCCCAGTTCGGCCGGTACTCGAACCCCATCTGCGCTATCAGATGCGCCACTTGCGAAACCGTCGCGTTCGGAAACCGCAGTGCTTTCAGGCGCCTGTGAGCCGACGCAGCCGAGCGCGCTTGTGCCGACACGCCGGATTCAGGAACCTCCACCGGGGCGATCTGGTGGAGCAGGGCGGCGAGGCGCAGCTCTATCGGCTCCTTCGGGGCGAGGTCGCAGCAACGCACGAGATGTGTAAACAGTTCTCCTTTATCAGGCGTGGTGTTCCCTGAGCAACTCTCCAACTCCGGAAGCACTGCGGCGAGCAGACGGCAGTCGCGGAGAAGGCCGAGACCATATGAGGGGTGGTCGGCGCGCAGGATTTTGGCAAGCTCGTCTCTCGTGCGCTCCATGGAAACGGCGCTGAGCTCGCGGCTCCGGCCGGTGAGCGCAGCCCGTGTCGTGTCAGCCAGGAGAAACTGCAGTTGCGTAGCAAAACGCACCGCCCTCAGCAGGCGCAACGCGTCTTCAGTGAAACGTTCGGCGGGATCACCGATCGCGCGAATCACGCCGTCGGCGAGGTCCTGGCGTCCACCAAACGGATCGTGCAGTAACCCGGTCCGAAGGTCCAGAGCCATGCCGTTAATCGTGAAATCGCGGCGGGACAAATCGGTTTCAATATCTACACCGAACTCCACTGTATCGGGATGACGTGAGTCGCTATAGGTTGTCTCACTGCGGAATGTGGTGACCTCGAACCGTTCTGCTTGAAACAGCACGGTAACGGTTCCATGTTGCACGCCGGTGGGAATCACACGTCGAAATAGCTGCATTACCTGCTCTGGGACAGCGTCGGTAGCAAGGTCGTAGTCTTCAGGCTGTTTTTCTGAGAGGAGGTTGCGGACGGCGCCGCCAACCAGGTATACCGAGAACCCCGCTTCGGCGAATATCCGAGCCACCGTTCGCAGTTGTTTCGGAAGCCGGGAAAGCTCGATTACGCTGCAGTCGGTCATAGCCCCTCTAGTACTCTGCGCGACCAACCGGTGTCAATCGCTGCATTTCTGCGCTGCATAGATTGCCGTAGATCACGAAAAAAAAGCAGCCCGAAGGCTGCTTGGTTGTCGCTGTTCCGCACGCGGCGCTGTACCGCACTGGGCGGTTCAGGCTACTGTAGAAGCTGCAGGACCGTCTGCGGTTGCTGATTCGCTTGCGCGAGCATCGCGGTGGAGGACTGCTGCAGGATTTGGTTGGTAACAAACCGCACCATCTCTTCAGCCATGTCCGCATCACGAATGCGGGACTCAGCTGCCTGCATGTTCTCCGCTCCGACTGCGAGGCCGCGTCGAGCGTATTCCAGGCGGTTTTGGTACGCGCCGAGATCCGCTCGCTGCTTGCTTACCGTTTGCAGGGCCTCGTCTACAACCCCGATTGCGGCATTGGCCGCATCCGGCGTTGAAAGCGACAGGAAGGTTGCAGTGTGGGGCAACCCGTCGGTGCTCTGCAGCCCCAATGCCTGCCCAGTCATGGTGCCGATATAGACACGCTCGCGCTGATCCATGTTCGCCCCCATGTGAAACCACATACTCGCGGTGACAATGTTAGTTCCGGTATCACGAGCGAAACGGCCGGTCAACAGGTTCATTCCGTTGAACTCAGCGTGAGAGGCAATGCGGTTGATCTCACGCACGAGCTGCGAGACTTCAACCTGAATCTGCATTCGATCCTCGTCGGTGTAGATACCGTTCGAGGACTGCACTGCCAACTCGCGGACGCGTTGGAGGATGTCCTGGGTTTCCTGGAGATAGCCCTCGGTGGTCTGAATCAACGATATGCCGTCAGCGGTGTTCTGCTCGGCACGATTGAGGCCACGGATCTGAGATCGCATCTTCTCCGATACCGCCAGCCCCGAGGCGTCGTCCCCGGCACGGTTGATGCGCATGCCTGACGACAGCTTCTCCATGTTACCCTGAACGTCCAACACGTTGAACTTCTGCTGACGTTGGGCAAATGCAGCGCTTGTGTTGTGATTGATGATCATAGGTCCTCCTTGGATGATCATCTCCGGACTTCCGTGTCCGGAGTGTTACCTCTGCGGATTCCTACCGAACCCTGCTTCGATTGTCGGCGTTCGGCTGTGCAACTTAACAGGTATCGATTGCATTTCGGGTGGAATTAGACTACTGTGTTGCCGTAACAGCGATGGAGAGCAATACACATCTGCAGAGCTTGGCGCGAAGCCTCAGCGACGATGAGCGACGCTATCTCCACGATCGCATCGTGCAGAGTCTGAGCATCAGTAAGAGTGCTGAGGATCAGAGCCTGCACCGAGGTGAAATCGACAAAGAACAGCGTGCCGCGCTCGTACGACGCGAGATTTCCGAGTTCTCGCTGTTCCAGCGCATCATGTTCGCGCTTCGGAAGCTGGTAACCCGCGAAGATGATGAATCGCTGTTTATCGCGATGCGTCTTGCGAGGTTGAAGCGACCGTTGCGGCGCGGTGGCCGAAAGTTTATTGACGTTGACCACACATTGTTGGGGCCGGACTTCGGGATTCGTCTGTTCGAGCTATACCGGACTGCGTATCCGGTGATTCCGCTCGTGAGAATGCTTTGGCGTAAATCAGACCTTCTCCGAGCGGTGGTTGAGTTCCATTTGCGCCGGAACATTCCCGACGCCAAGTACGAGCTTGAGCAGTTTGTCTCGCTAAACGAGATGCTTGCGCTGTATCGCAATCGCCAGAAGAAGAGCGATATCCGTTCCGAAGTTCTCAAACGGCTGAGCGCTTATATGGCGGGTATCCATGCGGATGTGTTCAAGCAGATCGCCGACGGCATTCTGCCGCTGTATCACCTTCGCGGGTTGGGGCTGTTTCCGTTTGACGAGCTCTTTGAGCTGTTCGGCGTCTCAATAGACTGGACAGTGCCTCAGGAGACTCCGCGGTTCCAGACCGCAGAGTTCGCTATGGTGTTGCCTTACCTCGAGCGCCTGTATTACGGTCTGTACCTGGCCTCCAAACACGGCCAACAGCATCGATTGCATGACGACGTGCTTCGGTACTATCTGCTGCTCGAGCATGAGGGCCTGGAAGCCCTCGAAGGCGCCGACCCGGTGAGCCTCGAACGAAAGATCGGCGATCTCGACAACGGCCAGGTCAGCGGGCTCCAGGAAAGGATTGCTCGTCTCTACGAGTCGGCTGACGAAGCGTTGTTGGAGCTGCCGCTGGTGGAGTTGATTAAGACCATCCATGAAGACCCCTACTATCGGCTCATGGTGTATCTTCCACGGTTGAATCTAGAGCAGTTCTACCAGGCTGCGCTGAAGATGCAGCTTCTCAACCAGCTTGATGAAGTCTTCCCGAAGGTTCGACTTGGAGTCATAAATGCCATGATCTACGAGCTGTTCGGCAGCGAGCCGCCGGAGTTTGAGTTCTACCGGCCTTCCATCCAACAGAGCGTCAGCAAACTCGGGGCCCCGGGATTCAAGCACATGCGGTCGCTTCAGGTGGTGGGGAGCTTCGTGCGAGAAGTCTACCGCCCCGAGCTGGTCGAGCTGTTCCGCCTGCTTTCACGCGTGGTACCAGTTCGAGTCAAGGAGAGTGGGCGCGATCTTCTTACGGTCGCTACCGGAATCGAGGAAATAGCGGAGAAGATTCACCTGTTTGACCTCGGCTTCTCGCCTGATTCAGATGAAGGGAAGACCTTCTACCGGCTTCGGTACGCGGTCGAGAAAGACCTCCGGCAACAGCGTGCATATGAGAAGTTTGTGACCCAAAAGGACCGGGAAGCGCGTGTTTTGCTCGACAGAACCCTGGAACGGATCTCGGAGATCATTTCGGTACTGAAGAGTATTCGCAGCGCATCGTCGCCGGCGCTAAACGCAAAGTATGCGGCGATGCAGACGGGAGCGGAGAACGGCCGCCAAACCTTCGATGCGACTCTAGATCGGCAAATCACGCGTCTCGAGACCCTCCGAACACTGCTCAGCGAGCTCATGGCCATCGAAGGGGGAAGCTAATCCTCCCAGCCGTTTTCCGGTGCCATTTCTTCCTGCACCGGACGAAACGCTTCGCGCAGGCGTTCGGCGGTCTGTAACGGGCTCTCCACCAATACACGCTTTCCGGCGAGCAGGTCGGCTATCCCAGTCTCGTTCGGGTATCGCGGAATGATATGCAGGTGCAGATGCTCGATGGAAGCCCCCGCTGCAGGTCCCATATTGTAGCCGATGTTATAGGCGCGGGGGCGGTGCGTGCGGTCTAGTACCGTCAGCGAAGCGTCGAGCAGGCGATCCAGGCGGCGCCGTTCGTCTTCGTCATACTCGCGCAGGTCCTCCAGGTGTCGGCGAGGGAACAGCATGATGTGACCCGGATTGTAGGGGTACAGATTGACCGTGACGACGAACAGCTCATCGCGATAGACTGAAAGGTCCACGGCTTCCTGGTCCCGGTCGCGAATGCGGCATAGGATGCACCCGTCGGGACGACCGCCTTTCACATACGCGAGCTTGTCGAAGTTGAAGAAGTAATCCATTACTGCAACTGCTCGAGTAGCTGTAGTCCTCGGAGGTTCAACGGGTCGCCGGCTTCGGCGCCCAAAGCGAAGTAGTCCAGAAGCGCAGGATAATCACTCAGCAGCCGGCCTACGCGCTCAAGCATTTCGATCTTCCGTTCTTCGGTTACCTGTATCACCGCCAGATCGGCCTGAGCGTCTACAATCGCCTGCCTTTGGGCTTCCATGATATCGAGGTAGATCTCACGGCCCAATCGGTACAGTGCGAGGTCGGGCAACTGAAGCTCGAGTACTCGAAACGCAACCAGTTCAATCTCACCGTACTGGCCCGCGACAGCAGAGGCGAGCTCATCCTCTATATCGACAAGCAGTTCGGAGATGGTATCCTGCTCGGGCGGATCGGAAAAATACTCGTCGAGAAACTCGAGACTGAAACGCTCTACCGCAGCTCCCAACTCGTCGAGAAACTCCTCCAGCTTGTCAGGGCGCAGACCTTCTTCCTCGGCCAAACGCGGGAGCTCGTCCTCCTTTAGACGCAGCCGCAGCTGAAGCGCCAGGGCGAACTCCAGGCTCGGCTCACCCTCGAGATACTGCCGATACACTTCACCGGACGGAAGCCGCCCCGATTTGCGCAGCTCAAGCGTCTGCGGCTCGCCGTCAAATATGTACAGTTGCATATTACCCGGAACGACGTGCTCCCAACGCCAGTGAAACTCTCCGGCGCGGAGCACCTCAGGCTCCCACCCGCTTGTGCGGCTGAAGGCAACGGCAACGTGGCCTTCGGGAATCAGAATCTGTACCCAACCGCGGTAGAATACCAGCCCACCGAGAAGTAACAGGATAACGAGAATGACTAACGCTTTTTTCATTGCCGGTCCCTTTCGATTAACATACTACGCAAATCACTCCATTGCGCGATTATGAGATCGGGCTGTACCGAGGCTCTCTCGAGTGAATCTGCACGCAAACGGAGTGAACGAGCATCGCCGGCGAATAAGCCGGTTCGCATACCGAGCTGCTTCGCCGGGGTGATATCGTTGCGAATGTCGTTTCCGATGTACAGCACGTCCTCCGCATCCACTCCGTAACCGGTACGCAAGCTTTCCAGCACCGGGAGGAACAGTTCCACACCCGGTTTCGCGACTCCGGCCCGGTAGGACCAGGCGCAGAGCTCATCAGCGAACCCCAACGCCTGAAGAGAGCTGCCCAACAGCGTCTCGAGCAGGATAGGAGTAAAGAACTGTGCGTTCGACACGATTCCAAGCGGCAGCTTCATTTCCCGGGCGCGCTGAAGCAGCGCTCCGACACCGGGCATCGGCCACACGGGGTTAGCCTTCATTTCGTAGGTGATCGCAAGCTGCGTAATGAGAGCTTGCGAGGGAGCTTGCTCCAGCTTGCGAAACAGGTGAGCCGCCTCGTGAGCCGTCGCTGACCGACGTCTTCGCTTCGAGTCTTCTGAAGCAAGCGTCTCGAAAACCGATTGCCACACGGTCCGAATCTCGAGTTCGGGGTACGCGAGGCCGCGCTCGCGTAGGGCCTCGTGCGTTACGCGTATCTGTCTGAAGTACTCATCGCGCGCGCGGGACGCTATAGACATGAGACGTTCGTCCGAGACTCCAGGTGTACCGTTCCGGCCGTGGGGGGTCCCTTCATCTGCCAAAACCTCGGTAATCGTTTCAGCGAAGGCTACATCCGGCCCGCGTTGTACGGCTGTCCCCACGTCCCCTGAGGCGGATATCAGCAGCGTTCCGTACACGTCGAATAGGAGCGCCCGGGGCGTCGGTCCATCAATGCGCGATGCAATCGATGCGGGCTCCGGAGCTAGCTCGGTCGCGTACGAACGTATACAGTTGCATGCAATCGCACGCAGATCGGCGAAGTTTGCTTGAACCAGCGGATCGGTGTCGGCGCGCATGATACTGGTAATAGTAAAAGGAAACACGGCTCAAATGCAAGCTGAGCTTCAGGCTATAGGTGCGATCGGTAGTTAGGTTCGACGGCATAGTGCAGAGGACGCGTATTGTGTGATACCATCGAGGTAGCGATGCGAAGACGACGACCACGATCTCGGCATTTTCGACGGGAGCTTGCGGCGCTGGTCCGGCACTTGCACAGTGCCAGCGTGTTTCTGTTTTCCAATGTTCTGATCGGAACGGCGCTCTATGGAATCGGAAACTTTCAACAGTTCCTCGACAGTACCCAGTACCTGCTGCTTGTGCTCGTGCAGTATCTTGCAATCGGCGCGGCGGTGATCACCGTCGTGTACTTTGTTTTCGGACTGTTTGAAATGGTCGTGTGGCGACGCTTCCGAGTTAGGTACGTTGTATATGCGGTGTTGATAACCGGTATTTCGAGTATACTGGCCGTAGCCGGTGGAACCTTAACCACGATAGCGGTCTATTAGCGGCGAAGGGTAGAGTGGCCGGCAGCCTACCTTTGAACCGGGCTGACAGGGATGTGCATCGGCAGCAGGTGAGGCAGGAATGAACGCAGACTATGTCAACGCAGCCGAAGCCGCGCAGCGCCGGTCGGAACCGGACCAGGTACCGAGCCGGGAATCGGAGCCGCGCCTGAAGACGGCTGCCGAGATCACTCGGATGCGAGTAGCTGCCCGCCGGCTGGCGTCGGTGCTTCAGACACTTGCCCGTACAGTACGGCCCGGCCTCACCACTGCCGAGCTCGCCGTAGCCGCCTATGCCTCGCTAACCGACGCCGACCTGCACCCAGTCCAGCGCGGGTACCGTGGGTTTCCGGCCGATGTGGCGATATCGGTGAACGAGATCGCGGCCCACGGCGTGCCGGGCCGGCGGATCCTACAGACCGGGGATGTGGTAACCGTGGATCTTGCGGTGGACTACTGCGGCTGGAAGGCCGACGCGGCGTGGACCTACTCGGTAGGCGACGGCACGCCGGCCGGGCTGCGTCTGTTACGAGCCGCGTATGAAGCAACCAGAGCCGGTATTGCGGCGGCCAGGGCCGGAGCCCGGCTGGGTGATATCGGGGTCGCGGTGGAGTGCGCAGCGCAGGAGCGGGGTTGCCGCGTTGTCAGCAGCCTCTGCGGACACGGAATCGGGCGTTACCTGCATGAGCCGCCCAGAGTGATGCAGGTGAGCAGTCCGTTCAACGAAAAGAGAATCGTGCCTGGAATGGTTTTAAGCATTGAACCGGTGGTAGTGCTAGACATGGCGGATGTATCGGTGGTTCGCTCTGCCGATACCCATGGATTACAGACGAGCGACGGCCGACCCTGCGCGCAGTTCGAGCACACCGTCGCTGTGTTCGCCGACCACTCCGAGGTGCTTACCGTGCCCGTGCCCGTGCCGCGGCGTCGGCGGTGATCAGCTCGGCCTGCGGCACGAGCCGCTCGCTCACCCCCCTTAAACGGCGCTTGACAGAGCAATAGGCTCCGGATTAGCCTACTCGTGATCAACACAGGCCATCTTAGCTCAGCTGGCAGAGCACGTGACTTGTAATCTCGGGGTCGGGGGTTCGAGTCCCCCAGATGGCTTTACTCAGCGTTTGGCTTTACTCAGCGTTCGGTTACTGCAGACGAACCTCAACAGCGCCGGTCGGAACGAAGCTCAGGTGGTCCTCGCTGCGTTCCAGTATCCTGACATGCTCGCTGGGGCCGATCTGCGCTCCATCGAGACCGCCCTGTTCCGAAGTTATCTGCACAGGCACTCCGGCGAACAACTGGCCTTCCCAGCGGCTGTCGGTGATCTCTACCCCGGGGGTGGAGCTCGTAAGCGGCAGTGAGTTGATACGATAGCCGTCGCCGGCTATCCCGACGAGGGTTACGGCGGCATTGCCCTCAATCTCGTCGAACTCGGCCATCAGGTGATCGCGAACGATATCCGGTCTGAGGCGTGCGGCTTCGTACATCTCCTCGACGTACTGGTACCACTCATCCATCGATTCGGGCTGTCCCCAGCGGGCGATATGGTGCGGAGCTTCGTCCTCAACTCGCGCGATTGTCTCATCCAGCACCTGTTTTACTCGATCGACCTTGAACGTGGTTTCGAGATGGAGAGCGAAACGGCCGAGGAGATCAAGCCTGATTTCATCGATAGCGATCAGAGCTTGTATGAACTCGAATGGCTGTTCGTGGCCGTCGCGGCCGTCCTGCATGAAATACGGATGCGGCTCTTGGGCGTCACCAAACACCCAATCGACCGCGTTGAACTGCAGAGTGTAGCTGTGTCCGAATGAGCGTGTCATATCGTGCATCAGCCAGCGCCAGCGGCCATCCCTGGGACCCTCCTCCTCAGAGGTATCGGCTCCGGTGTAGCGCCAGTAGCGCATGTTGTTCATCGGCCAGTCATAGTTGCCGGCGTACACCTGGGCGATAAGGTATTCGAGGAAGCTCTCGATCACCATATACTCCTCTACCTCTGTTCGAGTGGATACTTCGCCGGCAACAAGGCGACGGCGGAACTCTTGGAACACATGCTCGTCTCCCGGCGTACCGGTATGAAGCAACTCCTGGTTCTCGCCGCCGGGGCCGTCATGCTCCACGATCGCCACTTCATCGCGAGGCACCCCGTAGTGTGTCTCCAGGAAGTGGTGATCATGACGGTCACGCATGTTGTGGATTCCCCAGTATTCACCGTTGAGAAATAGGACCACCGGTCGATAGTGTTGTGTATCGAACTCGAGGTGCTGTACCAAGGTTTGCATCACCGGATCTGACAGCATGGTTCGAATCCAGTCGTTACTGCCGTTACGCAGCAGCAGCCGGTTGAAGTCATCGATATCTTTGCTTTCGAAAAAGCGGTGATTGAGCCGGCTGGTGCCGTAATCGCTTCGTGAGTAGAGCCGGAGTGTCTTTTGCGGCAGGGCGCGCGAGAACCCGCCGTGGATGCGCAGGCCAAGATCCTGTCGCATGACCCGCGACCCGTCTTCAAAGAGCTCCATATGCGCCTCGCGTTCCCACTCGCGTCCGCGCTGGCGGTAATTGCCGGCGGGAGCCTCTCCAAATACGTAGATGCCGCGCTCGGCGCAGAACAGATTGGCGCGGTTGGTAGCTATGCTGAAGATGGGAAGCTGAATCGGCTCATCGAGCGATGGTAGCTCGGACGACGATAAATCGGGTGAGGGGAGAAAGGTCTTGGTGTGGTAACTCGAGCGCGTGTCCTCCGAGACTGCCACCGCGCGTACGATCGCGGCCTTCTGGAGTTTGTGCTCAGGTCGGCGCCATGCCCACTCGCCCTCCGCCTCGCTGGTGTTAATAGAGGCGATGTCGTTTTCACGCCGAAGCTCTTCGGCGAGATCGATCGGATCGTCGTATCGAAAGGTTCTGCGGCGTGTTTCGCGCGGCTCACCCTCCCACTCAGCATCGCTAATCACGTACTGCGGGTCGGGGCGAGACCCGTCGAGCGTGTAGTAGATTTCCGCACCGTCAATCGTGCTTGAGAGCCCCAGCAGCAAGGAATCGTCGCTGAGAAGGCCCGGGTGACGGTCGAAGCGCAGCGCCGCCGGTGGCTGCGTTGCACCCTTGTCGCCGGAGCGACGGGACCAGTCGGCGCTCTCGTCCTCAAAGATCGGCTTCACCTCGATGTTATTGATCGCAAGCGCACTGCGATGACTCCCGTCGCGAATTCGATCGTTGGAGTACTGCCACCGCAGGTAGCCGGTGTCGCCGGGCCTGAGCTCGTGGTAAGGCTCAAAGCCCTGACTCGGATCGCCGGTCAGCTCCGATAGCGCGAAGCTGACGCGCACCGTGGTGCGATTCTCCTCCCTGGACCCGTCGAGAACCGTGCCGACCTCATCTTCGCTGGCGGCCGCGCCGGAAGGATTAGTGGTGGAGACGATACTGTCGACCGCGCTAAAGCCGCTGGTGTCGGTATGGTACTTTAGACGAATGCGATTGTCGCGCTCACCCTTCATCCAAGCTTCGACCTCGTACGACACGGTGAAGCCGACGATTGTACGATCAGTCCTGTTCTGGTACTCGAGAAACAGCCGTGCATTGCGCAGGTCCGGTTCGCCCCGTTCACGGATGCCGAATGAGTATTGCTCGCGGTTAACCGTAAATGCTCCGAAACCGTTGAACTCGTCCTCTCGCTCGGGAATGTGGGCCCCGGTGAAGGGATAGAACGCGTCGCTGATCGCGCGTCCGTCTCCGTCCTCACCGGTGACGAACATGTTCTCCGGCAGGCTCGCACGGCTGCCGCGATAGTCATTGAACTCGGCACGAAAGGTACCGAGTTCCTGATCGCCCGGCGTGCATGCCGACAGCGGCGACAGAAAAAGAAGCAGGACCCACGGGAGGATCGCCACAGCGAGGGGGTAACAAACCGGTGCGCGACCCGAACTAGCTCTCATCATTCTCCGATTATCTTCACTAATGCACGCTTGCGGCGCCGCCCGTCGAACTCGGCGTAATAGATTTGCTCCCACGGTCCGAAATCAAGCTTCCCATCCGTGATTGCGACCACGACTTCGCGGCCCATCACTTGACGTTTCATGTGCGCGTCGGCGTTGTCTTCTCCAGTGCGGTTGTGATAGTAACCGCCGCTGCCGGGGTCTGAGGACGGGTTGAAAGGAGCCAGCCGTTCCAGCCAGTTGTCGTAATCCTGTATGAGGCCGCTTTCGGCATCATTGATATAGACGCTTGCGGTGATGTGCATGGCGTTGACCAGCACCAGCCCTTCACGCACGCCGCTTTCCTTCACCGCTTGCTCGACTTCGTGGGTGATGTTGATGTACTCACGACGATCTTTGGTGTTGAACCATAACTCTCTGCGATGACTCTTCACGTGTCGCCTCCAACTGCGTAGTAGACAGCTAGTGTACACGATGAGAGGCGTTCCGTGTAGACTTGGGGAACTAAAGAGAGGGCGATCTCCTACGGTCAGCTGCCTCCGACCAGCTACACGGCCAGCGGTGAGGAAGACCCCTCGATTTCGGCCGGGGTATCGAGAATGTCCTGCAGGGTAAGCCGTGCGAAGTAGTCGTTGATATGGTTAGTTATCTTTTGCCAAGTGGGGCGCATATGGCAAACTTCGCGGCGTTCACAGGTCTCACACGGCGTTAGTGAAAGCCCTTCGCCCACCGCGTCGAAGATGGCTTTGGCGGTGATCTCGCTCGGGTGCAGGTTCAGACGGAAGCCGCCGCCCGGACCGCGTACCGAGCTTATGATACCCGCCTGTTTGATGCGGACGAAGAGTTGCTCCAGAAGCTCCGGCGAGATCTCTTCCTCGGCCGCGATTTTCTTAATGGGTACCGGCCGGTCGCTATTGATCATAGCGAGTTTCGTGAGCGCTCTCAGGGCATACCGTCCCTTGGTCGTGACTCTCATCGGATCATCTCCGTGAACTCAAGAAACTTTGAGTAGTTTAGTTAGCTTACTGCAAGACTACTCGATGAGTCCGCACACTGTCAACTCAAACCGGTATCGCTTATGCTCTTGACGGAGATCTGCCGGTTTGGTATGGTAGGCCACGATCACGACAGATCAAGGACTGGGGAGTTTCCCGAGCGGCCAAAGGGGGCAGACTGTAAATCTGTTGGCTTTCGCCTTCGTAGGTTCGAATCCTACACTCCCCATCGCACCGATCAGCGCTGCGTGCTTAGCGAAACTGAGCCGCAGCTTTTTTTTTCTCTGTTAACCGCTAGATATAGTGTGCTATAATGCGCGACCAGCAAAAAATGGGAACTGAATTTTACGAAAGTGGCCTGCGGTTCAGCTGTACGCAATGCTCAGCGTGTTGCCGTTACGACAGCGGTTACGTGTTTCTCTCCCCGAGTGACCTCTGGCGCATAGCGCAGGCCCTGGACCTCCCGGAGCATGAGGTTGTAACCCGGTACTGCCTCAGCGTACATGGGCCGGACGGCCCGCGAATCAGCCTCCGCGAACAGAGTAACAAAGACTGCATTATGTGGCGCAACGGCGGCTGCTCCATCTATGCAGCTCGCCCCACGCAGTGCCGCACCTTTCCGTTTTGGCCGCAGATAGTGGAGTCTAAACTCACGTGGGAACAGGCCGCCAAGGACTGTCCCGGGATCAACTGCGGTACGCTCCATAGCGCCGTGGACATAACGAAACTGCTCAAGCAGCATCAGGCAAACCGTGAAGAGGAGCGCAAGGGATGTGGGTGAAGTTCTGGGGTAGCCGCGGCTCGCATCCGCGGCCGCTTACTACTGACGAGTTTCGGGCCAAGATTTCGAGCATCATCCAGAGAGCACGTCCGGAGGACCTGGAGAGCCCGGAGGCCCGTGAGCGGTTTATGGCGCGGTTGCCGAACTGGCTTTTCCGTCCCCTGGGGGGCAATACCACCTGCATCGAGGTGCGGCTCTCCGACGGCACGGTGGCGATATTCGATGCGGGAACCGGCATTATCGAGCTCGCAAACGATCGAAAACGACGCGCCGTCCATGACCGCGAGTACCATCTGTTCCTTACTCATTTTCACTACGATCATATTCAAGGATTTCCGTTCTTTGCCCCTGCCTATAGTCCTGATGTCCGCCTGGAGTTGTATCACCCCAAAGAAGGGCTCGAGCATATCATGAAGGAGCATATGCAACCGCCTTACTTTCCAATCACGATCGAGGAGCACATGGCGGCCGGGATGCGCTTCAACCGCCTCGGTGAAGCCCCGCTACAGCTCGGGGCGGCGCAGATCACCTGGCGGAAGATGCGGCACCCCGGCGACTCTTTCGCCTACAGGATCAGCGAGCAGGGTCGCAGTCTTGTCTACGCGACCGATTGCGAGCTATCGCCGAAGGATTTCGAGCGTGAGCGTGAAAACGAGAATTTTTTCGCCGGGGCGGATATACTCATACTGGACGCTCAATACACGCTGAACGAGGCAATCGAGAAACATGACTGGGGGCATTCATCGTTCAGTTTGGGGGTGGATTTCGCCTTGAGCTGGAACATCGGCACGTTGTATCTCTTCCACCACGAGCCGCAGTATAGCGACAAGCAGTTGTATCAGAATCTGACGGCGGCAAGATACTACGCGCAGACCATTAGCTCTGCGAAGCTCGCGGTCCATCTTGCTGAAGAAGGGACGGAGTTCACACTATAGCACAGCGCATGACGGACGGGACCGGTCAATCGGCCGAGCTACGTATACAGGGCGATACGCTCATTGCACTGTACTTGCACCTCAGCGAGTCTGAGCGGGAGCTGCCGCACGAGCTGCAGTTGCTCACCGACCAACTCGAGCGGGTGCTCTATGATCACCTTTCCATCGAACAGATGGAGAATCTCAACCGGCTATACGCCGCTGGAAAACCAATTTTAGGACGAGGTTCCGAGCCTCCGCGCCGAGACGGGCGCGAAAGCTGACGAACCGGGAGCGCGGAATGTACGTTGGTCGCTTGAAAATCGCCTTTGTGAGCATTCTCATGGGACTGCTATTTGTGACGGCAGTCGCCGGCGAATACAATCCGCCCGACGGGGGCGAGGATCTCTATCAGTTGCTTGGTCCGCGGCAGTTGTCGCGTGGGTTCAGCGTAACGAGCCTGGCCGTACCGAGCGCCCATAGCATGAATCCGGCGGCGGCAGGGTTGCTGCAGCGGACAACGTTGGACGCATCGTATACCGGAATTAGCGGCTTCGGAGATCGCGGCGATAAAAAAGGATGGCAAGGACATGTCGGCAATCTTGCGATCTCACACCCCAATCCCTACGGGGTGCTGACCGGCTCCGCCCATTTTGTTTCCAACCAACTGGATGCTATGAAGTGGGGCAACACCGGAATACTGCGCGGAAGCTTCGCAACCGAGCTCTACCCGGATTTTCTCGTCGGCGCCGGACTCTGGGCGGCTGCCGGAGGAGATCGCGACGACATGACCGGGGCGGTCGCCGCCGATCTGGGGATGATCTATCTGATGGGTGACCGCGGGCCGTTTCGGGACCTGCGGTGGGGAACCGCGCTCAAGAATATCGGAAGCTTCTACCGGCCGGTGTCAGGGCGCGGCGGAATGCCCGGGCCGTTCACGCCGGCCACCGGGTTCGGTTTTTCGGTGCTCCGGACGGAAAACCTAACCTGGGATGCGAATTTCGACCTTAGCGCGCCGAGCTTTCAAAACCTGCGGCTCAACCTTGGAACCGGTCTCGAAATTGGTGAGCGCGTCGGTCTGTCGATGGGGTATCAGATCGATCTTCAACAGGTGCTAAACTCCGACCGCGTAGAGCAGCGTAGCCCGCTCCCGAGCTTCGGAGTCAGCGTGCGTCTGGTTCCGGGAGCCGACCCGCCTGAGCCGGGCTCACGACGGGCCGGCGAGGTGGATATGCAAAGCGGTAGCGCGGCCCTGTATGGCGACACCTGGGGTTTCTCGACCGGGGTCACGGTACCGCTCGGCGGTCTGGATGCCGCAGGTCCGGTGATCGAGACCGATTACCGGGAGCCGGTCTATATCTCGCCGAACAACAGCGGCGTGCAGGATGATCTGCGCTTGAGACTAAGGATCACCGATGAGAGTGAGGTAGCGGGCTACAGGGTTGAGATTCGTAACGACGACGGCGAAATCGTGCGTACGCTGGGGCACATCGAGCCGCGACCTGAGCAGATGGATATTCGTGACGCCTGGCGGCGGCTGCGAACGCCGCGAACCGGGATAACGGTGCCTGAAGAGCTGCGCTGGGACGGCCGCGGCGATGCCGGCGGCACGGTCGCCGACGGACGCTATACGCTGCAGATCGAAGCCTGGGACGAACACGATAACCGCAGTCGCGGTGAGGTCAAGGTTGTGCACGTCGACACAGAGCCGCCCGAGGTCACCGTTCAGGCGCCGCCGCGCGAGCGCCGGGTACTGCAGCTTGCCGATGACGGAGAGACCTACGAGTTCACGATCGAGCAAAGCGGCAGCGCTGAGGATCGCTGGGAGGCGCGTTTCGAGAACGCAGCAGGCGAAACGGTACGCACCTATACCTGGACCGATAGCGGTCCCGAGACGATCGTGTGGGACGGTCGCGATCAGGACGCCGAACTTCTTCCGGACGGGGTGTACCGTTACGCGATCGAAAGCACCGACCGGGCCGGCAATGAAACCCGGGAACAGGTTGAATCGATTATCCTGAATACCACGCCGACCCCGGCCTCGCTCACGATCAATCACGCGCATTTCTCGCCGAACGACAACGGCAGGCGCGACACCGTCACTATCGGCATCGACCTTCCGGTGCGCACCGCGCTCGAGCGATGGAGTCTTGAGATTTCCAACGAAGCAGGAGAGGTGGTCAGGCGGCATTCCGGGACCGACGAACTGCCGGAAGAGATTGTGTTCTACGGGCGCAACGACCGCGGCGAGTTGCTGCCGGAAGGTCGCTACCGGGCGACGCTGTCGGCGGAGTATCGCAACGGTCACCGTCCCACGGCACAGTCCCCCGCTATGATCCTGGATCTGACTCCACCGCGGGCGACCGTGCGCAGCGAAACACCGGTGTTCTCCCCGGACGGCGACGGGGTGCTCGATACCGCGATGTTCTTTCAGGATACATCTCGCGAAGAGCTCTGGATAGGCCGGATCACAGACGAAGACGGGGAGACGATCCGCACGATGTCGTGGCGTGAAACTGCGCCGCTGCGCTTCGCCTGGGACGGGAAGAGAGACTCGGGCGAGCTTGCCGCCGACGGAGTCTACTATTATCAGTTGGAGTCAACCGACCGCGCGGGGAACCGCGGCAGCTCAAACCGCGTGGAAGTTCGGCTCGACACTGCCGAGACACCGGTGCTGCTGACGGCCGAGTACGACGCGTTCTCCCCAAACGCCAGCGGCGTTCGCGACACCATCGGATTGTTCCCGAAACTCGAACGCAATGCCGATATGGTGCGCTATGCCCTCGAGATAATAGATACAGAGAATGACACCGTGGTGCGACGCTTCAGCGGCGAAGAAAGCATGAGCGAGCGCTACCGCTGGGACGGGCGAGATCGTGAAGGCCGAACCGCTGCCGACCGCATGTACAAAGCGCGACTAGAGATTCTCTACACCCACGGAAACCTGGAAGAGGCGTTCACCGAGCCGTTCGAGCTGGATACGGTATACCCCGAAGCCACGGTGGAGATTCGGGATAAGCTGTTCTCTCCGGACGGTGACGGGTATAAGGACACCGTCCTGATCCGGCAGCGCTCCGACCGCGAGGAGGTCTGGGAGGGACGGATTGAGAATGCCGGCGGCGAGACGGTGTGGACCCGCTACTGGAACAACGAACTGGAAGACTTCGAATGGGACGGCACCGACGACGAAGGCAATTCCGTGCCCGACGGGTTTTACCGGTACGTCGTGGAAACCCGCGATCGTGCCGGGAACCATACCGAAGTCGCGATCGACGGCATCGAGATCGACACTCGACCGACGCCGGTATTCGTAACTACCGAATACTCCGGGTTCTCGCCGAACGATAACGGTTTCAGAGATACCGTTGAGATCAATACCTTCACCAATCTCACCGACGGGGTGAAGGAGTGGTCGCTCGAGATCGAACACGAGGACCGCGGCGTGATACGGACCTACAGCGGCGAAAAGCTCGATGACAGCGAGAGTTTTGTCTGGGACGGCCGCTCGGAGGACGGTGAGGTTCACCAGGGTTGGTATCGAGCTCGATACAAGGTGGTGTATCACAAAGGCAACCGCCCGGAAGCGGAGACGTCACGCTTCCTACTCGACAGCGAAGCCCCTGATGTCACGGTGGATCTGGCCCCGGTTCCGTTTTCGCCCGACGCCGACGGGGTGGATGATGAGCTGTTTATCGCGATCGGGGTTGAGAATGCCAGTGATATCGCCTATTGGCAGTTCGATATCCTCGACCGCAACCGGAACTTCTTCAACGAGTTCTCTGGGCGCGGAACGCCGCCGTCGGAGCTGATCTGGGACGGTCGAGCGATCGACGGTGACCTGGTGATCTCGGCCGAGGACTATCCGTACGAGCTCGAGGTGGTGGATGTGCTCGGAAACCGCACCAAGGTTGAAGGGGTAATCCCAGTCGACATCCTCGTAATCCGCGACGGAGATCGCTACCGTGTGGCGATCGCCAATATCACCTTCGGTCCTGATAGTCCTGAGTTGATCATCGACGAGACCGACGAGCAAGGAGTGAGGAACCTCGCGATCCTAGATCGCCTGGTCGAGATTTTCGACCGCTACCGCGACTACGAAGTGGCGATCGAAGGCCACGCGGTGAATGTCACCGGCACCGAGCGTGAGGAGCGCGAGGAGTTGCAGCCGTTGTCGCTGGCGCGAGCCGAAGCGGTCAAGACCGAGCTTGTGGAGCGCGGACTGCGCTCAGACCGTTTTACGACCGAGGGGCGCGGCGGAACGATGCCGCTGGTGCCGCATGACGACCTGGAGGAGCGCTGGAAAAACCGGCGCGTTGAGTTTATACTTGACCGCTAAGAAAAGAAAAGCAGGATAATACCGGCATGAAACGGGCTGTCACGATCATCGCATCAGTTGGGCTGTTCATCTGTTCGGCAACAGTCGCCGGTGGAGGATACCTATACTATCTCTCTCTACCTCCGGACAGCTCTGATAGCGAGCCGGTGGCGTTTCGAGTGGAGGAGGGTGAGCCGGTCGCGCGGATCGCCTCCCGGTTGCAGGAGGAGGGGCTGCTACGCTCGGTTCTGCCGATACGGCTCCTTAGTCGGTTCAACGAGACCGAGGCAAGGTTTCAGCGCGGCAACTACGCGCTGCAGCGCGACATGAGCGCGGTTGAGGTGCACCGCCGGCTTACCACCGGCAGCCAGGTGCTTACGCGAGTAACGATTCCTGAGGGGCGCAGCACGGGGCAGATTGCCCGCATTCTCGATCGCCATGGAATCGCCGGCGAAGAGGAGTTTCGGGCTGCCGTCGCCGACCCGGAGTTGGCACGGGAGCTTGGGATCCCGGCCGATAGTGCCGAGGGGTACCTGTTTCCGGACACATACCATTTCCCGGAGGAGTTTCCTGCCGAGCTGGTGGTTCGCACCATGGCCGCGACCTTCTTTCGCACGCTTGACCGGATCGCGCCGGAACACCGACGGTTGGAGCCGCAAGAGCTGCACCGACGCGTTATCATGGCATCAATAATAGAGCGCGAGTATATCACCAAAGAGGAGGCGCCGCTGATCGCGTCGGTCTTCTATAATCGCCTGGAGGCGGGGATGCGTCTTGAGTCCTGCGCGACGGTAGTCTACGTAATGACCGAACAGCAGGGGCTGCCGCATCCCGACCGTCTCTTTTACCGTGATCTCGAGCGGCAGTCGGATTACAACACCTACCTGCACGCCGGCCTGCCGCCCGGCCCAATCTCAACACCGGGTGCGGTTTCGCTGGATGCCGCGTTCAATCCGGCCACTACGGACTACTGGTTCTTTGTGTTGCGCGGTCCGAACGCTAAAGAGCATCACTTTTCCAGAACGTTTCAGGAGCACAATCAGGCCACGGTGTTGTATCTGCGTTCGCCCTAACTGACCATGCGAATACCTGACAGCACGATCGAGGAGATCGAACGCCGCGTCGACATCGTCAACCTGGTGTCACGGTTTGTAACGCTACAGCAGAAAGGGCAGCGATGGTTCGGGCTGTGTCCGTTTCACTCCGAGAAGACACCTTCCTTCTCGGTGAGCCCGGAGCGCAACGCCTTCTACTGCTTTGGCTGTCAAAAGGGTGGCTCGGTGTTCAGTTTCCTGATGGAGATTGAGGGGCTGAGCTTTCCCGAGGCGGTCGAGCAGCTGGCCCAAGAGGCGGGCGTGGATTTGCCCACGCAGGGAGACGCTCGGACCGATGACGGCGCAACCAAGCGGCGCGCGGCGCTCAAAGAGCTATACCAAAGGGTTTCAGGGAGCTTCCACTATATTCTCGAGAACTCACCGCAGGCGGAGGCGGCACGCGAGTACCTGGATCGGCGGCAGATCCCAACCGAGCTCCGCAAGCGTTTTGCAATCGGGTTCGCGCCGGACGCGCCGGGCTGGCTGCACGACTTTCTGCGCTCCAAGGGGTATTCGGATGCTTTTCTTGCCGAAACGGGGTTGTTTACCCGTAGGAACCAGCGCCGCGCCTTGTTCCAGGGCCGGGTGGTGTTCCCGATCCGCTCGCCGCGGGGTGAGGTGGTAGCGTTTGGGGGCCGAGCGATCGATGGGCATGAGCCGAAGTATCTGAACTCTCCCGAATCGTCGCTCTTCAGCAAACGCGAGCTGTTGTTCGGCCTTGACCTCGCCAAAGAGCAGGCGCGGCGTGAGCGCAATATGTATCTGACCGAGGGTTACACCGATGTGCTTGCTTGCCATGCAGCGGTCGTCGAGAATGTGGTTGCGCCGCTTGGAACGGCGCTGAGCGAGCATCACGTACGATTGCTGCGTCGCTATTGCGACACCGTTACGCTGGTGTTCGACAGCGACCGCGCCGGCGAGGAGGCCGTCAGACGCGCTGCGGTACTGCTTGAAGCCGGCGAGCTGAAAACCATGGTCTGCGAGTTGCCTGAAGGGCGCGATCCTGCGGATATTTTCGAAGCAAGTGGTAGCAAAGAATTAAAAAAAACGCTATCATGTGTCAAAGATGTATTCGCTTTCCTCGTTTCCCGGGCGCTTGGGCGTGCGGATATCAGCACTCCGGATGGCAAGGAGTTTGCCTTGACGGAGGTTTTTCCTTATATTGAAGCCGTACGGTCCGAGGTGAAGCGGGACGCATGTCTCAGACAGTTTGCTGATGCTCTGGGGGTTGATCCGCTGTCTATAGCACAGGATTATCGCCGCCGAGGGGCGCGGTCGTCACACCGGGAACGCGCTGGTGAGCAGCAAAGCGAAACTCACAGAAAAGACGTAGTTATAACGACTGATCTGTTCCTAATGTTGGCCGTTGTCGCAAGTCGTGGCCAGTTCGCAACTGTTAGGAGCATGCTCGATATCGATGACCTGGAAGACAGGAATGCTGTTGCGCTGTATACGGCTTTGGAAGAGACGTATCGACGTGGTGAGCGGGCGTTTGAGCTGTTGATCGACCGTATCGAGAATCCGGAGTTGCGCAGGGTAGTTATGGAGAAACTCGCATCCGACGAGTTCGCACTAAACCAGGAACGAGCGATCTATGACGCCGTGCTCAGTATTAAGGAGCGCAGCTACCGGCGTCAGCAACGTGAAATCGAATCACAGCTGCGGCGACTAGGCGCAGTTGCGGTCGCCGGAGATGATACCCAACATCAGATCGACGAGTTACTCGAGCAAAAGATGTACCTGGATAAGGAGCTGAACAAGCTGAAGGTGCTCATCGATGACAGATTTACAGAATGATCCGGCGATTCTGAAGCTAATTGACTACGCAAAGAATAAAAAGAATAGCATTAGCTATGACGAGGTGAGTGATTTTTTGCCTGATTCAATCGTAAACACCGAAAAGATCGAGGAAGTAATCGGTATTCTCGCCAAGCACGACGTCTCCCTCGCGGAGGACGGCGCTGCGGCCGAGCCTGAGCCGGAGGAAGAAGAGCTTCCGGTTGAGCGTAAGGCAAGCAAGAAGAAACGGCTGGTGATGGGGGAAAAAGACAATCTCGTCGATGACCCCATACGCTTGTACCTGCGCGAGATAGGACGCGAGAACCTGTTGACCGCAGAACAAGAGGTCGAGCTGTCCAAGCGGATGGAAGAGGGCGAGACGATCATAAAGAACGTCATCAAGAACTCAGGGATGCTCGTTCCCGAGATGTACCACCTCGCCCAACGTGCCTTCTCGCGCAAGGATCCGCGAGAGATGAACCTCTCGAAGAAGGAAATCTCGGAGTTTCTGGCCGAACGGCGAAGATTGTCACAGTGCTATCGCGATGCGTTGCGGGATTCGGTTTCGGATCTCAAGGCGTATTTCGAGCAGAAGAACAAAATCATCGCAAAAGGCGGCGATGTTATTGAAGACAACACCTTGCGCAAGAAGCGCAAGGAGCTTAGCGGCAAGCTGCGTGATGTCGTGATCCATCCTGAGGAAATAATTTCGTTTTCGGACAAGTTTATTTCCGCCGCACGTGAGATTCGAAGGCATCAAAAGGAACAGGCGCGGATAGAGAAGAGACTGCGGGTTTCGAATATGCGGGAACTGCGTAATCTCGGCCGAGGGCTTGCGATGACCTCTGAACGAATGCGAATCGAGGAGGACCTCGGGCTCTCTGCCGACCAGATCAAGGACAAGATACGGCAGATTCAGACTACCGAGAAAAAGCTCAAGAATCTCGAGGTGGAGTTTGAGGATACGATCGATGATATCCTGGAGCAGTCCGAGGAGATCATCCGCGGTAAGACCATGATGCAGAACGCCAAGGATCGTCTGATCCAGGCCAATTTGCGGCTGGTGGTCAGTATCGCCAAGAAGTATACCAATCGCGGGCTGCATTTCTTCGATCTGGTGCAAGAAGGCAACATCGGCCTGATCAAAGCGGTCGAGAAGTTTGAGTACCGCAAGGGCTACAAGTTCTCCACCTATGCCACGTGGTGGATCCGCCAGGCGATCACCCGGTCGATCTCGGATCAGGCGCGCACCATTCGCGTTCCGGTCCATATGATCGAACAGATCAATAAGGTGGTGCGTGAATCTAGGCAGCTTATGCAGATGCTCGGCCGCGAACCGGTTGATGAGGAGATCGCTGAGCGCCTCGGATGGTCGGTGGCGCGCGTCAAATCGGTGAAGAACGTTGCTCGTGAGCCGATTTCGCTTGAGACGCCGATCGGAGAAGAGGAAGACTCGCTGCTCGGGGAC
Organism: Spirochaetaceae bacterium; assembly: GCA_003552985.1. GTDB lineage: Bacteria > Spirochaetota > Spirochaetia > DSM-27196 > SLAA01 > B1Sed10-166. The sequence continues at coordinate 31,563 of PUPD01000252.1, forward strand.
TTCATCGAGGATAAGGACGTCGAAAATCCGGCACATCAGACTGCGTTCACCCTGCTGCAGGAGCAGCTTCGTGGTGTGCTGTCCTCGCTTCCTGAACGCGAGCAGGAAGTGTTGAAGATGCGGTTCGGTCTTGAAGACGGATATTCACTGACGCTCGAAGAGGTCGGCTTGTACTTCAACGTTACCCGCGAGCGAATCCGGCAGATCGAGGCGAAGGCTTTGCGGCGACTGCGACACCCGAAACGAAGTCGCAAGCTCAAAGACTATTTAGACCAGTAGAGGAACAGGAGACCGCCGACCATGATCAATGACGTCATCGACAAACTGCGCACGCTGCAGGATGTCCTATCTCAGAAGTTCGCAATCGAGGCCGAGATTCGGGATCTGCCCAAATCCCTCGCAACTAAAACCGAGCTTCTGAACCGTCTGAAAAAGACCTACATCGAGAACAATGATAAGTACGAAGCGCTGCGCAAGAAGATAACCGACCTCAGGCTTCGGCTCGAAGAAGCCGAACGAGAGCGCGAGAGCTGCGAAAAGCGCATGGATCTCATCAAGACTCAGCGTGAGTACGAGGCGCTCGACAAGGAGATCCGTGAAGCCGGCGAGCGCGAACAGGAATTACGCAAAGACCTGCAGCGGGAAGAGAAGAACCTTCAGGAGATGGCCCACTCTCTCGAGCGTGAAGAGACGATGATACAGCAGCAAGAGGCTGAGCTCGCTGAAGAGCAGAGCAAGATCAAGGACGAAACCGAAGCAAAGCAGGAGCAGCTCAAGCAGCTCGAGTCGCAGGAGGAGGAGCTTGTGCCCAACCTGGACCCGGAGCTTCTGTTCAAGTTTGAGCGCATTATCCGCAGCAAGGAAGGCGAAGGGATCGTGTCGCTGCGCAAAGGCGTTTGCACGGGTTGTCAGATGATTCTGCCCAACCAGTTCGTCAACGAGGTTCGCGAGGGGTCGAGTATCAAGTTCTGCCCGTACTGCAGCAAGATCGTGTTCTATCTCGGTGACGAAGAGTTGCCAACACCTGAGGACGATTCCGAAGGTCTGGTCGACCTGATCGGGGGGCTCAGCGATTTCGATGAGGATGAAGATCTTGATGACGAGCACCTTCTCGAGGATGATGTTGAGGAGCATTCGGACGAGGTGCTTGATGACGTAGAGAAGGGCGTTCTCGACGAGGAGCCTCTGGATCTCAACGAGACTGATGAGGACGATCTCGGTGAGGACGAGGACGCTGATCTCGAGGAAGACGAGGATGACATCGACGACGATGATCTCGAGGATGAAGACGAGGAAGAGGACGAAGACGAGGAAAGCGACTATGACCAAGACGAGCTCGAGTAGCTAGATGCAGTCCCCGCGTGGCCGGGGACCGGCAGGTCGCGCTACCGCCGGAGTGCAAGGCTTCGGAGGAAAGTCCGGGCTCCACAGAGCACGGTACCGGCTAATTTCCGGGCGTCCCTTCGGGGGCGACAGAAAGTGCCACAGAAACCATACCGCTCCGCACTGGTGGAGTAAGGGTGAAACGGTGGGGTAAGAGCCCACCGGTCCGCGGGTAACCGCGGGCGTCATGGCAAACCTTGCCGGGAGCAAGATCAAGCAGCAGAGGGGTTGCTCGCCTGTATCCTCTGCGGGTAGATCGCTTGAGGCGCACGGTGACGTGCGTCGTAGATGGATGGTGGCGGCGGTTTTCGGACCGTACAGAACCCGGCTTATAGACCTGCCGATCTCCGGCCGTCGCGTTTCGTATCCGATATCACCATTCTATATCGCCGTTTCTCTGCTAATGCCCGCCGGCTGAAAACCTATGCCGGTGCCGCACCGACACCGGTAGATTGACTTTTTGTCCGAAAGATATTTTAATGGCGCCAGACTCGGCATGAGATATCCCAAAGGACGCTTTAGTTTTGCATCCCGGGGCAAGGCCAAACAGGAGCCTTCGGCCTGGGTGATAGCCGGAAGTATACTGGCCTCTGTGGTATTTTTGACACTGCTGGCGTTCGTCCTCTTTGGAGGGCACCGCGCATTCTACAGTATCGGGCGCGCTGCAAGCCGCGGCGATCTCTCTGACCTATGGGCTGACGAGCGGTATGAGGAGCTGATCGGTCAGGCCGAAGCCACCTTGGCCGAGGCGCCCATGGACCGCACGGCGTTGATCTATGCGGGGTTCGGACAGTTCTATGCCGGCCTCGAGCAGGTAGATGAAAACCGACGACTCGAGTACATGCAGAGCAGCATTCGGAAGCTGCGGAAGGCGCTGTTACATGATTCCGATCATCTTCGGGGAGAGTTGTATTACGTGCTGAGTAAGGGCTACTTTCACGTCGGGCCGTTCTATTACGATCTGACGGTCGAGTATATGCAACGCGCGCTTGACCACGGTTATCACGCCGCCGACGTTCACGAATACCTGGCGGCGGCTTATGCGGAGTTGGGTCGGCACGAGGAAGCCGCGGAAAGCCTCAAAGCGGCGGTCGCAGAGAATCCGAACGATTTGCTCTATTATACCCTCGGTGAGACAGAGATGGAGTTGGGGCGGCTGTCCGAAGCAGAGCATGCGTTTGAGCGCGCACGAGCGCTCAGCGAAGATTCATACCTGACTCAGCAATCCAGACTGCGTCTAGCGGAACTGCTGATAGAAGACGATCGCTTCGATGAGGCTTTCGAACAGGTGGAGGAGGTGCTTGCGGCGAACGAAGACTCGGCGCATGCGTACTACCTGCGCGGTGAGCTGTACCAGGCGCAAAATGATCGAGAACGCGCTCGTGCCCAGTGGCGCGAGGCGGTACGCCTTGACCCGCAGCACGCTGAGGCGCTGCAGAGCTTGCAGAACAACTAGGAGGAAACACAACCGATGGGGTTCGGAAATATGTTCAACGCGTTCTCGACCGATATCGGCGTCGACCTGGGGACATGTAACACGCTGGTCTATATCCGCGGCAAAGGGGTTGTAATCAACGAGCCGTCCGTGGTCGCCGTTGAGCGGGGAACAAAACGAGTAGTGGCGGTCGGTGAGGATGCCCGCCGGATGCTGTGGAAGACCCCCGGTGATATCATCGCGATCCGGCCCCTTCGTGACGGCGTTATTGCGGACTTGGAAACCACCGAGAAGATGGTGAGGTACTTCATCGCTAAGGTTCTGAAACGGCGGTGGCTGGTCAAGCCACGCATGGTGATTGGCGTTCCCTCATGCATTACCGAGGTGGAACGCCGCGCCGTGGAGGAGAGCGCCTACAAAGTTGGCGCGCGCGAAGTCAAGGTGATTGAGGAAAGCCTTGCGGCCGCGATAGGAGCGAACATCCCGATTTACGAGCCGGCCGGGCATATGGTTTGCGATGTCGGCGGAGGAACGAGTGAGATCTCGGTGATTTCGTTGGGCGGTATGGTTGTCACTAACGCGATTCGTCTCGGCGGTGATGAGTTCGATGAGGCGATCATTAAGCATGTCCGTACCGTTCACAACCTGATCATCGGCGAAGGAACCGCAGAGGAGCTGAAACGAAAGATAGGCAACGCTGCGCCGGACAAAAAGATCGAAACGATGGAGATCAAGGGAACCGACGCTATAACGGGCCTGCCGCGACGGCTGGAAATCGACAGTGTCGAGGTGCGTGAAGCGCTTCAGGAACCCATCACGGCGATTGTGGAGGAGATCAAACGCACGCTCGGGCAGACTCCTCCGGAGCTGGCCGCCGACATTGTCGAACGCGGGATCGTGATGACAGGTGGGGGCTCGCTGCTCAAAGGACTGGATCATCTGATCGCTAACGAGACCGGCGTTCCTTGCTTTCGCGCTGAGGACCCGCTGAACTGTGTGGTGCTCGGCGCCGGCATGTTCTTCGAGTTCGAAAAAGGGATGAACGATCATCACCACATCTATAATAAGCTTTGAGGAATTCAGGCCAGTATTCAACGCACAAAGCCGCGGTCACGTTAGCTGTGTTACTCAGCCTATCGGTGCTCGGCATCGTATTCAGTAGCCCAGGCAGCGTCGGTGGGCCGGTGCGGGTGATAGGGTCGGTGTTAGGTGCTGTGCAACGTGGGGTGTCGGGTGCCGGCAGTTTTGTGGGCTCGAGTGTACACTCAGTGCGGGAGCTCGGCCAGCTGCGCGAGGATTATGAAGACTTGCTTGAGCGCTTGCGGGAGTACGAGGCGATCGAGCGTGATATTCGGGACCTCGAGCGTGAGATCGAGGCATTGCGCGAAACCCTCGGCTTTTCCCGCCGGATCGCCTACGACAACATTCCGGCGCGTGTGATCGCCCGGGACCCAGGAAATTTCTTTGCCACTATGACGCTTAACCGTGGAGCCCGTGATGGCGTTGAAACGGACATGCCGGTGATCGCGGTTCAGGACGGGCGGCAGGGATTGATCGGACGCGTCAGGAACGTCACCAATCGAACCTCAGCCGTGAAGCCGATTTTCGACAGCTCTTCGTACGTCGCCGCAAGACTGCGCGAATCCCGCTATGAAGGGCTGATTCAAGGGGGCGGAATCGGCAGTACAACGCTCACGATGCGGTATGTGCCTGATTCGGCGCGAGCGGAAGTGTCCTACGGGGATATGATCGTAACATCCGGGATGAGCGCGGTCTATCCGGCGGAGATTCAAGTCGGCATGGTGGATGCCATCCACTCGCGACCTTACGAGACTTCTCTGGAGATCGAGGTCACCCCGATCGTTGATTTCTCCCGACTTGAGTATGTATTCGTGCTGGCGCCTGAGGAGGCGCCGCCCGAAAACGAGGAAGCCGAACCGTGAGGATGCCGGTATGAGGAGACGGGGCTGAAATGTCGGCAGCACTGGTATATGGTATCATCATAGCGACCGGTTTCGCGTTGCTGCAGAGCAATGTACTGCACGGCATCGCGATCGGGGGTGTAGTTCCCGATATTGCTCTGATAGTCGTCGTCTTCTTGGCCAACAAGAAGGGTAGCTTTGAAGGGGAGTTGAGTGGCTTTGCGGCCGGGTTGGCGCAGGATCTTCTGAGCCTCGCACCGCTTGGCCTCCACGCGTTTGCAAAGACGCTGGTCGGGTATCTGATTGGCAAGACGCGTGGCAAGATGTTCCTTGATCCCATATTTCTGCCGATTCTTATGGTGTTTGCAGCCACGCTGCTCCAGGGATTGCTGGCGTCTCTGCTTGTAACGGTCTTCCGCATTGAGCTTGCGTTTTCCGGGATGTTGAGCGCGCGTTTTGCAATTGAGCTGAGCTACAACGCGCTGTTGGCGCCGGTTGTGTTTGGCCTGTTGCGTTTCATACCGCCGTTAGCTGAAGTCGAACGGGGAGGGTTCTCCTGAGCCATGAGCGATTCACCGCTAAACCGTCGTGTGCCGCGTGAGCGAATTCTAGTCCTGGCCGCGCTCATATGCGTGCTGGTGTTCGTCTACCTGGGTTATCTTTTTTCGCTTCAGATCATCGATGGGTATATCTACGCCATGCGTGCCGAACAGGTCACTCGGCGCAGCACGGTGATTCCCGCGCCTCGCGGGCAGATCTACGATCGGCATTATGAGTCGCCGTTGGTCACCAATGTTGACTCGTTCGTGGTAGAGGTCAATCCGGCGAACATCCCGCGCGGTTCGCATGAGGAAGTCTTCGAACGTCTTGCGCGCACTCTGGATGTTTCGGTATCTCGAATCGCGCAGCGGATTCCGCCGCGAAGATACAACACATATCAAGCAGTGGAGATCGACACGGCGGTGCCGTTCGAGACGATTGCATATCTCGCTGAGAACATTGAACGCTATCCCGGTGTGAATTGGCGTAACACTCCGGTGCGTCAGTACACTCGTACGAACTCGCTTGCGCACACACTTGGATTCGTAGGGCAGATCACAACCGAAGAGCTACAGGTGCTCTATAATCGAGGCTACGATGCACGCTCGATTCTCGGCAAGGCAGGGATTGAGCAGTATTATGACGAGATGCTCCGTGGCGAGGACGGGCGGCGCTTCCTGAAGGTCGACGCCCGCGGAAGGCAAGTTGGCGAAGCCGATCTTGACCCGATCGAGCCGGAACTCGGGGAAAACCTGGTGCTTACCATCGATAGCCGAATTCAGAAGCTGGCCGAGCGAGCGCTTGGGAAACGCACGGGGTCGGTGGTTGCGTTGCGGCCACATACCGGTGAAGTCCTGGCGATGGCGTCCTACCCGTATTACGATCCGAACATTTTTTTCGAGCGCGGCCGGGCGGAATCGTTTCAAAGCCTCTCTGCGGATGCGCGCGCCCCGTTTCTCAATCGTGCAATTCAGTCCGCTGCGGTGCCCGCTTCTTCGTTCAAGAAGATTATGACGGCAGCTGTGCTCGAGGAGGAGGCCTTCTCACCCGATCAGACCGTAACCTGTCGTGGTTCGCGTCGATTCGGCAATCGCACCTTCAACTGTTGGCTGGAGTACGGTCATGGCTCGCTCAACCTAAAAGAAGCGCTGGCACAGTCCTGTAACGTGTTCTTCTATACCATGGGGTATGAGTATCTGGGTGAAGACATAATCGTCGACTACGCCAAACAGTTCGGTTTCGGAGAGCGAACGGGAATTGATCTGCCGGGCGAGGTTCCCGGGCTCGTGCCGACGCCGGAATGGAAACAGGCGCGTTTCGGATCACGCTGGGTCGGTGGTGACACGATCAACCTGTCGATCGGCCAGGGCTTCATCGAGGTCACACCGTTGCAACTGGCAAACGCCATGGCGATGATCGTCAATGATGGAGTGATCTATCGGCCGCATGTGCTGCGAGAAGTTCGCGACCAGGAAACGGGACAGTTGATTCACTCGGTTGAGCCCGAGGTCCTTCGTACTTCAGACATCAGTGCGGAAACGTTTAAGGAGCTGCGACAAGCGCTCCGAGGGGCGGTGGCGGAGGGGACGCCGCGGCCGGTTATTACCACACGAGCGGTGGAGATAGCCGGAAAGACCGGCACCGGCGAAACCGGCAGACCGGATGAGCTTCATTCGTGGTTTGTGTCCTATGGACCATTTGGGGCTGACGATCCTGAGGACAAGGTCGTTCTGGTGGTGATGGTGGACGGCGCGAATGAATGGGAGTGGTGGGCGCCCCGAGCTTCCAATGTCATTATGCATGGGATTTTCTCCGGCGAGACCTACGAAGAGTCGCTGAGCTCACTTGGGCTGAGTTGGTGGTTGCGGGCTGAACAGGAAGAAGAAACCCCTGAGGTTCCGGCTGAAGAGTATCAGGAGCAGCAAGAAGGGTTCGAGATCGAGGGATAGCCCCACCGGTGATTCCTGCCTGCTGGACCTGCCTGCTGGATCTGGCTGCAAGCGACACCTGAAGCTACACCTGATATACCGCCAAACCAGCATCGCCACGGGACAAATTGTCTATAAAACCATACAAATTAAGACAAAGTATGGGCAACTAGTCGCTCCTCTCGTTGCTCTTGCTCGCTTGCCAGAGCGCTTCCATCTGCTCAAGCGTGTCGGGCGTCATCTGCATACCGCGCCGTTCCATCTCGCGCGCGACATGCTCAAACCGTTCAACGAACTTTTCGTTGCCGGCGTGGAGTGCCGCGGACGGGTCGTGGTTTAGCACGCGCGCCAGGTTCGCGACGCTGAAGAGCAAATCTCCCAGTTCGCGCTCAACCAAAACCGCGTCGTTGTCATCATACGCGTATTTGAGCTCGTCGAGCTCTTCAGCGACCTTGTCGAACACCGGCTCGCTCGATTCCCAGTCGAATCCCATCTTGGCGGCTCGCTTCTGCAGCTTGACCGCGCGCGATAGCGGGGGAAGTCCTCGAACTTTGCCATCTTCCAGCTGCGAACGCCGTTTCTTGCCTTCGGATGCTTTGATATCGTCCCACTGCCGGAGAACCTCGGAGCTTCCCATCTCACCTGAAGTATCGCCGAACACGTGCGGATGCCGGCGTACAAGCTTTGCTGACACTGTGTCCAGCACGGTTTTCACGCTCCCGCGACCGGACTGTTCGAGCATATAGGCGATCATCATAGAAACCAAAATAGTGTCGCCAAGCTCCTCGTGTATCTCCTCAGAGTCACCCTCCGAAAACGCGCCGACTACCTCGTAGGCCTCCTCAACAAGGCTTTCCTTCATGCTCTCAGGTGTCTGTTCGAGATCCCAGGGGCAACCGTCAGGATCCCGGAGAATCCTCACGATCCGATACAGCCGACGAAACGCCTCGAGGACGCGATCCTCATCGTAGTTCGGATCCTGCGCGGCCTGCAGGCGCTCCAACGGAGAGCGTCCATGCTTCTTGGTGAGGTTGCTATGCGGTGCAGCGGAATCGTCTGAAGGGTGTTGTTGCTTACTGTTACGGCTGTTGTCCTGCATTGTATTTCTTAACCACCTCGCTCCATATCACATTAGTAGACCGAATATGTATTATCGGAAGTGGCATAACGGCTACAGTTCCCCGTTGATCCTGGGCTCCGCCGGAATGCGTAACAGCCGCGTATAACCACTGTGCTTTGCGCCAAACCCGGGATACAACGGGATGCATGATACCCCACGACCGCGAGAGCTTCAAGGTGCACCGACCGTTGAAATCGCCGGCGCTGAAGGCACCGGTAGATGAATTACGATGCGTCGTTTCGATGTCCCGTCGTCGCCTTGTTAAGCGGTATGGCCGTTTCTCTCGTTCATCGGTCTGAGTCAGTGACGGCCGAAAACACCCACATCAGGATGAACGAAGTGATCAACGGAGGGAAAATATTAACGTTATTGAGATTTGCGAGCCGATGGATAAGATCATCAAAATAAAAATCTACCACGCCTCCTAGAAATGCGCCGATCAGACCAAGCACCAGAGCTCCCCAGAATCGTCCCAAGAACGGTCGCCGTAGAACATAGTAGAACCACAGGGTGATCGCAAAACCGATAACGATGTAGGTCAATCCGATGTTCAAGTAGTACGTTGCCATAGTGCCCTTTCCCGTCAGCTAGTTCTGGATTAAAGCTATGTCACGCCCGAGCAATACGGGCACGCTATAGAACCGCTCGAAGTCTGTTGTTCGGCCGTAGGCTAGTCCGTAAACGGCGATGAATAACCCGCCCTCCACCTCAAATACGTCACGCAAATCCTCGGGACTCACGTTCCCAAGGGCGGTCGTAATGTCATTATCGTCTGCAGCATATACACCGTTAGCAGGATCGGTCTCAACCGGAAAAAACCGCTTCGGTGTTTGCCCGTCGGCTTCGTTGATCTGAGGGCCTCGTCGAAGCCTGACGAATCTGTCTTCGAACATCGCGATTGCGTCTGGTTCGTCTATCTGATTGGGAGGATCATCATCAGGGTCGAACGGAAACATCATCCGCACCAGAAAGCTTTCACCGCGTATGTCAGCCGCCTGTATCAACGGGGAACCCCGGTCTTGTGCATCTCGGATTCTGCGGTAGCCGCGTGCGGTAAGGCGATTGGGATTAGGCGATCGTGGAGAATCAAGGATGGCGTCGTTATGGTTGCGCCACTGGTCTTCTCCGTCGGTGGTAGCGGGATAGAACCGATAGTACAGCTCATAGCCACGAAACTCTTCAATGTCATTTGTGGTATCGTGCTCGAACTCGATCTCGACGTCGCTGTCTGACACGGCAACCGGAGGCTCCAGGAACGGGATCGTCGGGAGGCCGCAGGCGGCTAGAAGGAGCGCGGCGGCTGCGGCAAGCGGCGTCCTCACGGCCCGGGCGGCATAATAACCGACGCTCATGATCTGCTGTAGAAGCGTGCCCGCTACTCCCTTAACCACAGCGTTCACTCCAGGCCGTTCGCGCGTTATAAGCTCCGCCGAGCGGCAAGCCGCGGTGCCACCGCATGCGCCGCCGCGTGCACAACGGCGGGTGACACCCCTGACCACAGGTGCTTGCGTCGGCCGGAACCGCGACAATTGCCGGTATCACAATTGCCGATGCCGGCGGAACTACCGGGGCCACTCATTAGCCGGCGCCGCCCATCAGATGCGTTCCTGCGCGCGCAGGACGATCAGCCGATTACGGGCCATGTCGCTCCAGGGGCTCCCGGTATAGTCTTCCAACAGTCGATCGTAGGCTTCGGCGGCTTCCTCAAACCGGTCTCCGGCCTCATAAACGCGAGCAAGGCCGAACAACGCACGCGGAGCCTCCACCGACTGATCGCCGTACGACTCCACTATCCGGCGGAAAATCTCTTCAGCCCGACCGAACTCCCCGAGCTCCTCGGCGGCGAAACCGCCGTAAAGCAAAGCCCTAGGAGCAAGATGAGCGTTCGAATACTGATCGGCAAGCTGTACGAACGCGGACAACGCCTCTTCGTAGCGTTCGGCCTCGTAGTGCATGCTTGCTTCAATGTAGCGAGCGCGCAACGCACCGTAGGTGCCTGAGAATCGCTCCCGTATTGCTTCAAGCTCAGCGATCAGCTCCGGTTCGAGTTCGGCCCGCGTCTCTTCGTCGGCTCCCTGCCATTGCTCGTACTGGTCTTTGGCGGCCTCAATGCGGACTAAGGCCTCTTCGGCACGACGCGATTGGAGTTCAAAAAACACGACCGCGCCGATTCCACCGACGATCACCACCGCGAACACGACAATGAGGTGCGTGCGGTAACGCTGCAGAAATGCGGATAGGATATCGGCGACCTTCGGTTTCGCTTCTTCGCCGCCGGGGGTTTTCGCCATGGGGTACTCCTTGTATTCCTATTTTATCTCAAGCTCTTTGATGAGTCGCGATAGGTACGTGCGCTGGATACCAAGGGCTTTCGCCGTTTCGGTCTGATGCCAGCCGTGGCGCTCGAGCGCATTCCGAATGAAGTGCTTCTTGAACAGCGTGACCGACTCCTTGAGCGACTTGTCCTCGTATTCCCCGCCCCGGCGCGCTCCTCTGCGGTCAAGAGCAAGCTCGTCAGGGCTGATGTAGCTCTTGTCGCAAATAACTACTGCCCGCTCGACTACGTTCTCAAGCTCACGTACGTTGCCGGGCCACGAATACGAAAGCAGGGTTTCCATTGCCTCATCGGTGAAGCCCTGAACCTGCTTCTTGGTCTCCTGTTTGAACCGTTTCAGGAAGAACTCCGCTAAGGCGGGAATGTCCTCACGTCGGCGGCGTAGCGGTGGCACCTCAATGGGGAGCACGTTCAACCGATAGTACAGATCACTGCGAAACTCACCCTGCTCCACCGCTTTAGCGATGTCCTTGTTGGTAGCGGCGAGTATACGAACGTTTACGCGTACCGGAGTGCTGGAGCCCACCTTTTCGAAACTGCGTTCCTGGATTACCCGCAGCATCTTGGCTTGCAGCGCCGGCGGGAGATCTCCGATCTCGTCGAGGAAGATGGTCCCTCCATCAGCGAGCTCAAATCGGCCGGTACGGTTGCGGTCGGCATCGGTGAAAGCGCCTTTGACGTGACCGAACAGTTCGCTTTCCAGCAGTGGCTCCGGTAAGGCGGCGCAGTTCACGCGCACTAGCGGACCGTTTCGACGCGCGCTTCGCTGGTGGATCTGCTCGGCGATGAGCTCTTTGCCGACACCGCTCTCTCCGTGTATCAGAACCGATGAATCGGTCTCGGCAATCCGGGCGACCAGTTCGAGCCTTTCCTGCATCAGCCGGCTCGCGGCGATCATGGTGTGGTAGCCCCTGACCCCGTTCATCTGATCCTGTAGCACATCGATCTGATCCCGTACGGCCTGAAAGGACTTCGCGTTCTGGATTGCGAGCGCGGCCTGCGTGGCGAAGATCTCCAGCCAGTGGCGGTCCTCCTCCGTGAAGGCTCCACCGTCTTGTTTGTTGATCATCTCCAACACGCCGACGCACCGCTCTTGCATGCGCATCGGCACGGCTAGAATTGAGCGTGTTTCGAACTCTATGCTGGCGCTAATCTGGGAATGAAAGCGTTCGTCTCGGCTAACGTCGTTTACGATCAACGAGCGATTGCGCTCGGCAACCCAGCCGGCAATCCCCTGCCCGCGCTCCAGGCTGAACTGCTTAACCTCGGCCCCTTTAGGACCGAGCGCGATCTCGAAATGGAGACTCCGCGTTTCCGGTTGAACCAGCAGCAGCGAGGACGCTTCCGCACCGGTCAGGCGCGTGGCGGACTCAAGTATGCGCAAAAGAAGTGCCCGAGGGTCTGCATAGTACGAGTTGATTAGCGTGTTGATCTCGATGAAGGTTTGAAACTTCTGCGGATCAATGTTTGTCTCAACCATCTCGCTGCTGACCCACGCACGGCGTTATACCTCGCCTTTGTCCTTCAAGAAGTCACCGAGCGTAAAGGTATCTTCCTCACCTGAGTCATGGATGTACTTCTGCATCTCTTCGCGCTGTTCTTTGCGCTCGATCTCGCGCACCGAAAGCGAGAGTCGTTGTTTAGCTGGATTGATCTCGGTCACCACCACGTTGAGCTTGTCACCGACCGAGATGCCCTTCACGGCCTGCTCGTAGGGTTCCACGCGCGGATCGGTGAGGTTGTTCTTATGAAGCAACCCCTCGATGCCGCCGTGAACGCGAAGGAACAGACCGAAGTCGGTGATATTGGTGACCTCGCCTTCGATGATCTCGCGGCGCTGCGAAACGTGCTTCAGCGTCACCCACGGATCCTCCGAGAGCTGCTTAACGCCCACGCGAATGTTGTGGTTATCCGGATCAACCCAGAGCACGACTACTTCAACGTCATCCCCTTCGCTGAGGACATCGGAGACGTTGCGGGGTCGGTTGGCCCAGGAAAGATCGTCGATGTGGAGAAAGGCATCAATACCTTCTTCAAGCTCTACGAACGCTCCTGAGTTCGTGATCTTTTTCACCGGACGAACGAGCTGCGTACCCGGCGGGTATTGCTCTGCTATCGCCTCCCACGGATTCGGCAGCACCTGCTTCAACCCAAGCGAGACACGTCCCTGAGTGATGTCGTAGTCCAGGATCTTGGCCTCTACCTCGTCTCCCGGCTTCAGAACCTCTTTGGGATGGTTAATGCGCTTCACCCACGAAAGCTCAGAGATGTGGGCAAGGCCCTCGATACCTTCCTCAAGCTCGATAAAAGCCCCAAAGTCTGCGAGCTTGGTAACGCGACCGGCGACTACGTCATCAATATGGTACTTGCCCTCGAAGCTTTCCCAGGGATCAGGAGTCATGTGGCGCAACGAGAGATTAACTTTCTGCTCTTCCGGTTCCATCCGGATGACCTTGAGCGTGAGCTCTTGGCCCTTCTTGACTATGTCCTTGGGCCTGGTGACGTGACCCCAACTCATGTCGTTGATGTGGAGCAACCCGTCAAAGCCGCCAAGATCGATAAAGGCTCCAAACGAGGTGAAGGTCTTGACTACGCCGGTTACTTCATCGCCGATATCGACGTTGTTGAAGAACTCTTCGCGCTTACGCTTGACCTCTTCCTCAAGCCAGGCACGGCGCGAAAGGATGATGTTGACCCGATTCTCGCTGTACAGGCGCTCAACGTAAAACTTGGACTCGAGCCCCACGTACTCCTCCGGGTTCTCGATCCGGTGCGTGTCCATCTTGGAAATGGGGTTGAATCCCCGTACTCCCGGATGAATCTGAACTTCGAATCCACCTTTTACGCTGCGGGTAACCTTGCCGTCTACCGGGATATGGTCCTGGAACGCCTGTTTGAGATGACGCCAGAATACGCGCTCATCAGCCTTCCGCTTTGATACCGGCACGCCGCCCGAGCGTGCGTCTCGACTCTGAAGCACCACATCGACTTCATCTCCGACCTTCGGAGGTTCCTCAAACTCATCTAACGGGACTTTGCCGTCGGATTTGTAGCCGATGTTGACGAACACGTTTTCTGAGCCGACCAAAACGACCGTCCCGCTGATCAGCTCGCCAACTTCAGGCTGCCCGACCTCCATCTCGTCGATGGTCTTCAGAAACTCCTCTCGAGTCTCCTCAGGGACAGTCTCGCCGAGCGGCTCTGTGTTCTGCGCTTCCTTCTCTACCATGATACCTACTAGTTCTCCTGATTAACGTTTCATTCGAATTGTGTTCATCACTCTGTCATAAACTGTATCGATGGTCAAGTCCGAGGTATCCAAATAGACCGCGTCCTCGCTGAGGAGCAGGCTGCCCTCTCGCTTGTCGCGGTCCCGGCGGTCACGCTCAGCGATCGCCGCTCTGAGTTCCTCGAGGCTCAGCTCGCTGGTGCTCTCGGCGTATCGGCGCTGCGCGCGAGCCTCGATGTCGGCGTCCAAATAGATTTTTACATCGGCATCGGGGAACACCACCGTAGTGATGTCACGTCCTTCGACCACGCTGTCCTGGTTGCGCGCGGACTGACGGAGCGCTTGATTAACCACCGCCCGCACTTCCGGCAGGGAAGACAGCTGCGCGACATGCGCATCGACCTCGTCGGTGCGAAGGCCGTGCTCCGAAACCGGCGCGTGGTCGAGATAGAGCACACCGTCCCGCCAGGAAATCGTGCTTTCCCGGGCAATCTGCAAGACCTGGTCGCGATGATCCGGGTTGGCAGGATCGCAGCCTGTATCGAGCACTTTACGCGTCAGGGCACGGTAGAATAGTCCCGAGTTGATGTAGGTGAAGCCGGTATTCTCGCCCACCATCCGCGCAATGGCGCTCTTGCCGCTTCCGGCCGGGCCGTCGATCGCAATGATCATTCGCGCTCCTGTTGGTCCGCCAGCGCGAGCAGTCTGTTGATTTCGCGTCGATTGAGCGGTCGAAACATTCCGGGCGGCAGGTTGCTGAGCCAGAGATTGCCGATCCGCACGCGATGGACGCGACGCAACGCAATCTTGAAATGAGAGAATACGCGCCTGATCTCGCGGTTCTTGCCTTCTTCGAGGACAAGCTGCGCCCGCCTGGCGTTCTTAATCCGGTATGACTTCAGCCTGTAGGTTTCGCCTTCGATCTGCAGACCCTTTTGGTAGCGCTCCAACAGCTCTTCGGGAATGGGCTTTCGGGTCTCAACCAGATACTCCTTTTCAACTCGACTCGAGGGGTGTGATATCTTGCGAGCGAACTCACCGTCGTTTGTAAGCAGGATCAAACCGGTAGACAGATAATCAAGGCGCCCCACGGTGAACACGCGTTCGTTTACAGTGTCGCGCAACAGGTCAATCACCAGCGGTCGTCCCTGCGGATCGTGGTTACTGCATAGGTACTGCGGCGGCTTGTTCATCGCCAGATAGATCAGGTTGGCGCTGATCTGCAGACGTTTGCCGTCGAGCGTCACCACATCTTCGAGGGTGACCGTGACACCTTGGCGAGTAACCGGAACGCCGTTGACTCTTACCCGACCTTCCTCAATGATCTGTTCGCAACGTCTGCGCGAGGCCACCCCCGCTTTTGCCATGAAGCGCTGCAAGCGCATCGGCCACGCTTCGGTGTTATAGTTGGTCCGACTCAAAGCGTTCCTGATCCTCCTCGTTCAGTCTCGGCAGATCTGCGATGCTCGAGAGTCGAAACAGTTTGAGAAACTCGCTCGTGGTGCCGTACTGTACCGGCCGACCCGGCGCGTCTTTGCGGCCAACCTCCTGGATTAGGTTGCGCTGTTGCAGCAGCCGTATCATTCCGTCGGGAGAAACCCCCCGTAGCCCTTCGATCTCGGCCCGGGTGATGGGTTGCGAGTAAGCGATGATCGAAAGGGTTTCAATCGCGGCTCGAGACAGCTTGTTTTCGTTACGTTTGCCGTAGCGGTCGCGAAGGTTCTCCCAGAGCTCAAGCTTCGGTTGGAGCACGTACCCGTCGGCAAGCTGTACGACCTCAATCCCGTGAGCCGGCGAGCTGTAGCGCTCGTTCAACTGCTCGAGGCAGCGTTCCACTATGCTGCGATCGAGTCTGCTGATTTTGGAAAGCTGCTCGAAACCGACCGGTTCGCTCTCGAGCAGCAGGATCGCCTCCACAATCGCGGTCTCCTTACTCAGGTCCATGACCTACTTCCTGTTCGCCGGGGCCTCTGCGTACGATGATGTCGCCGAATAGACGATTCTGAAAGATCCGCACGCGTTTGCCCTTCACCGTTTCAAGAATAGCAAGCAGCGCGCACACGATCTCCATACGCGAATTGGAGCGCACGATCAGCTCGGTGAATGGAAACTGGTCGGTACGCTCGAGCAGTTCGTAGATTAGCGTGATCTTCTCATTGATCGACACCTCCTCATAGAGGTCAATGATGCGGTCATCGGAAACGGTTTCGAGAATGGCGGAAAACGCCTTGAAGAGATCCCACACATCCATCTGCTCCCAGACGTCGTCTTCATCGGGGAACGGTAGTGCGATCTCCTTCTTCTTGCGGTCCAACACCCACTCGCTGTGCTTCTCGCGCTCGATCATGATATCGGTCAGCTTCTTGTACTTCTGATACTCGATCAGTCGCTCTACTAACTCAGCGCGTGGATCCTCGAGCTCATCGCCTAGCTCAGCGTCATTCGGCAGGAGCATGCGCGACTTGATATGTAACAACGTGGCGGCCATCACGTAGAACTCGGTAAGGTTCTCGAGGTCGACCCGCTCAGCGAACTTCAGGTACGCAAGGTATTGCTCGGTGATCTCATGGATCGGTATGTCGTAGATGTTGATTTCGCTGCGGCGAATAAGGAACAGCAGGAGATCAAGGGGCCCCTCGAAGTCTTGTAACTTGAATACCGTCTGCGACTCGGACTCGTTCTTCGCTGATTCTTGTTGTTGCATAGATGCTGGTTCCGGATTTGGGGTGATTATACCCTCAGCCGTTGATCGGGTAAATCCCCTTCTCTCCGGTTTCAGACAGGTAGCGCGCATACACTCTTCCGCACTGCGGATCGGTGAGCTCCGGATCAAGATCGATCAAGGGCTGCAGCACGAACAGGCGTTCCGTTATCCCCGGATGCGGGAGCACGAGGCGCGGATGACATACGAGCCAGTCGCGGTACAGCAACAGATCGAGGTCGATACTGCGCGGCCCTTTGGGCCGCTCTTGGTCACGCTGCCGTCCCAGACGGCGCTCAATCGCCAATAGCTCATCGAGAAGCTCAAACGGTCCAAGGCGGGTGCGGCCCGCAGCGACAGCGTTCAGGAAACGAGGCTGCTCGCGATCATACTGCGGCTCGCTTTCGTAGATCGGCGAGAGCTCCGGCGCACCGAAGAACAGCTCCTGCAGCTCACGCCACGCAGCGAGCACGGTCGCCCGGCGATTGCCGAGATTGCTTCCTAATCCAACGAAAACGCGCGTCGGGCGCATGCACCAACTCGTGCGCTCTTTCTGCGCCGGAACCTAAAACAGCTCATCTTCGGCCGGCTCGGCGACCGATTCACTCACCGGCGCGGCATCCTTCTGCGGAGCTCCGGCACGAGTGGTTGGAGCGGAGCTTCCGCCGGCACCGGCGTCTGCCGGCGCAGCCTGCGCTCCTGTGGTGGGGCCGGCGCCACCGCCCGCTTTCGCGGTCTTGCCCGTCGGCGATCCGGAACCGGACGCTGCGTCGTTCGCGGCCGCAGTAGCGGAGGCATTGCCGGAGCGTTCTTCGGGCTCGCTTTCCGGTGACGGAAACATCATTTGCCGCAGCTCGGTTTCCACCTTTCCTGCTATTTCAGGGTTGCTTTCCAGGAACTGCTTGACGTTATCGCGGCCCTGACCGATACGCTCGTCGCCGTAAGAATACCAGCTTCCACTTTTCTGAAAGATCCCGTACTTCACTGCGGCATCCAGCAGGCTTCCGGAGGCCGATAGACCCGTGCCGAACATCAGCTCAAGCTCCACCTTGCGAAACGGCGGAGCGATCTTGTTTTTCGCAACTTTCACGCGTACCCGGTTTCCGATCGCTTCGTCTGCTCCCTTGGAGATCGTCTCTATGCGGCGCACCTCACACCGTACCGATGAGTAGAACTTCAACGCGTTTCCGCCGGTGGTCGTCTCGGGGTTGCCGAACATGACGCCGATCTTCATCCTGATCTGGTTTATGAAGATCATGCAGGTTCCGGACTTGTGCAGCGTGCCGGTCAGTTTGCGCAGCGCCTGGCTCATGAGGCGTGCCTGCAGGCCGACGTGGGAGTCACCCATCTCGCCCTCGATCTCGGCTTGGGGGGTAAGCGCCGCTACGGAGTCGATCACGATGACGTCTACCGCTCCGGAGCGCACCAGCGACTCGGCAATCTCCAGCGCCTGTTCGCCCGTGTCCGGCTGCGAGACCCAGAGCTCATCGATATTTACCCCGAGCTGACCGGCGTAGACCGGGTCGAGTGCGTGCTCGGCATCGATGAATGCCGCGATGCCACCCTGTTTCTGCGCCTCGGCAATGGCATGCAGTGCGAGCGTCGTCTTGCCGGAAGACTCCGGGCCGTATATCTCGACGATACGTCCCTTGGGGTAACCTCCGAGGCCGAGCGCTTCATCAAGAAGGATAGACCCGCTCGGAATCACCGAGATGTTCTGAATCTGCCGCCCCTCGTTCATCTTCATCAACGAGCCCTTGCCGTACTGCTTCTCGATGTTCAGTCGCGCCGCCTCCAAGGCACGAATCCGTTCTTCCTGGCTTCCTGGGGCGCTGAATTGCTCTTTCTTTGCCATCATGTTCCTCGCTGACCGGTGGATTGTGGTAGCAACGACAACTGCGCGAATCACCTGCGGTATGCACAGCTGTTGTGTTCCCCTACAAGATGTAACCGGCGCTATCTGCACACTGCTTGCCTTTGGGCATACTATCGGGCGCATATCTTGCAGGTCAATAGAACTTTCGCTATGCTGCAGAATATGCGAGGCCAACTGCTGCTCCTGTCCACCCGCTCGATGCGGGACTATGCGGCTCGCGTCGCCCATCAGCTTGAGACGTTTCCAGATTTCCATGCGCGGCATCGACGCGAGAACTACGTCGGGGAGCTTCGTCCGGTGCAGTTTGCCGACGGCGAGGTTGAGGTCGAGCTGCAGAGCTCGGTTCGCGGACGCGACGTGTTTCTGTTCGCCCAGGCCGGGCGGAACAGTCAGGGGCTGAGCGTCGAGCAGAATAAGCTGGAGTTGTATCACTCAATTGACTCTATCCGCCGCGCTCAGCCGCAGCGGATCACTCTGTTTGAGACCTATTGCAGCGCCTCTCGCTCTGACCGCACTACGCGCCGGAACTCAGTCGGCTTCTGGATCCATTACAAGACCCTTACGAGTTTGGGGGTGGATCACATAATCACCTATCAGCTGCACTCGGATAAATCCAAGACTGTAGTTGATCCGCGCGTCTGCGCGATGGACGATGTTCCAGCGATTCCCCTGCTGCAGGAATACATCGCCGATAACTTCATCGGCAGCACCGAAGTGCTCACCGACTACGTGCAGAATCAATGGCTGTTCTGTTCGGTAGATGCCGGCGGTGAGGGCATCGCCAAGAAGTTCGCCCGGGCGTTCGGCACTCATTTGGTAATAGCGCACAAGCAGCGCGACTACCACAAAGCGAACACGATTGAGTCCACTACGATTCTGACCGACTCGTCTCTGAAGGGCAAAGAGGTTTGGATAGTCGACGACATGATTGATACCGGCGGCTCGATCTACACCCTGACGCAGGAGCTGAAAAAACGCGAGGTCTCCAAGATTCACATCGCGGTGATACATCCTGTCTTGTCGGGGCCGGCAATCGATCGATTGTGTTGGCTGTACGACAACGGATTGCTCGACACCATACTCGTGACCGACACGCTTGACGTTTCAGAGGAGTTCAAGCGGCGGCTCCCGGCGTTGCACGTGGTCTCATCGGCACGGCTGAGCGCCGAGCTGATCATGCGCATCAACGAAGAGAAAACGCTCTCCCCGTTCTTCGAAGATTTCTACGCGCGTCCGCACCTTTCGTCCCCGCGCCTGTTCATGTAGTGCGCCGCGGAGCGGCAAAAGGCGCGCCTGCGGTGTCGCCGCCCGCGCAGGCCTTAGAACTCCTTCTTGGAGTCCACCAGAATCGTGACCGGCCCGAGGTTCACGCTCTCCACCAGCATAGCCTGCTGAAAAGCCCCGGTCGCAACAGTCACCCCTCGCGCGACGATGCGATCGACGAAACGCCGATACAGCGAGTCGGCGTGCTCCGGGCCTGCAGCCCGGTTGTACGACGGGCGGCGCCCTTTGCGAGTGTCTCCGTACAGCGTGAACTGTGATATCACCAACACGCTCCCGCCGGTTTCGAGCACCGACCGATTCATCTTGCGGTGCTCATCTTCGAACACTCTAAGGTTCAGAACCTTCTCCACCACATACTCGAGGTCGGCATCGTTATCGTCGCCGGCCACTCCCAGATAGACAAGGACTCCCTCACCGATTCTCCCGGTCTCAACCTCGTCGACTGTCACCGCGGCCTGCCGTACCCGTTGCACAACTGCGCGCATCGAATCATCCTCCGTTGCAACCGTTGCTCCGCGCTAAGGCGATATGCGTCGAATCGACACCACCTCAAGACGGTCGATTCCGTTATCGGCCTCGACGCGGCCGATCAGCTCAACCGGCATCGCCGGCTCTACCCGTGCGGCGAAACCGAGCCGCGCGCGGACAATTCCCTCGAGCACGCGTGCATCCTCGTAACCGACGAGAAAGTCGAAGCGAATATCTTCTTCATTGTGTTCCAGATTTGCCACCCGCCCGCGCCAGCGGACGTACGTCTGATCGTAAAGGTGCGGCGCGGACTGCACCTCGTCGTACGCGAAGCTATCCGCAGGTTCCAGACT
Organism: Spirochaetaceae bacterium; assembly: GCA_003552985.1. Taxonomy (GTDB): domain Bacteria; phylum Spirochaetota; class Spirochaetia; order DSM-27196; family SLAA01; genus B1Sed10-166. The sequence continues at coordinate 52,137 of PUPD01000252.1, forward strand.
GGTGAAGTCCGGCGTGCTGAGATATTCGGCGAGCATACGGACACGCTCCTTCATCTCGCGTTCAGCGTTGGAATGCAGGATGCGGTTAATCTCTCGGCGCGCTTCGTTGTCGCGGTACTCATTGAAGTAGTCGCCGATTCGGCGGAAGGTCTCGCGGATCTCGTCCTCAGTAAGGACGTAACGAAAATCGCCCTCATACTGCACCACCTCGCGGCGCATTTGATCCAGCTCAAGAACCTCCACGCCCTCACGATCCGGAACCGCCGGTCGCCGCACACGCTCGATGATCGGCGGTACGGCTGCAAGCATCAGGCCGGCGAGAACCAGCGCGACCGCGGCTGCCATAGCCGGCCGAGGCAGGTAGGCCCCCGGGGACGGGAGATAGCGTGCGATCCCTGACTGATCGAGCTGCTCGGCGAGCTCAGCCTCACTCTCGGCCCGGCGCAACGCACCAAGCCCGCGTTTCGCGATCGCGTTCTTTGGGTCGCGGTCGAGCACCGAGAGGTAGAGCCTCAACGCCAGGTCGGTTTGGCGACGCCGCATGGCGATTGCCGCGAGCGCGAGCGAGATGTTGTTGTCGTCCGGGTCGAGCTGTTGCGCGCGTTGTAGATACGAGTAGGCACCGCCGAAGTCGCCGGTGTGCAAACATGACACGCCGAGGTAATAGTAGAACAGCGGCCGGTCGCGGTACATGAACACCTGCGGCTCGAGCAGACGAATGACCTCGGTATAACGTCTGCGACGAAAGAGGCGCTCGGCGCGTTTGAATCCTTTTGACTTTGCCCTCGCCATGATCACTGCGGCTCGCGAAGCTCATCGAGCCGTTGGCGCAACTCCTGTAGCCGTTCGGCTGTCAGATCACCGGGGCGGGCCGCCTTACGATCTAAGTCACGCACCAGCTCGTCAAGCTCGCGCAACCGTTTCAAATATTCCGCCCGCCGCTCCGGGTCCATTCTCAAAACCGCCGCCGGCTCGGGTTCGGGATCCGGTGCCGCTACCCTGTCGGCTTCGCGCGGAGCATCCGTATCGAGCTCATGGAATCCCGCCGGTGCATAGGCACCGAGAACAAGCGCGATCGAGCGTATTTCGCCCGGCGCGAGCGGTTGCGGCCTGTAATACGCAGCCACGGCTGAATCGTTGAGCGAATACGGAGGGTCGCTGAACCGTCTTCCGGGGAGCACGGTGTATTCCCAGTCGCTCTGATGCAGCCGCCGCCAGTTCGCAAAGACAACGCGGTCCGGGGTGGTGATCCCATTGCCAATCAAGGTTTGTTGAAGCGCGATCTCAGGATTATCGGCGTCGCGCGAAAACCAGAAGCGGACACTCTCAGACTTGGGAAACAGGTCCCGTTCGTGGCGCACCCGATCGGTTCCGTCGAGACGAAAATGGCCTTCGTTCCGTGGTGCGGTTTCCCCGAACTTGGTATCGAGCAGGACGCGCAGCCCGAGCTCACGCCCTCGCTGCGACTTATTGTGAAGACGGTGCTCGATCAAAACGCTGTCGCTCTCCCTTGCGCCTCGCGATCGCAGGGGGGTGAATATGCGCTCGAGTTGCAGTTCCAGGCCTTCGAACCGCTGGACGATGATGTCGCCTCTTCGTTCCACGCTATCGAGCCGCAGGCGGTTCGACCGGCCCGCGATCGTGGTGCGACCGGCGTCGAGTACGGTGGTGACCACCGCGGCCGGTTCGCCGGGAAAGAGCAACGGCGCCCATTGCTCTTCGGCATCCCGATACCACAGCATGAAATCGCCCCGGTCGGCATATACGGCGATGCGGATACGCCCCCGCTCGAGGCTTTCTTCCACGCGGCGCCCGGGCTCAGCGCTGAGGGTGCCGAGCGTTCCGGTCGGGGCGAGCGTCACAACTGCGGCGGCGACGCCGAGTGCAATCGCGACGCGAACACGATGGGCTGCTGTGCGGGAGAATCTCACGCGTCGGCCTCCGGGTCTTGGTCTTCATCGCTGAGGTTGGGATTGTCATCGAGCAACTCTTCAAGAATGCGCCGCTGCAGCTCCAGCGCCTCGGATTTGATTTCAAGCGCCTCGAACCTGCGCCGGTACGCTCGAACCGTGGTTTCCGGTGCCGCTTGCGCATCGCGCAACTCAAACACTTCCTGTTCAAGTTCCTTGATCTGCTCTTCCCGTCCCCGCAGCTGCTGCTCAAGGGTGCGCCGTTCCTGCTCGAGCTCGAGCAGCTGCGCGCGATACTCGGTCGGCGCCTGTTCGAAGAGCTTACGCCGGTACTCGGCCACCGCCTCGTCGAGGGCACGTTCGCGGCGGTCAAGCTCATCCATCAGGTCCAACTGCTCTTCGTGGCTCCAGCGCAGCAGACGACGGAAATACGCATCGCGCCGCCGGAGCTCCAGAAGATCGAGTTGCGCCTCGGCACTCGCAGCGCGATAGCTGTGCGGAAACTGTTCGGCGACGGTCAGGAACATCGTTTCCGCCTCATCGAAATGCCCAAGCGCCGCCAACGACTCGCCTGCCCAGTAGTAGGCATTTCCGACGAACGGGGAGTCCGGATGCTGCTCGACAAACTCCGCCAGCCGACGCAGCGCGTCATCATACTGGTCGTTCAAATAAGCCACCCGGCCGAGTTGGTACAGCGCCTCAGCGGCAGCCTCGGTCTCGGGATAGCGTTGGCGCAAGGTCCGCAGGCGCGTTTCGGCATCCGCAAAGTTATCTGCCGCGATTAACGCTTTGGCGGCCCATAAATGCGCGGGAGCCGCGTAGGCGGGCTCTTGTTCGGCAGCGGCGGTAAGCGCTTCAGCCGCCGCCTGGTAGCGACCGGCGCGAAAGGTCTCGATTGCTTCGGTGAAAGGGGCCCGGTCCGGAAAGCGTTGCGCCGCCCAGGCGTCGAAGGCAGCTGGAGCGGTTACCAGGATGGCGATGAGAACCAGGCGCGCCGCGGTGGTGGTCAGCCATACCCGGCGACGCGGACTCTGAGCTCGTAGTCTTGCTTGCATAGTATGCCTCACCTACAGTTTCGACCGCTGTCGGATAAACTAAACCCTGACTGCGTTTGGGCCGCCGGGCGCCGAAATCCGCGCGCATGCGCTCTGAGGTGGGAGGCTAAGGATGCTTCGGCCGTTTTAACCAGTTTCACGCACCGTCACCTACGCAATCTGTTGGCCCTGCAGTTGGACAACCTCGTATGCCGGGTCAGCGCTCTTGAAGAAGGTGGACCCCGATACCAGAACATCGATACCGGCAGCTCGCAACTCGGCCGCGGTCTCTGAGTTTACCCCGCCGTCGGCGGAAAGCCGGTAGCGAGCGCCACACTGAGTGCGGGCTTGCGCCAACCTTCGTACCTTCTCAACGCACTCGGGTATAAAGGCTTGTCCTCCGAAGCCCGGATTGACCGTCATGACCAGAATGAGCTCCAGCTCCCCGAGCAGGTGCTCGAGCGCGGTAACCGGAGTAGACGGCACGATCGCGATACCGCACCCCACCCCGGCGTTGCGTATCCGCTGCACCAGACGGTGAGCGTGCACCGCCGCTTCCAGGTGGAAGGTGATGAAATCTGCCCCGGCCTGCACGTACTGGTCGAGCAAATCCTCCGGGCGGTCGACCATCAGGTGCACATCGAGCGGCAGTTTGGTGCGCGCTCTGATATCGGCTACCATCTTCGGGCCGAACGTCAAGTTTGGAACAAAATGCCCGTCCATGACGTCGAGATGAACCCACTGCGCCCCGCTCTGCTCTATGCGCTGTAACGCTGCCCCAATCTCAGTAAAATCGGCTGCCAGAATCGACGGTGCCACAACTACACTCATTCTGCTATAATACTCGAACAGATTACGCCGTGTAAATCGAAACAGCCGTGTCCTCGAACGCTCCACCGCGAGGTGGAGCCGTTGACGGGGGACGGGGAAAAAGTTTAGGATCAAGTAGTACAATAAAATAGGATGCTATGCATGCACATGGCTCGGTCGTGAGTGAAGAGAACATCCAAGAACTGCTGAACCACGCCTACGACGCGATCAGGAACCATGAGTTGGAGGCTGCAGCGGAGAGTATTGAGCGGGCCCTGGCGCTTGATTTTGACGACAACGAGGTAGTAACCGCGCTCAAGTATGTCAACTTCTGGCGAGATCGCGGTCAGGCGGTGCGTGAGATCGCAACCGGCTTTGAGCAGGCAGAGTATCTGGTGTCGCAGTGGCGTCTGTTCAATCACTTCGTGGAACGAGTGGGACAGGCGTCGGAACAGTGTTTGTATGCGATCAGACAGCACGTCTTCGATTCGGCGCTGAATCGGTATCGTCAGCTGCTTGACGAGTCGTTTGAGGCCGACGCGGAGTTGCTGCTGCGCATTGGGCGGTGCTACAAGGGAAAAGGGGAATACGACACGGCGCTGGAGACACTGCAACGCGCAGCGTCTCAGAAAAAGAACGATTCGGAGATATACGCTGAACTTGCCGACTGCTATGCATTCGTCAACGAGATTCAGCGTTCAAAGGCGTTCTTTCGCGAAGCCTTCTTCCTTGGAGCCCATCGCATCGATCTCGGACTGCTGGAGTCCGAATTGATCACGAGGCTCGTGGCGAAGTTGCGTGAGCTTGGCTACGAATCGCCGGAGCTCGAAGAATGGCTGCCGGTCTACGGAGTGCTGTACGGGGTGTTTACCGTGAAGCGTGAGCTACGCTCGATTGAGTACGGCCGCCTGAAGCAGTCGATCTATGCGCTTGAGCGCGAGCACAGCGACAAGCGCGGGAAGAACAGCTTGCTGGTACCGCGGCTGATCAACCGCTATTTCTGGCTGATCGACCATTACCTCAACACAGGCGAGGATCGCAGCAAAATTGACGAGGTGTTGCTGAAACTCCGCAGCATCGACCCAAGAATCTACGAGCAATACATAACTTGAGAGTGGGGAGCGTACGACTATGGCAGAGCAGACTCTTACCGATATCAGCGAGTTGCTGAACCAGGAGAAGTGGACCCGGGCAACGCTGAACAGTTACACCGTCAAGAATTTTGAAGAGCTCGACTCCATTCTCGAGCGGGTGATCAATGATGGCCGCCAGGAGGAGGTGTTGACCGAGTGCGAAGAGCACCTGCAGCACACTAAGAACAGCATCATTGCGCTTTACATCTCCGGGATACTGCAGATCTCGCGCCAGGCGGTTAACGATACCAATCTGGTCGCGTTGATCAACATCTTCGTCGACAACCACAAATGGAATATTGTCGCCTATTTGGCGAACCGAATCCTGGATTTCGGCGAAAACAAAGCCGCGTTGCGAACGCTCGCTGACTGCTACAACAACGAGAATCAACTCGACAAGATGTATGAGATCTGGGAGCGCCTGATCAGGGTTGATTTCGACGAGGCCGACATCGTGCGGCGGCTCGCCGAACGCAAGGAAGAACAGAGTGAGATCGAAGACGCGGTCGAGTACTACAAGAAAGCCCTGCACCGGTATATCAACAAGAAGTCGTTCAACAATCTGCGCGAGGTCTGGCACAAGTTGATCAACTATGCTCCGGATGAGACTGAGTTTTTCTATCATGCCGAGAGCAAGATCGCGAAGAGCATCAGCCCTGAGCGCGCCTCGCAGCTACTCGAAGAGCTGTTCCCGCACTTCAAGAACAACCAGCGCTGGGATACCGCGGTTGAGCTTTTGAAGCGTATTCTGCATTACGATCCGAAGAATCCGTTCGCCCGCAAGGAGATCATCGAGTGCTATCGTGCCAAGTATGAGCATCACAGCCACCTCGAAGAATACATCAAGCTCTCGAATCTCAATCAGAGCTGGCGCAACGTACACGATGCGATCACCGATTTTGAGAAGCACATCTCGTTCGATGCCGGCAATTTTGTCTATCATCGTGCCTGGGGCGTCGGGATTATTCGCTCTATCGACGATGACGCGGTGCTGATCGATTTCGCGCGCAAGCGCGGCCATTCGATGTCGCTGAAGATGGCGGTGAGCTCACTTGATATTCTTGAAAAGGACCACCTATGGGTGCTGAAGAGCATCTGGAAGAAAGAAAAGCTGCGCAAGAAGGTCAAAGGCGACGTTGTGTGGGCGCTACGGACCGTTATCAGGAGCTGCGGAAATGCCGCCGATATCAAGCGCATCAAAGCCGAGCTCGTACCGTCTATCCTGACTCCGAATGAATGGACGGCGTGGAGCGCTAAGGCGCGGAATGAGCTGAAGACCAATCCGGAGTTCGGTAATCTCAACGACAAGCTGGATCACTACATGGTCCGCGAGCAGCCGATAACGTTCGAGGAGAAGACGTTTAACAAGTTCAAGGCTGAAAAGGGCTTCTTCGACCGCGTGAAGACCTTGGACGAGTTCATGGACTATCTCGAGGATAGCGGAATCGAAGGCACCGACACTCAGTACTTCCGTGAGATGTTCGATTACTTCGTAGGCTTTCTGAGAAGCATCGTAACGGTAAACGAGTACACGGTATCGAGCCTTCTCCTGGTTCGGCGGATTGTGGCCCGCTATCCGTACCTGCATCCGGGTGACGTGAGCATGGACTTCCTCCCGCTGTATGAACAGATCTCAGACCTCGAGGATGTGTTTCGCAACATCGAGAACACCGAGTTGCGCAAAGAGTTTCTCCAGAATCTGCGGCGCAACGTGTCCGACTGGGCCGATCGCTACGTTCAGCTGTTTCCTTACGCGTTGACGCGCGAGATTATCTACGAGCTCGAGCGCGCCGGTCACACCGACAAACTACAGGAGCTCTTTCATCGCCTGCACTCCAACTATCGCGATCAGCGCGAATCGTATATCTGGCTCATCCGCAACTGTTATCAGGACAAGTGGTTCCGTGACATGGGCGTGCCGTTTGAGAAGGTGCTGATCAGCATGATTCACCTCCTCGACATCACGTATCGCGATATCGACAACAAGCGCGATACTACCTACAACCGTAAGTTGAATCGGCAGATCCATAACTTCCTGTTCAAGGACCGGCACGTTGCAAACTACCTTGCCGAGGCCGAGCAAGCCTCGATCACGCGGATCTACACGCTGGTGAGCGACGTCAAGGATCTCGACCCTTCGATCCGCATAGAGCTGAAGCAGCTGATTCTCGACCGCTTCCCCGGTTTCAAGTTCTACGGCGAGCAGGAGACCGAGACGGTCAGCCGCGGCTTCATCACGACGCCGCGCTCGTTCGAAAACAAGCAGAGGCAACTGCAGTACATCCAAGAGGTCGAGGTGCCGGAGAACTCAAAAGAGATCAGCAAGGCACTCGCGTTAGGAGACCTCAAAGAGAACGCCGAGTATAAGGCTGCTAAGGAGCGGCAGGATTTTCTGAACTCCACCGCTGCGCGGTTGAAAGAAGAGCTCGAGACCGCCGAGGTGATGCGTCCCGACGAGGTGAAGACCGATACGGTATCGTTCGGTACTCGGGTGCACCTGAAGAACAACCGCACCGGGGAGCAGGAGACCTATACGATCCTCGGACCATGGGAATCCAATCCGGATGAGCAGGTGATTTCGTATCTCTCCCCGCTGGGCAGCAAGCTCTACAATCGCGTGTCGGGTGATCATCTGCAGTTCGAGATCAACGAACGCAAGTACGACTACGTCGTCGAGCGAATCGAAGCTGCCGGCTTCTGAGCCCGCAGGACCCTACCCGGTCGGCGACGCGCGGGCTGTCAACACACGCGACCGGCGGGCAGCTTACCCCTTCGCCTCAATGTCCGAGCTCATCAAGCGCAGCTTGGGCGCTGCGCTTGAGCGCCGGCCGTGCGTCATCCTTGGCGCGCTTCTCCAGTTCTTCTCGAAACCCGCTCATGCGATTACGACTGATCCCGCGCAGGGCGTATATCTGAATCACGAAGTTCGGGTGCTCGAGCATCCGTTCGTAGAAGCCCTTGACGGCATTGTCTTCGGTTTCCGAGAGCGTCCGTGCCAGGTGTTCGAGAATACGGGAGTCCCGGCGTGACCACTCCTCTTCCATCACCTCGGTTAGCGTCTCGGCGGACTGCACAAGGTGGTGCTCGATGAGCGAGGAAGCGATCTGGTTGCGTAACTGGATGGGAGTGCTGGAGCTTTGATACTGTTCATGCAGAAACGAGATTGCCTCACGGTTGCCGATCTGCGCCAGCGACTGCACCGCGGCAAGGCGCACCTGCATCTCGGGGTCACGCCGTACCTGGAAAATCAGCGCCGGCACCGCATCTTCAACCTTGTTGCGGCCCAGGCCCTCAATCGCGAAGCGGCGGACTAACGCGTTGGAATCTCGAATGGAACGTCGCAGCGTATCGATGCTCTCGGTATCCTCGAACCGCGCAAGGGCTCCTACCGCGTAAGCCTTCAGATTCGAGTCTTCACTCTCGGCCGCCTTGCGCAGGCCCGGCAGTGCCCGTTCATCACCGCTACGGCCGAGTCCGTCAGCGGCGTAGCGGCGCAGGAGGCTACCATAAACCGGATCTTCGAGAATCTGAATCAGAAACGGGACGGCATCCTCGCTGCCGATGTCCCCCAGGGCAAGTAGTATTTCGCCCTGCAGCTGCTGTGAACCGGATGGCAGATTGTTGAAGAGCTCGGCGAGCTTGCGCGCTTCCTCCGTACCGCCGAAACTGCCGATTGCTCGAACTGCAACCTGCGCAGTTCGAAGTGACCGTTCGGTGATCATCGCGAAGATCAGCGGTGCACGCTGTTCGGCAAGCTCCGGGTTTTCCGGCGGTACATCGCGGAGATACCGAACGGCTTCGCGAGCCACCTCGCCGTCGAGCTCCTGTTGCAGCAGCGATAGCGCGCTCTCGGCGCCGCGTACATCCTCTATCGTGCGCAAGTACTCAAGCGCCTTGGAGCGCACTTCATCGTTGCGCGTTTCTGCGAGCAAATCAGCTGACTCGCGTCCCAAACCCGGCTGCGAAGCGGCGATCATGCCGGTCAGGGCTTCGATCACCAGCTCATCGATACCGTACAGCAGTGTCGCCCGCCAGTCCTCCACGCGCGGGTCCTTGTCCTCTTCTGCTTCCTCATCCGGATCATCTGGATCACCTGGATCGGCGACCGCGTCTTCGGTATCGCGGCCCTCAGCATCGTCGTCCCCATCGTCATCGTCGCGGTCGTCCCGGTCGGCAGCATCCTCGGCCGGGGAATCGCGCTCGGTTTCCGCTTCGGTTTCCGGTTTGGTTTCCGGTTTGGTTTCCGGTTTGGTTTCCGGTTTGGTTTCCGGTTCAGGCGGCGTGAGATCGCGATCGGGATCGGTCGCCGGTTGTCCTACATCCTCCCAGGCATCGTCACCCCATGGAATCTCAAAAACGTCTTCGGCTCGCAGATATTCGGCGGCGGTGGTGAGAGCCAACACCACAACGATCGCGATCACATGCTTCCTCATCACCTTACCGTTACCTTTTCCTCGATAGTATTGTGCGCACGAACTCTACTTTGAAAACAACGTAGAGCCCGCCCACGATCGCCATGCTGGGAAGCCCGACCGCGGTCAGCCTTCCCAGGTTGACGAAGGTGCTGCCTTCCATCCACCAGGGGCCGGTGACGGTCCGGAACACCATGATAAACACGCTCAACGCAACCACGGTCAAACCGGTCTTGAGCACCGTACGGCCGAAAGCCCGCAGCGGAATGCCGTGTACAGTGTGGTATGCATGCCGGAACAACAGCAGACCACCCAGCGTGAAGGCTGTTGAGTTCGCAATTGAGAGCCCGACTACGCGCAGCGGCGTCTCCTTGAGCCACAATGACAACGCAACATCCACCACTAGAGTAATTATCGCCACGCGTACCGGGGTTTTGTAGTCCCCACAAGCGTAGAAAAAACGCTGCAGGAACGTAAAAGCCCCGACACTGAACAGTCCAATGCTATAGCCGCCGAGAACTCGGGCCGCCAGCTCGGTGTATTGAACCTCGAACGCGCCGCGTTGCAGCGCAACCGCGATGATTTCACGCCCAAGCAACCCGAGTACCACCGCGGCCGGCACCAGGAGCGCGAATAGGTACCGTAGACCATACTCCACCGAGCGGCGCAGCGCGTCGATGTCCCGCTGTGCGTACTCACGGCTCATGCGTGGGAAGAGAACCGTCGTGATCGAGGCGCTGAAGATGCCGAACGGAAGCTGCCAGAAGGTCAGCGCGTTGGTCATGGCCGAACCGCTTCCGTCTTCAAGCCCGCTCGCAAAGAATAGCGCAACCTGCTGATTGACCGTGAAGATCGACGCGGTCGCCACTACCGGAAGCCAGCGTCTCACAATGCGGCGGAACTGCGGATCATCGAACTGAAACGACAGCCGAAAATCGTAGCCCAGGCGCATGAACAACGGTGTCTGAAAGCTCACTTGCAGTACGCCGCCGATCAGCACCCCTACCGCCATGGAAAACACCCCGAGCCGATGATGGAGCGTAAGAATCGAGACGATCACCGCGATCGAGAAAAACAACGGCGTGACGGCCGGGACGAAGAACCGGTTATGAGAGTTCAACGTACCGACCAGCACCGCACTCACACTTATCAACAGCAGGTAGTGGATGAGATAGCGAAACAGATCCGCGGCCAGCTTTTGTCGTTCAATCTCCGGAAAATCGAGGATGGTGTTGATGACGGGATCGGCGAACACAACTGAGAGTGCAAGCAGCGGCACCAGAATCACGAACTGCAGCGCAAGAATGTTGCGCACCAGCTCCCGCGGCTTGGGACCGTCGGGATTCTGCACGATCTCCTGCGATAAGACCGGAATGAACGCTGAAGACAACGCCCCCTCGGCAAGAAGCTTTCTGAGGTTGTTGGGAATATTGAACACAAGATTGAGTACATCGGCGTGGCCGGAAGCGCCGAACACCGCGCCGATCACCGCGATGCGGACAAAACCAAGCAGGCGCGATGCGGAGGTGGAGGCCATGACCACCAGGGTCGAGACGGTGCTGCTTCGCAAGGACGGCTTAGCCGGCGAGGACTCGGCGGCGGCGGCACCGTTGTACGGGGTTTGGTGGTTGCTCACGACTCCCCTCGCCCGTATTCCGTCAGAAACTCACGTTTGAACTGCCGGAAGCTCCCCCCGGCGATGGCTACGCGCGCGCGTTCCACGAGTCGGCTCATGAACCGCAGATTATGACGACTCACCAGCACCGGCCCCAGGAGCTCGCCGGCCTTTACCAGATGGCGCAGGTATGCCCGCGAATACTGCCGGCAGGTTTCGCAATCGCAGTCCTCCTGCAGCGGTAGTTCAGACCGCGCGTGAACCGCGTGTTTTAGGACGATCCGGCCGCGATCGGTAAACGCGAGCCCGTTACGGCCGGCCCGTGTCGGAAAGACGCAGTCAAACAGGTCGATCCCGTGCTCGATTGCACACAGCACGTACTCCGCCGTACCGATACCCATCACGTAGCGAGGCTTGTCGGCCGGAAGCAGCTGCGCGGTAGCCGCCACGAACTCCTCGAACACCGGAAACGGCTCGCCGACCGACAGCCCCCCGATCGCTATCCCCGGCAGATCCAGCTCGGATATCTCCGCTGCGCTTCGACGCCGCAGGTCGTGGTGGAAGTTTCCCTGCACAATCGGAAACAACAGCCCCTGGTAGTCCTCATCGAGCGCCCGCCACGCTTGTGCCGAGCGGCGGGCCCAGTCGGTCGTGATCCGCACCGCCCGCTCGGCTTCTTCCCGCTCTACGGCGAAGCCGGTGCAGTAGTCAAGCGCCATCTGAATGTCGCTGCCGAACACGCGTTGAGCATGTACCACCGTTTCCGGAGTAAACAGATGACGCGAGCCGTCGATATGCGACTGAAACTCAACGCCCTCATCACGCATCTTGCGCAACTGGGCAAGCGAGTAGACCTGAAACCCCCCGGAATCGGTGAGGATGTTGTGCTTCCAACCGGTGAAGCGGTGCAGGCCTCCGAAACGGCTGAGTACCTCCAGACCCGGGCGCAGAAAGAGGTGATAAGTGTTGCCGAGGATCAGCCGATAGCCGAGCTCAGCCACCTGAAGCGGCTCTAGCCCCTTCACCGACCCGGCGGTGCCCACCGGCATGAAGGCCGGAGTACTGACCGGGCCGTGCGGTAATCGGAGCTCGCCGGTTCGCGCACTGCAGCTGTTGTCTCGATAATGGATGCTAAACACTGGCTTCGCTCACTTCCGGACTGCGAAATGGGTTCCGCCGTGCCTGCACGGCAGGGATGTCTTCGGTGATGGCAATCTCACGTGCGCGCGTGGCGGAACAGCAGAACACCGACGATAAGGAAGAACCCGACCGGCGCCCACGCGCCCCACAGCGGGTCAACGCTACCGGAAACAGCAAGGAGATTCAAGACCATGCGTGATACGTAATACACCACCGCCAAGGAAATAGAGGTCAGCAGGCTGCCGAGCAGAACGTTCTTCTTCAGACGTGATCCCACCCCGGTTGCGAACAGCACCATGAGAAACGGCGTTGTTGCGAAAGCATAGCGCTCATACAGCTCGGTCAGTTGTTTGCGGTACGGAAGCCCCGCCGCGCGCAACGATTCCACCCAGTCCCACGCCTGCTCGAGGCGCATCTCCTCAACCTTGCGCGTCAGACGTGCGAACACGTGCGGGCGGGTGTTGAAGCGCGGGTCGCTGTAGGTTTCGTGCGCGCTGCGTTCCAGTTCCTCGCTGTCCGATCGGCGGGTGAAGCGCTGGACGTTTTCGAACTCCCAGCGGTTGTCTCTCCAGTGTGCCGCCCGGGCATCGATGCGCTCCACCATCCGTCCTTCATCGTCTCTCACTACAACCAGCACGCGAGACAACCGTTGCCGGTCGGCATCGTAGAAGTCCGCGATATATACGACCCGGTTGCGGTCACCAAGCACCGCCACATCGGGATTGCTGAAATCGCGATGCGCCTGGAGTAGCTCGCGCTGCAGGGCGTTCTTCCGGCGGTAGGATTCGATCACGAGGGCCTCTTCGAACCAGAAGCCGACGGCGCTGATGAGCGCTCCGAACACCAGCACCGATGCTCCGAAACGCCGAAGCGACATACCGCCGGCGAACACCGAAATGAGCTCGTTGCGGCTGTACATCATGCCGAGCGTGTAGCTGACGGCAAACAAGACGCTGATCGGAACGGCTAGTAAAATCGACTTCGGCAGGTACAAAAGCTGTACTCTGAGCACCGCCGCGATCGGCACCTCCAGTCCCAGGTAGCGACCGATGTTAGCGAATAACTCGATTACCTGCAGTAGCAATACGAAAAAGCAGAGGCTGACGCCGAGTGCTACGAGGAACTGCTTGAGGATAAAGCGGTCAAGCGTCACCACCATCGTCCTACTCTTCACTCCGGGTTGTGGTCCGCAGTCAACGGACAGCGGTGGCGAAAACCGCCAGTCCTACCCCGCCGATTAACAGGTTCGGAAACCACATTGCCATAATCGGTGAGAAAAACGGAGGCTCTACGCCGAAGGTCTGCCCGCCGAGTATCAGCGCCCAGTACAGGACCGCCACGAACAGCCCGATGCCGAACCCGATAGAGCGTCCGTGACGTCCGCCGAGGATCCCGACCGGAAACGCGAACACCACGAACACAAAGCACGCGAACGGAATGGCAAACTTCTTGTGAAACTCAATACGATACAGCTGAAGGCTACGGTCAAAGAACTCACGGTCACGGCCACGTTCGAGCTCGCGTTCGGTCCGTTCGAGCGCTTGTTGCAGCTCGGCGATCTGCTCATCCTCTGCGTCGCGCTCACGTGCTGATTCGAGGTCCGCGCGCAGCCCTGCAGCACGCTCTTCCAGATCTGCGAGTCTGCGCCGGTGCTCGCGGCGCTCGTTCTCAAGACGGTTCTGTTTCTCGAAGATCTCCTGCGCGAGGTCGTACGAGCTCATCTCACGAGGCCCCGGCGAGCGCATCGCGAGCGTGATGTCGCCGAGGAGGATGTGATAGAGCATCCTGGCCGAACGCGTGTATTGGTAACGCCTTTCCTCGCCGCGTCGCGCTTCGTGCGTCGTCACCCCGTCAAGCTCAAGCGAAATTACACCCGCTCCGTGCGCCTCGGCTCTCAGGCGCGCGAGGCGCGACAGTATCACCCGGTCCCGGTCACCGTCGCGGTCGACGATTACGAGGTGGTTGATGCGATTGCCTTCAACCTCACCGGTGACAATGATGTTGTCCTGGTACTCGGTGACGCTGTTGGATTCGAGCTCGAGGTCCGGGTTGGAGTACAGCAACTCACGATACAGTCGCGCGAAATTAATCGTACCGACCGGCAAAAAATAATCGTTCATCACGAACGACACCGATGAGAACGCGAGCCCCAGCACCGCAAACGGAATGAACGCCCGCGCCAGCGAGACACCGGCGGCTCGCATTGCGAGAAACTCGTTGTCCTGCGACAGCCGGCCGACCGTCAACAGCGCACCGACGAGCGCGCCGAACGGAAAGGCCAGGGCGACGATCGAAGGTAACGAATACAGCACCAGTCGCGCCACATCGGCGAGCGGCACATTCTTGGTGAGGATATCCTCGGCGAGCAGCAACAGCTGATTGACAAAGAAGATAACGAAAAAGAAGAGAAACGCTACGGCAAACCCGAGCAGGAACTCTCGTGTAAGGTAGCGGTACATCACGCCGTAGCCGCCGAGCGGCTTTATTGTCTTCAATCTCAGCCTTCGCCTTCAACTAGACGCCGGTTGACCCGAAGCCTCCCGTACCCCGCTTTGACTCCGGCAGATGCTCCCGCAGGGCGAAACGTGCGCGCGTCACAGGGGCCACGATCAACTGCGCGATGCGATCGCCGCGCGCGATCTCGAAGGCCTCAGTCCCGTGGTTAATCAGTATCACCCGCAGCTCACCCCGGTAATCGGCGTCTATTGTTCCGGGCGCGTTCAGCACGGTGACACCGTGCCTCCACGCTATACCGGAGCGCGGCCGAACCTGCGCCTCATAGCCGGGCGGTATACCAAGGTACAGCCCGGTAGTTATCATCACACGCTCACCCGGCTCGAGCCGGGCATCCTCAGCTGCCCTTATATCGGCGCCGGCCGCATCCGCTGTAGCATACTCCGGATGAAGGCCAGCTTCCGAGCGATACGGAATCTCAAGCGGCATCAGCATGGCCGCCCGAGACGCTCCGCCACCGTCACGTTTCTCAGTCACGTCGATGTTGACGCCCCCCGCGGCCGCCACGGTCTCCACCGCCGCGGTCTCCACCACGGCCGGAACGCCCCCCGTCGTCTCGGCCACGCCCGCCGCGCGAGTGCTCGCGCCCGCGACCACGGTCATAACTTTCGTCCCGATCGCGACCGCGATCACCGGAACCGCCACCCTCATCATCCGAATCGTAGATCAGACTCAGATTGACGCGACCCATCTTATCGATCTCAATAATCTTGACCGGGACCTCCTGGTTCATCTGCAGCACATCGCTGACCTGATTTATGCGGCCCGGGGCCATCTTGGATATATGACAGAGGCCTTCCTTGCCGGGGAGGAACTCGATGAACGCCCCGAAATCGACGATACGGCGTACCACGCCATCGTAGGTCTTCCCGACCTCAGGTTCCTCGAGCAACGAGAGAAACGCCTCTTTGGCGTGCTCGGCACCGGGTTTGTCTTTGGAGTACACCGTGACGGTGCCGCTGTCCTCTATGCTGACGGTGACGTCGTGCTTCTCCTGTATGCTCTTGATCGTCTTACCGCCCGGTCCGATCAGCAGTCCGATCTTCTCCGGATCCACCTTGAAGCTGAGGATGCGCGGAGCGTACTCGGACAACGTCTCACGCGGCGAACGGATGACCTCGTTCATCTTTTCCAGCACGTGCAACCGCCCGCGGCGCGCCTGCTCGAGAGCAACTGTCATGATCTCCTGGCTCACATTGGAGATCTTGATGTCCATCTGAAAAGCGGTGATCCCGTCCTTGGTTCCGGCGACCTTGAAGTCCATGTCGCCGAGGTGGTCTTCCTCACCGAGGATGTCCGACAACACCACGGTGTTGTCACCTTCTTGAACCAGGCCCATCGCAATCCCGGCGACGGCTTGCTCGATCGGAACACCGGCATTCATCAGCGACAACGACCCGCCACAAACGGTCGCCATCGACGACGACCCGTTCGACTCCAGAACCTCCGAGACAACCCGAACGGTATAGGGAAAGCTCTCTTTAATGGGAACAAGCGTCTCAAGCGCGCGATGCGCCAGGTGCCCGTGCCCGATCTCGCGCCGTCCGGTTCCCAGGCGACCGGTCTCGCCGACCGAGAACGGCGGGAAATTGTAATGCAGCATGAAATGCTCGCGGCGGTCGCCCTCGAGGTCATCCATGATCTGCTCGTCGTAGACCGTGCCGAGGGTCGTGATTGCAAGCGCCTGCGTTTCGCCGCGCGTAAACAGCGCCGAACCATGGGTCCGCTTCAGGACATCAACCTCACAGGTTATCGAACGAATGTCTTCCGGCCCGCGCCCATCACAGCGCTTCTTGTGCTCGACGATCGACTTGCGCATCACCTCTCGTTCAATCTCTTCAACGATCTTGTGAAAACGCCCCTCGTCCTCTTCAGACAGTTCTTCGCGAAACTGCTCGAGCGCCTCCTCGGCAACCGCCTTCAAGGCTTGTGAGCGTCCAAACTTGCCCTCGACGAAGGTGGCCTCACTGATTCGCGGCCTGAGATACTCCCGCAGCTTGTCGGCGATGGGAAGCTCCTCCGGTTCTTCGACCAGCGGCAGCTTCTCTTTCCCTACTCGCGCGCGCAGCTCATCCTGCATGCGACACAGCTCGGCGATTGGAGCGCGTGCTGCTTCGATTGCCTTGAGCATGGCGTTCTCGGAGACCTGTTCGGCGCCGCCTTCAACCATCATGATGCCGTGCTCGCTGCCCGCGACCACGATATCAAGGTCTCCCTGCTCCATCTGCTCGAATGTGGGGTTGATGATGTACTCGCCGTTCAGCAGCCCGACCCGAACTGCTCCAATGGGCCCCTCGAACGGGACGTCGGAGATGTGGACCGCGGCCGAAGCCGCGACCATTGCCACGACATCCGGCGGATTCGACTGGTCGGCCGATACCGTCGTCGGCACTACCTGAATCTCACGCTTGAACGCCTTGGAGAACAGCGGGCGCATCGGTCGATCGATCAAGCGCGAAACCAGGATTTCCTTATCCTTCGGCCGCCCTTCACGCTTCAGAAAGCCACCCGGGATCTTCCCGGCGGCGTAGTACTTCTCGTTGTACTCTACCTGCAGCGGGACAAAATCCCGTTCCTCAATCTTACTTCCGCAGCAGACGGTGGCGAGCACCGCACTTCCGCCGAACGTGGCAAAAACTGCACCATTAGCTTGCTTCGCCATCTTGCCGGTTTCCAGAACCAACTCCTGGGAACCGATCTGCACTGAGATACGTTCCATTATTTCCTAAACCTCTTCTCACCTGTCTCACGATGCTATTTGCGCAGGCCCAATTGCTTGATCAAGGTACGATAGCCTTCAAGATCGCGGCGTCGCAGGAACTTGAGCAGCCGGCGACGCTGGCCGACGAGCTTCAACAGACCGCGCCGAGAGTGGTGATCTTTCTTGTGTTCTTTGAAATGCTCGGTGAGCTCTTCGATCCGGGCGGTAAGCAGCGCGATCTGAACCTCGGTCCGACCGGTGTCCTTCTGCCCGTTTCCAAACTGTGTGATGATTTCCTCTTTCTTTTCCTTAGTGAGCGGCATCTATTCTCTCTCCTTCACGCATTGCTGACGCTATTCTTATGATCTAAGTTGGCGCACAAAACGAACTCGATTTGTTGTCTTGCAGTTTTGGGTCCACCGAATGTAGCTTTCCGTTGCGGTTAGACAGTCACGAGTCGAGATCCCGTTAGACTGCAACTCAACTTCGAATATTCCGCTTCGCGGCAGTACCTGGGAGCAGTCGCGCTTGTGCAACCTGCAATCGATGTTGTTTTGCTCTAGCGGTGCATCGGCCACGTCCACTTCGAAATCACTTCCCAACAGGTGACGAACGCGTTCTAACTCGCCACCGAGCACCGCCCGCCGGATGACGGTGCTACTCACGGGTATTTTGCGCTCATTATCGACGACCGGAGTAGCGATGTCAACCCTGACGCCGAGCGGCTCGAGGTAGCGCCGAACATCACGGGCGGTCATCTGCATCTCTCGGCCGCAGCGAAAATTGCGTCCAATCGCCAGGTAGCGCAGATCGACCGCGCCCCGCAGGCGATCGAGGAACTCCTCAGCGCGCATACGCCGAAAGCGTTCATCGAACTCCACCAGGATCACCGAACCCACGCCGAGCGACTGGAGCTTCGCAAGCCGCTGGGGAAGCGTCTGCAGGTCGCCGTGGTAGGTCTGCGGCTGCAGTCGGCGCGCCGGATTGGCGCGAAAGGTAAGCACCGCCGGGGTCGTCAGCTCCCGAAACGCCTGCACCATCTCGATCAGCGACCGATGGCCGCGGTGCACGCCGTCGAATACCCCGATCGTGAGCGCAACCGGCCCTCGTATGGAGTCTCGCCCCTCGACAACCGTCTCCCAGTCGAGTATCCTCACCGCCCCTCCGCCCTCACAAACTGGTATCGCCACCGCCCTTGAGCCCGCTCGATAAGGGCGATGAACTGCCGGTCGTCCGCAGAAAACACCGCATAGAGCCCGTCCGACTGGACGCGCTCGCGAAGCTCGGAGAAAAAGTCCTGACCGAGCGGTGTGCCGTGCCGGATCCGGTCCCCGATCGGCGGCGATACGCTCAATTGGCCCACACCTTCGAGCAGCGGCAGGAACTGCTCGGGGGGAAGCAGATCACGATGCAACTCGAACGCCGCCGGCTCGACGGCAGCGCCCAGCGTGAACGGGCCGATTCGGTCACGCCGCAGTTTCGTCACGTGAGCGCATGAGCCGGCGACAGCCGCGAGATCGCGCGCTAAGGCCCGAACATAGGTGCCCTTGCTACAGAGCATGCGCAGAGCAAGAACGCCGGTCTGGGTCGTGTAATCGAGCAACTCAAGCTCGTAGATCGTGACCGGTCGTGCGCGCAGCTCCGGCAACTCACCGGCGCGCGTATGGTCCGCGGCGCGCTTACCACGCACCTTTACGGCTGAGTACGCAGGCGGGGTCTGCATGATCTTACCGCGAAACCGCTCCGCAGCCTGCAGAACGACCTCCCGGCTCGGTATTGGGCCGGTAGCGGTCACCTCGCCTTCCGGATCTAGGGTAGCGGTCTCGGTCCCGAGCTGTAGCTCAGCGTAGTATTCCTTCGGAAGCGCAGTAATGTGAGGGGCGAAGCGCGAGCAGAACCCTACCGCCGCAACCAGCAGCCCCTCCGCGAAGCGATCGAGAGTGCCGGTATGGCCGACTTTACCGCTCTGCAGGCGCTGTTTCACCGGCTTCAAGGCTTGAAACGAGGTTATCTCGGCCGGCTTATTGAGCAACACAAGCCCATCGCGTGCGGCGTTCACCCGTCGAGTTCCTCTATCCTCCTGGTAACTTCGTACCCCTCACGCAGACTGGGGTCGGCGACGAAACTCAACTGTGGAGTGAACTTGTACCGCAGGCGTCTGCCGATCCGTCCCTGCATAAACCCGGCCGCGTGGTTCAGCCCTGCGACCGCTTTATCAAGCGCCTCGGGCTCCATGTAGCCTCCCACGCGCACCTTAGCGTACCTCAGGTCCTTGGAAACGGTGACCCCGATAACGGTCACCAGCTCCGAGACACGCGGGTCGCGCAGTTCACCGCTCACGATTAGGCTGCCCAGCTCGGTGTGAAGCTGGCTCTCAACCCGCTTTAATCGCCACTCAGACATCGCTCATGCACCTCAGCCGTCAGCTTTCTTTGACTTCACATCATCCAGAGTTTTGGCGACCTCCCGGTATTCGACCACCTCAATAACATCTCCAACCTTGATGTCGTTATAGTTCTCGAGTCCGATACCACACTCGTAGCCGCTGTCGACTTCGCGCGCATCATCTTTGAACCGCTTGAGAGACTCGATCTTTCCGCTGAACACCTGAATTCCGTCGCGAATCAAATGGGCGTGTGCGTTGCGTTTTACCTTACCGGAAGTGACATAACAACCGGCCACCATCCCGATCTTCGGGACCTTGAAGGTATCACGCACCTCGGCCTGTCCGATCACCTCTTCGGAGATATCAGGCCGCAGCATGCCCTCCATCGCGTTCTTGATATCCTCGACTGCGTCATAGATGATGTTGTACTTGCGGATCTCAACCTTTTCCTGTTCGGCCAGCGCTGCGGCACGGGTTGTGGGACGCACATGGAAGCCGATAATAATCGCGTTGGAGGCGGCCGCGAGCATCACGTCGTTCTCGTTGATTGCCCCCGCGGCGGCGTGGATCACCGACAAGCGAATCTCCGAGGTCGAAAGTCGCTCCAGCGAAGACTGCAATGCCTCTACCGAGCCGTGCACATCGCCCTTGATGATCACCTTCAGCTCCTGGATTTCTCCCTCCTGGATGCTGTCGTAGAGGTTGTCAAGCGTAATCTTCTTGACGTTCTTGGCCACCTCAACCTTCTTCAGCTCCTGCCGCTTGTCGCCGATCTGGCGCGCGACCTTCTCAGACTCGGTTACCTGGAACGGGTCGCCCGCGTCGGGTATTCCGGTGAACCCGAGGATCTCAACCGGCACAGAAGGCGCGGCCTGCGGCACCTTGTTACCACGATCGTCAAACATCGCGCGGACCTTTCCGGGATAAATGCCGGCAACGAAGGAATCGCCCACCTGGAGGGTTCCGCGTTCGATCAGCACCGTGGCGACCGTTCCGCGGCCCGGGTCGATCTTCGACTCGATGACTTTCCCCTCCGCCTTGCAGTTGTGGTTCGCCTTCAGCTCGAGTATTTCAGCCTGCAGCATCACCGCCTCGAGCAACTCTTCAATTCCTTCGCGCTTGAGGGCCGAAACCTCGATGTACATCGTGTTCCCACCCCAGTCTTCCGGCACGAGATCGTGCTCCGAGAGTTGCTGCTTAACGCGATCCGGGTTCGCGTTTGCGAGGTCCACCTTGTTGATCGCGACGATGATCGGGACGCCGGCCTCCTTGGCGTGGTGTACGGCTTCGACCGTTTGCGGCATGACACCGTCGTTTGCGGCCACGACCAAGATAACGATATCGGTGATCTGCGCCCCTCGTGAGCGCATCAGTGTAAACGCCTCGTGGCCGGGCGTGTCGAGGAAGGTCAACCTTCCCTGCGGTATCTCGACCTGATAGGCGCCGATGTGTTGGGTAATCCCGCCGAACTCTCCGGCAACCACGTCGGTCGTCCGAATTGCGTCCAGCAGCTTGGTCTTCCCGTGGTCGACATGCCCCATGACCGTGACGATCGGTGACCGGGGCTCGAGATCCGTTTCCTTGTCTGCCTCGGTCTCGATGATGGTCTCATCGTACAGCGATACGATCCTGACCCGACAACCGTACTCGGCCGCGAGAATCTCGGCGGTTTCCGCGTCGATCTGCTGATTGATGGTAACCATCATACCCATCGACATCAATTTCGAGATCAAATCGGACGCCTTGAGGTTCATCTTCTTGGCAAGCTCTGCGACCGTGATGACCTCCATGATGTCGATTTCCTTGGGAACGGGGTTCGCCTTCGGTACAGGTTTCCGCTGCTTCACCTGCATCTGTTTCTCGCGATCGCGCTCGCGGTCTTTCTTCGACTGAAAATCTTTGCGTTTGGAGCGATAGAAGCGCTTTGAGCCTCCCTTGGCATCCCCGCCTGTGGAGCCGGCGCTGTCGCCGCTGCGCTGCGGCCCGGCCGGACCTCGACCGCCCGGAGCTCCGGCGCCGCCCTCGCGCGGTGGTCCTGTCCGGGGCCCTCCGCCGCGATACCCACCGGGGCCCCCGGGACCTCCGGAACCTCCGCGCGGTCCTCCTCCGGCGTAGCTTCGTCCGCCGCCGGCGCCGCTGCGCCCCTGCGGCCCGGACGGACGTTCACCCGCGCGCCGGTCAGGCCCCATACCGCGCGCCGCCGGGCGCCCGCTGCCTGAACGGTCACCTGCAGCGCCCGCCTGCTGCCCCGACGTGTCGCGTGCTCGCGGAGTTTCGCCCGCTTCGCGCGTTTCGGCCCGCTGCCGGGTCGCCTCGGGCCGGCGCTGCCGGTCGTCGTGGGCCTGCTCGCCTCGCGACTGCCCGGCAGAGTCGCGAGCGCTCTCAGGTTCACGCGGTTGCTGTTGCGGCTGCTCCGCCCGGGGCGAACCGGCAGCGCCGGTTTCAGTCGCGGCGGTTTCGGGTGCGGTACGCTGTGCGGAAGCCTGATCTGCATCAGCCGAGGTTTGCGCCTGCCCTTTCGGCTTGCGTTTCACGACAACGCGGACTTTCTTCTTCTCGGCCTTTTCACCGGCTTGCCCGGGTTTGTCCGCCGGTTGTTCCTTCTTATGCTTTATCAGCGTCGCTTTCGGCTTTTGTTCTTTCTTTTCCTGATCTTCCGCCATATACACACCTTTCTCTATAGCCGCCTCATCTCACGACGAGACTCCTTCTTCATCCTCTTCATCCTGCTCGATGACCTCGACACTATCGGCAATGATCTCGCGGATCTGCTCGACGTCGTCCGCATCGAGTCCTTCAATGCGACGAAGCTCATCTTCCTCGAGGCTGATCAGCTCAAGCACGTCGGTAATGCCGCGCTGCTCCAGCGCATCCACGATCTTGTTCGAGATATTCGGCAGCTCGGCAATACTCGTAATCTCCTCGCCCTCATCCTCTGCCTCGGTCTCCTCTGCCGATACTTCTGCCGCTACCTGTTCGTCGGAGGCAGTCTCCAGCTCATCATCCAACGAACGGCCTGCTTCGGCGGCTTCACGCTCGGCCGCCGCGATCCGCTCGCGTGCGCGTTCGGAAGGCGTCTTCTCGCGCTCTTCCTCCGGCTGGACGCCCTCCTGCTGTTCGGCGACCGCCTCGACTGCTTCCTCGCCTTCAATAATCTCGATATTGTCGGCCACAATCTGCTGTACCAGCTCGACGTCCTCATTCGAGAGGGCCTCCACTTCCTTAAGCCCCTCTTCTCCCAATGCTACGAGGTCTTCGATCATCTCAACGCCGTGCTCGCGCAGCGCCTCCACCACGTGTTCGGGGATATCGGGCAGTTCGGCGACGGTCGTGATCTCATCCTCGTCGCTGTCGTAGTCACCAAACAGCTGCGAGACGGCTCGCTTCGATCCGGCCACGACGTCCATCTCCGCGAACTGCGCTTCGGTCTTGACGTCGATATTCCAGTCGGCGAGTCGGTTGGCAAGGCGCACATTGAGCCCCTGCTTCCCGATCGCCAGCGACAGCTGAGACTCAGGCACAATCGCGAGCGCCTGCTTCTTAGCTTCGTCCAGTATAATCACCTGTGATACCTCAGCCGGAGATAGCGCGTTGCGAATGAACTCCGGAACGTTGGTGTCGTACTTGAGGATATCGATCTTCTCGCCTTCGAGCTCGCGCACAATCGCTTGGATACGAACGCCGCGCATACCGACGCACGCCCCTACCGGGTCGACGTCTTCGCGGTTGGAGTACACCGCGATCTTTGTTCGGTATCCGGGTTCGCGGACGATTTTGTAGATCTCCACCGTCTTGTCATAGATCTCGGGGACCTCGAGCTCGAACACGCGTCGTACGAACTCGGTGTGTGTGCGAGAGAGCACGATCTGCAGCCCGGTCGGAGCCTTGTTGACTTCGTAGATCAAAGCTTTGATGCGGTCGTTCGGTCGATAGACTTCACGCGGCGACTGGTAACGTTTCGGGAGGATCCCTTCGGTCTTGCCGAGATCCACGAAGATATTGCCGTTGCGCTCACGCTGATAGTAACCGATGATCATCTCGCCGACTTTATCTTTGAACTCCGAGTGCAGCGTGTCCTTCTGTATTTCCCGTAGCGTCTGCTTCGCGCGCTGTTTGGCGCTTTGGATCGCGGTGCGATCGAACTCCTGCGGGTTGATTTCAATCAGCAGCTCGTCCCCGATTTCGCATTCCTCGTTGTACTCGAGTGCTTCCTCGAGCTCGATCTCGGTCACCGGGTCATAGACGTCTTCTACGATGCGCTTCTGCGCGAACAGTGTAACCTCGCCTTCTTCCTCACCAAACTGGACTACTGCATTTTCGGCTGTACCGAACGTCTTCTTATAGGCCGCAAGGAGGAACTCCTCTATTGTTCGGTGAATCAGCTCTTCTGAGATGCCTTTGTCTTGTGCAAGCCCCCGGATTGCATCGCTGAGTGCCGAGCTCATCTCGTTTACCTTACCTCCCGGAACTCGTCGAGCTTGGCCTTTCGGATCTCGGTGAAAGGCAGCCGACGCATACCGTCCGCAGTTTCAATCGTGCAGGAGTCCTCATCGCTTGCGCTGAGCACACCGCTTATCCATTCATTGCTCGTACTGAGCATGATTCGTACCCGTTTACCGGCGAAGATCGCGTATTCTCGATGGTGCTTGAGCGTGCGGTCCAAGCCGGGGGAGCTCCCCTGGAGGTTAACGTCCCGTGCATCCCGCCACAACTCGATACGCGGAAGGATTGTACGGTGGATCTCG
>PUPD01000238.1 GCA_003552985.1 Spirochaetaceae bacterium
AAACGGTTCGGTAGTATAGGCGAGAGTGGTGAAATTGGTAGACACGCTAGATTTAGGATCTAGTGCCGTAACGGCGTAAGGGTTCGAGTCCCTTCTCTCGCAGGCCTACATCCGGAAGCGTGTCGGCTCGGAACCGCTCCATCGCGCGGGAGTAGCTCAGCGGTAGAGCTCCACCTTGCCAAGGTGGATGTCGCGGGTTCAATTCCCGTCTCCCGCTCTCCGTGAAAGGCGGCCTGGTTGCTCCGGGTCGCTTTTTTTTTGAACCACTCTCTACAAAAAACGGGAGCAGCATACATGGTCACAGACAAGCAGATTGAGCGCCTCGAAAACGCAGCGGTGCGTCTTACCGTCACTGTCGACAAGGGCAGCGTCAACGAGAAATACAACGAGGTGGTCAAGGAATACGCCAAAACCGCACAGGTCAGGGGATTCCGCAAGGGCAAGGTTCCATTCGAGATAATGGAGCGCAAGTTCGGAGAAAGCCTAAAATGGGAAGCGACGACTCAGCTGCTCGACGAAAGCCTCAGACAAACGCTTGAGGAAATCGACGAGAAGCCCCTCCCCTACTCTCAGCCCGCGCTTGACGGCGAGATCGAGCTCAAGACCGACGAGGATTTCACCTTCAGCGTGAAGTACGACGTCTACCCCAGCATTGAGCTCGGGGAGTATGAAGGCATCGAGATCGAGATCGACGAGATCGAGGTCACTGAGGAGGACGTCGAGCGCGAACTGACGCATATCCAGGATCAGAACGCAGTCGTTCAGGAGAAAACCGCGGGCGCAGTCGAAAAGGACGACATCGTCACCATCGACTACCGGGAGCTCGACGAGAACGACGAGGTGATCGAGGGTACCGCGCGTGAGGACTTCGTGTTCACCGTCGGAAGTGGGTACAACCTCTATAAGATCGATGACGACATTCTCGGCCTTGAACAGGGCGGTGAGACCGTGATCACGAAGGAATACCCGGAGGACTTCGAGCAGTCTGAGCTTGCAGGGCAGACGAAGAAGCTCGGCGTCCGGATCAAAACCATCAAGCAACGCGAGCTGCCGGAGATTGACGACGAGCTCGCGCAGGACGTCAGCGAGAAGTACGAAACCTTGGACGATCTCAAGAACGACATTCGCGAGCGGCTCGCCAAAGCCGTAGAGAATCGCGTGCGCGAGGAGAAGATCCAGAAGACCCTCGACAAGGTGGTTGAGAACAGTAAGCTCGAGGTTCCCGAATCGATGCTGGCCGCGGAACTTGAGCAGTTCTGGCAGGAGTTCGTGCAGCGCTTTCAGTCCAGCTCCGAGCAGGTTGAACGCATGCTATCGGCACAGGGCATGAATAAGAACGACTTTCTCGAGCGTTGGCGCGACGACGCGACTAAGCGACTCAGCCGCCGCCTGGTTGTCCAGAAGATACTTGAAAAGGAAAACATCGAGGTTAGCGATGAGGAGCTGGACGCCGACATCAGACAGCGCGCCGAGGCTAGCTCAATGGATCCGGATGAGGCGCGCAACTACCTCGAGCAAAACAACATGATCGAGCACCTGCGAGAGGAGGTGCGCGAGCGCAAGCTATACGACAGCCTGCTCGAGCGCACCAACGTGAAAACCGGCAACACGGTAAAATTCCTGGACGCAATGCAACGAAATGCGTAAATTCGAGGGCAATTCAGTACACGCACAAAGGGCTTCCGCAATGACCGAACAGAACAACACAATGGTTCCAATCGTAGTCGAACAGACCGGAGTCGGCGAACGCTCCTACGACATTTACTCACGACTGCTCAAAGATCGCATAGTGTTTCTCGACGGCGAGATACACGACATCACCGCAGACCTGGTGGTAGCCCAGCTTCTGTTCCTGGAGTCCCAGGATCCGGAAAAGGACATCAACCTGTATATCAACTCTCCGGGTGGCTCAGTGACCGCCGGTCTGGCCATCTACGATACGATGCAAATCATCAAGCCGGCCGTGCAGACCATCTGTATGGGCCAGGCCGCTTCTATGGGCGCCATACTGCTGGCGGGCGGCGAGGAAGGAAAGCGCTATGCGCTACCCTCCTCGCGTATACTCATCCACCAGCCGTGGGGCGGTGTGCATGGGCAGGCCACTGATATAGGCATTCAGGCCCGCGAAATGGTACGCTTGAAGAAGATGCTGATCCGCTATTTTGCCCAGCACACTGGGAAGACCGAAGAGCAGGTCGCCGCTGATATGGAACGCGATTTCTTCATGTCAGCCGAGGAGAGTGTTGAGTACGGTGTCGTCGACAGCGTCCTAACAAGGAAGAGTGCCAATGAGCAAACAGAAAAATAACAGCGAGAACATCAAGATTTGCTCCTTCTGCGGCAAGAACTCGGAGTTTGCTCGTCGCCTGATAGCCGGGCCGGGAGTTTACATCTGCGATGAGTGCGTCCATGTCTGCAAGAAGATCCTCGACGAAGAAGACGAGGTGCTGACCACCGAGTTCCTCGACGAGATCCCGAGCCCCAAGGACATAAAATCGCATCTCGATCAATACGTGATTGGCCAGGAAGAGGCTAAGAAGGTGCTCTCGGTGGCCGTCTACAACCACTACAAACGCATCACCCATAAGAGCAAGCTCGAGGACGACATCGAGATCGAAAAGGCCAATGTGCTCCTGATCGGCCCAACCGGAACCGGCAAGACCCTATTGGCCAAGACACTCGCCGACAAGCTACGGGTACCGTTCGCGATCGCCGATGCCACCACACTTACCGAAGCTGGGTACGTTGGTGAGGATGTCGAGAATATCCTGCTCAAGTTGTATCAGGCAGCCGGGAACAATGTCGCGGCCACCGAGCGCGGAATTGTCTATATCGATGAAATCGATAAGATCGCGCGCAAGAGCGAGAATGTGTCGATCACGCGCGATGTGTCCGGAGAAGGCGTACAGCAGGCGCTACTGAAGATCATTGAAGGCACGGTGGCCTCAGTGCCTCCTCAGGGCGGACGAAAACACCCGAGCCAGGAGATGATCAAGATCGACACCACCAACATTCTCTTTATCTGCGGTGGAGCCTTTGTGGGGCTCGAGCGCCTGGTCGAACAGCGCGTGCTGCAGCAGCCGATGGGTTTCGGCGCCGATGTCCGTTTGCCGTCCGAACGCGATTCCTCGGCCCTGATGCGGCAGCTGCATCCAGACGACCTGATTCACTATGGGCTCATTCCCGAGTTCATCGGGCGCATGCCGATTAACGTGGCTTTGCGGGACCTCACCAAGGAGGACCTCGTCCGCATCGTGCGGGAGCCGCGGAACTCAATCGTCAAACAATACCAGGCCTCGCTCAAGCTCGACGATGTCGAACTGTCGTTCGAAGACGATGCGATCGAAGCTATTGCAGACAAAGCGATGGCACAGAAGACCGGCGCCCGCGGACTCCGATCTATCGTCGAGAACGTGATGATAGACATCATGTTCGATATTCCGTCAATGGAGGGGCCGAAACGGGTGGTAATCACCCGCGCCGTCATCGAAGACGGTGAAAAACCCGAAGTGCTGTTTGACCGCAAGACCGCATAGGCAGTCTGCGAAGATACAACGCAGCGCCGTGTGCCTTGCATTTGAAAACCTGACCGCATATACTAGAGAGCGAGCGAAGCTGTCCAGGAGGGATGATCGTGAAGAAGCCGGTAGCCATCTTCGTGAGCTTAGTGCTGCTAATACTCGTTCTCGCTGCGCAGGCAAGTGCTGACGAGCCCCGTCTTTACGTCCGCACCATTCCGCTGGAGCGTGTCTATACTCACAGCGCCGGTTACAAGGTGGTGTATCGCAGCAGCCGGCTGGAAACGGTCGAGACGTATATCCCGGCGCGTTGGTTCGAGCAAGGCGCCGGTATCGGTGAGCTTGTCTTCACCCAGCGGCGAGCAGCCCCGTATATGCAGGTCCACTACAAGAACGGTGAGTTCTCGCACGTGCGGCTCTTTGTGCGCAGCAACACCGCGCACCCGTCCTGGGGGCTTCTGCCGAATCGGCCCGAAGTGCGCGAACGCTTCGATGAGGTCGGCGACACGCTGCGTGTGCGCTATTAGCCTCGCGGAATCCTCGCGGCCGGCAGGCGCAGCAGACGTCGTCTCAAGCCGAGGTATGGCCCCGCCGGCCGGCCGGCGTGTATAAACCGGCTGCTTTCGGCGCCATTCAACCGGAACCCGCAATACAGACATTGGGGTTTCGGCGCAGCACCGGAGCGAGGCCCAGTTGCCAACCAAGATGATTAACCTTGCGTCAACTGTAGAATCGCTGCTTCAGTTTATGGAGCAGTATCAAACCTACTACATCCTCAGTCACGTAGAGCCTGACGGCGACTGTATCGGAGCTTCGCTGGTCCTCGCCTCGTTCTTACGCCGCCGCGGCAAGAACGTGCGGCTCATGAATGAAGGCCCGTTCGATCGGCCCGAGGTTCGTGACTATCACCCCCTGTTTGAGTCGAGCGCTCCTGAGCCGGCTTCGCTAAACGCACGGGACTCGGCCGCAATCGTCCTTGACTCATCTGATTTCGCCAGACTCGGCAGACTCGCCGGCCTGGTCGAGGTTCTGCCGGTGGCGGTTATCGATCACCATGCATCCAACAGCGCCAACGGGGAGCGCGTTCTTGTGGATCCGAGCGCACCGTCGACGACGGTCCTCGTCCAGTTACTGATCGAGCACTCGGGTGAGCGTCTCACGCCCGATGAATCTCAAAACGCGCTCTTCGGTCTCTGTACCGACACCGGCTATTTCCGCCACCTTGACCATGGCAGCGGGGATGCGTTCCGCGCCGCTGCCCGTCTGGTCGACGCCGGCGCAAGCCCGCGCGCCGCGCATGACGCGATGTTCGGCGGCCAGCCGCTGGCCTCACGTCTCCTCCTCGCCCGCTTGCTCGAGCGGGTCAAACCCATAGGCGGCGACCGGGCGCTCATAACGCTCCAAACCCTGGACGACGCGCGCGAGTTCCCACCCAGTGAGCGCGACACCGCCACACTGTATCAGTTGCTGCTCGGAGTACACGGATGCGAAGTGGTGGCCTTCGTGCGTGAGGAAAGCGAGAACAGCTGCACCGGAAGCCTACGCTCAATCTCTGATTTCGATGTGGCCGAGATCGCCGAGTTGTTCGGCGGTGGCGGGCATAAGCGTGCGGCAGGGTTTTTCATCGAACGGTCGGCGGATGAGGTCTACGCCCAGTTAGTCGCACTGATCGAAGAACGGCTTCCGAAAACTGCATAGAGAGCATCCTGGCTTCATTTGTAAATCTATGTAAATCATCGCATGCGTTCACGGCCGATTCTTGGCACATGGGTTGCAATACGTACTGCCCCGTTTCGTATAACCGGGCACCCCACTGTCCAAGGAGCTACCATGGACCAATTGACCGGTCGAGTTCTCAGCTACCAACGTACCGGACGCGGAAGCAACGAACTGTTTTCGGAGATTATGCGACGCGTTTACGTCTACCCCACTCGCCGCTTCGGCTTGAGAGAAGACGACTGCGGTGACTTTCTGCTGTTCTTCTACCCGCGCATTCGCCTGACCCTGCTTCGCTTCGAAAATCGCGGCAAGCCGTTCGCCTCCTACCTGTACACCACCTTGAAGTACCAGATCCGCACCTACATCGCTATCCGAAACCGCGAGAAGATAAGGCGAGCCACGGCCGATTCGCCGGCAGTCTGCAACACCGTTTTTTTCGAAAGCGACCAGATTGCCGAGAATCCGCCGCTGTATGACCCCGTGTGCAACTCCCATCCGCCGCCTTCACTGCGGGCTGAGATCGGTGAAGTCCTGTCGGTGCTGACCGCGGTTCCGCGCAGCAGAGCTCAAACCGGCGCGAATGCACGCAGGATCGTGATCATGGCGATGAAGTGCTGCCTTCGACTGAACGATGAGGATATCGCTGAGCTCGCACTAGTCACCGGGTTCGACGTAGATCGCCTCCACAACGGATGGCTCGAGCTGCGCGCCTGTATGCAGGGACGCCTTGCGCGGATCGCCATGCTTCAGAACCGCCGCTCGGCAGCGTTCTTCCAGATACAGTACGCCCATATGCGAATCAAGACGACGGCCGGCCCCCAGATGACAGAAAGACTTCAGCGCATACTCGAACTGCACCGTGGCCGCTATCGCCGGGCCGGGCGCTTGTTACAGCAGGTCCCGCTCGCGCCGTCGAATGTCGAGATCTCGAGAGCCCTGGGAATACCCAAGGGCTCGGTTGATTCAACGGTGCACTACCTGCGCAAGGTTGTTGCCCAGGCAGGTTTACAGTCCGGCCGCTGAGGAATAATATGGCGCAATGCAACTCCTTTTGGCTTCTAACAACACGCACAAGCAACGCGAACTGGCTGAGATCATGCAGCGCCATGAGCTCATCACCCCGGCGCAACTCGGTCTCGAGTTCGAGCACGATGAAACCGCCGATAGCTTCATCGGCAACGCGCACGACAAAGCACGGGCCCTGTACGAGCTGGTCACAGAGCACCGGGAAGCCGCCGCTGCCGGTGGCGCCTCCAAACGAGCTGCCGCCGGTAGTCACCCTAAAGCAAGCGATGCCGCCGGTGGCGGCCCCGACGCGCCCGCCGCAAGCGGAGCGCTGGTGATCGTCGCCGACGACTCCGGGCTTTGCGTGGATGCGCTCGGCGGCGAGCCGGGCGTGCGTTCCGCCCGCTATGGGAGCGCTCCCGGCGGGCCTGACCTCAACGACGCCGAGCGCAATCAACTGCTGCTGTCCGCGCTCGCGCATACGAACGACCGGGATGCCCACTATGTCTGCTGCATGGTGGCCTATCTGGGAGCTGACCGGTTCTATATCGTGCAAGAAACCTGGCACGGCCGGATCGCAACTCAGCCGTCAACAGGTAAAGGCGGTTTCGGCTATGATCCGGTCTTTTTTCTTCCCGACCTCGGGGTCACGGTAGCCGACATTTCGGCCGCCGAAAAACACCGGTGTTCCCACCGGGGCAAGGCGGCACGCAGGCTCGCGCTTCTGTTGGACGCCCTCGAGCACGAGATCAACTGACAATTCCGGCCACGGCGGTTCGGCGCTCTGCTGCCGTCAGTGCTCCTTGACGACTCTGCGGTTCAAGGCTAAGTTGCAGGCATGAGTCAGAACACAACGCAGATACCCCGCCGGGAGGAAGTCCCCGCCGAGTATCGCTGGGATCTCTCGAGCCTCTACGAGAACGACAACGCATGGGAAGCCGATCTCAAACGTTACATGAAACAGACGCCCGAGATCGATCGCTTCAAGAGAACGCTCGGGCAGTCGGCGAAGGCCCTCGCCGAATGTCTGCGCCTCATGAAGCAGATGAACATGCTGCAGGAACGCCTGGGTTACTATGCCCAACTGCGTCTTTCCGAAGACATATCCGACAGCCGTAACCACGACCGCTTCTCACGCTTTATGCAGGCGGCGACAGCCGCGGAAGCACGGGCCAGCTACCAGACTCCGGAGATCCAGGCGATTCCCGATGATACCATCGAGGAGTTCCTTTCAGATCCGGAAGTGGCTGAGTTCGCGATCTCACTGCGCAAGATCCTGCGCTACAAGCCGCATGTGTTGTCGGAAGCGGAAGAACGGCTCCTCGCCCTCCAGCAGGAAGCCAATCAGACCGCGCAAAAGAGCTTCGGCGCTCTGACCGACGCCGATATGGAGTTTGGTGACGTAGAAACACCGGACGGTCCGCGCCCGCTCACGCACGCGTCCTACGGCAGCTTCATGGAGCACCCCGATCGGGATGTACGCTCGCGCGCCTATACCCAGTTTCTCTCGGAGTTCGTCGCCCACAGGAATACCCTGGCCAACCTGTATGCCGGCAGCGTCCAACTCGACATTTACAAAGCGCGGGTACGCAATTTCCCCTCATCGCGAGCAGCGCGCCTATTCCCGGACGATGTCCCTGAGTCGGTCTACGACAATCTCGTCGGCACCGTAACCTCAGGACTCGACCATCTGCACCGGTACTACGAACTGCGACGCCGCGCGCTTGGCCTCGACCGCCTTGAGCTGTACGACACACGGGTCCCCCTCGTTCCGCAGCTTAATGTCCACCACACCTTTGAGGAGGCCGTCGACGTTGTGCTCGAAGCGCTCAAACCGCTCGGCGAGGAGTATTGCTCGGTACTGCGCGAAGGACTACTCGGAGGCTGGGTAGATCGCTATGAGAGCAAGGGCAAACGCTCGGGCGCGTTCTCGGCCGGTTCATACGAAGGGTGGCCCTATATCCTCATGAACTTCCGCGAAGACCTGCTCCGTGATGTGTTCACGCTCGCCCACGAAGCGGGACACTCGATGCATTCATGGTACTCCACCCGCAACAATCCGTTTCAACACTACGACTACACAATCTTTGAGGCTGAGGTGGCCTCCACATTCAATGAGCAGCTGCTTGCCAAGCACTTGATGCACCAAACTGAAGACCTCAAGATGCGGGCTTATCTTGTCAACAAGCAGCTCGACGATCTTGTCGGCACCCTGTTCCGTCAAACGATGTTCGCCGAATACGAGCAGCTTACGCACGAAAGTGTCGAACGTGGTAAACCGCTCACGGTGGATCGGCTGCGTTCAGAGTATCGCCGGCTGCTCGAAAAGTACTTTGGTTCGGAAGTTCAAATCAATGAGCTCGCCGACATTGAAGGATTCAGGATTCCGCACTTCTACCGCGCTTTCTACGTGTACAAATACGCAACCGGCATATCCGCGGCGGTCACGCTGGCACGC
This sequence comes from Spirochaetaceae bacterium, assembly GCA_003552985.1. Lineage (GTDB taxonomy): Bacteria > Spirochaetota > Spirochaetia > DSM-27196 > SLAA01 > B1Sed10-166. Next base: position 8,701 of record PUPD01000238.1, read on the forward strand.
CAGGTTCTCCATGGCGGTGACACCGAACGCGACCGCTACCTCGAGTTCCTGAAATCAGGCGGCTCGC
>PUPD01000033.1 GCA_003552985.1 Spirochaetaceae bacterium
GCTCGACCCTGAGACACTCGCGCACCGATTCTATCGCCGCATCGGGGATGAGCTTGTGGAGTATGCCGCCGGCGAGGAGCGCATTACCTCTGAGGTGGTTGCCGGGTTCTTCGTTCTGCGCTCCTGGCTGAAGCCTGAGGCCGCTCCCGAAGCTTCAAACGGCCCTCAGCCGGCTTCCCGGGTAAGGGCCGGCTTCCCGGATTACGGCGCCTTCCCGAATGACGGCCCCCAGGCGCCGCACGCGTGATCTCAGAACCCCGCGCGAGCCGGAGCCGGAGCCCGAGCCGGCAGCCGGGAAACGCCCGGCCGGTTCGCCGGCCCGGGGAAGCGTGTGCCGCAGGTTACGTCTCAGGCCTGATGTTATGGTTCAGGCGCAGGATGTTTTGCGGGTCGTACTTGTGCTTGAGCTCGGCGAGCCTCTGGTAGTTCTTACCAAAGCTCGCCTGAACGAAAGAGTCGCCGTCCTCGCCGAAGCCCCCGAAGTTGAGATAAGCGCTGCCGTCGGAATAGGGAAGCATCTGCTTCCAGAACTCGCGTACCCAGGTGATGTTCTCGTCGGTCGCTTCGGGGTCGCTCCATGAGGCGTCAATGCTGAGCAGGATCGGCTTACTGCGGTCGCCGAACGCGGTCTCCTCGGTGCCGACCCGCGAGATCGCGCCGCCGAGGTAACGAATCGGTACCCGCGTCACCTTGGAGGGCCGTTTTCTGCACTGGGCGATGATCGTTTCGATGGCCGGGTCGCTCAGCTCGTTAAGGTTCAATGACTTCCAGTAGTAGAGCTTTTCCCTCGCCGGCACGAGCTCATCGACCGAGCTCTGCGCCTCCACGTACGGCATGATACCGCTCATGTCGAACAGCGGTTCGGCGAGCTCACGCAACGGCTGAAGGGCCCGTTCGCCTTCCTCGGCCGGCCCGGCATAGCCCGCCTCCAGCATAACGATGTCGCGGCCGTGAATCTCCTCGGGGAGCTCCGGGTCTTGGGGGACGGTCCACGGCGTGACGTCGGAAGTAATCTCGTCGGGTGCGTGGGCCATGAAGTCACGCCATGCTGAAATCACCTCGACGCCTTGCTCCAGCGGATAGAGCACGGCTGCGTACATGAACTGGGGCCCGATCGGGTGCAGCTCGAACTCGAATGAAGTCACGATGCCGAAGTTGCCTCCGCCGCCCCGGAGCCCCCAGAAGAGGTCGGGGTTTTCGGTTGCGCTCGCGGTAAGCTGCTTGCCGTCGACGGTCACGACTTCCGCTGATCGCATGTTGTCGCAGCTCAGCCCATACTTGCGACGCAGCCAGCCGTATCCTCCGCCGAGGGTCAAACCGGCAACACCGGTGGTGGATACGACCCCACCCGGCGCGGCGAGTCCGTACTGCTGAGTGGCCCGGTCAAGCACCGCCCAGGTTGCGCCCGCCTGCACCCGCGCAAGACGGGTATCAGCATCGATCTGCACCGCCTGCATGAGCGAGAGATCGATGACGATCCCCCCGTCACATGCCGAGTAACCGGCGACGCTGTGTCCGCCGCCGCGCACCGCCACCAGCAACTCATGCTCGCGGGCGAAGGTGATAGCACGGGCGACATCGTCGGCGCTCGCGCAGCGAGCTACCAGCGAAGGTCGCCGGTCGAACATTCCATTCCACAATCGTCGCCCTTCGTCGTACCCGTCCTCGCCGGGGCCGGCGATTTGCCCTTGGAAACCGCGAACAAGCTCGCGGACCGCAGTGTTGCTGAGCGCGGTTCGGTCTCCCGAGCGCGTAATTGCCGTCAAATCTGCCATTGGTATACACCTCCAACATATAGTCTGGAGGTAAAGGTAGCGTTTATTCCGAGAGCACGCTTCCGTCGTGACACGTAATCGCTCCGGAAGTCACACGTAGCGTCTAATGGCGGGTACTACGCAGTTGTTACACAATGCCGTGTCGGAATGCGTAGGCGACCGCGACCGCGCGGGCGCTCTTTCCGGAGGCCCCGATCTTGAGGTACAGGTTTGAGAGATGGCGCTCCACGGTACGGACACTGAGAAAGAGGGTGTCGGCGATCTCCCGATTACTCTTACCGTATGCAATCAGACGAAGGATCTCGATTTCCCGCGTCGACGGCAGCTCATTGCCGGAACCGGCCGGTGGTCGCGCATGAGGTGCGGCATGGTCCGCCGCGACATCATTTGAAATATCGTTTGGGACACCGTTTCCCCGGGCCTCACCGGTCTGAAAGATGCCTTGCGGGCGGTCCTCGAGAAACGCTTCCAGGCGCTCGATCTCGCGTGCAGCGCCCAGCTCCCGGCACGCCGCCAGTGCGTGTTGCGCCTCGCCGCGGGCCCGGTCATGCCGGCCGAGCGCGCGAAGCGTCGTAGCCAGCCGCAGCCGCACAATCGAGGCGACGTACGAATCGGCGTCTCGGTCGAAGAGATCGGCGGCGTCGGAGAAGTGCCGATAGGCGGTCTCAAGATCGCCGCATGCGAGCGCCAGCCTGCCGTGAAGATCTGCTCCCACCGCCTTTGCATGACTGGTTCCGGTGAACTCGGCGATCGCCTTCACCTCGGTGAGGTGTTCGGTTGCGGCGTGTGGTCGCCCGAGCTCGATCAGCCCGGTAGCGACTAGCTCGAGCGCCTTGAGCCGGTCGGACCGGTCTTCGGCCGCGAAGTGGCGCAGAAAGCGATCGGCGAACTCAACGGCGGACTCAAGATCGCCGCGGTCGAGCGAGACCGCGCTGCGTCCGAGCAGCGCGAATACATTCGACGAGGCTCGCTCGAAAAGCTCCCACGCTTCGTCGAGGCGCCCCTGCCTCCTGCGTAGCTCGCCGAGCCGCACGATGCTCTCCGAGGCGATGCCGGGCCGGTACTCACCAAGCTCCCGTTCAGCCGCGAGAAGCTCATTCTCGGCCTCCTGCCACCGGCCGCGATAGATAAGTACGAGTCCGTAGCGCGTGCGGCAGTAGGAGAATATCGAACGAAGCTTCCATTTTTTCGCAAACTCTTTGACGTGACGGCACCATTGTTCGGCCCGGTCGTAGTCGCGCACCTGCTCACAGGCGCAGATCATCTGGCAGCACGACTGCGAGATCGCGGTAAGATCCTTCGCTTCTCCCGCGACCGCGATCGAAGTCGATTCATCGAGCAGGTCCATTCCACGAGTGATTTCGCCCGCATTTACGAGCGCGAACCCGCACAGCGCGAGTCCGAGCATCTGAAGCTCGACGTTTGAAAGCTTCTCGCCGAGCTCGAGGGTGCGCTTGCCGCAGCTTTCGGCCTTCGCCGGGTCGCAATCAACGCGGAGGTAGCCTTCGGTGTAGGCGAGTAGACCGTGCTCGTAGCAGAGTGGTTCGGAACCGAGCAGCCGTCGTGCTCGCTGCAGCCGCCCGTTGGCGATCGCCTGCTCTCCGCGAAACTCAAGGTAATCGAGAACGAGGAGCAGCGCCATGCGTGCGGCGCTGCGGCGATCGCCGGCATACCGGTAAGCTGCAAAGGCGCGCTCGCGCGCGTCAATGGTAGCGGTCCCGTCCTCGCACCACGAGGTTGCAAGGCCGAGATCCTCCAGGAGCTCGGCCGATGCGGCGCGTGTGACGGCATCCTCGAGAAGCCGGCGAGCTGCTTCCCACTCGCCTCGGTCCATTAGTTCGCGAGCGTGCGTTGCCTGGTCCGACGACACAGCATCCTCCTGATCGGACGGCCGGTACCGGCTCGGCTATTATGATACTGGCAGTCATGTTAAGCTGCAAGCCCATCTGCGTATCGGTTGCGATGCGCCGGCCGGTTCGGTGCGGAGTTGACATATTCAGTGAATCGCTTTAATAATAGGTTTGAAAAGTATTAGCGCGTAGCATTACTGCTCCTGTGTCTGCTTTCCTAGGCGCCTTCGCGTTGCGGTGTGCGGGCCGCTTCTCCCTGAAAAGGCCGTTCGCATGCCGGGGGAGTCACCCGGATGGTGGCTATAGCAGCATTAACCGGCTTCCTTTCATTCCTGCTGGGGTATCTGGTGGTGCGCGGTGATACCTCCTCTCGTGCTCGACAGGCGTTTCTGTTGATGTCGGCGTTCCTGGGAACCTGGGCCGTGATCGCGGTGTTTGCGTTTTCGACCGTCGATCTGGATAGGTTCCGACGCCTGTTCCTGGTAGGCAGCCTGTTTCAGTTGCTGCACTTCGGCGCATTCCTGCACTTCGCGCTCGCGGTCACAGAAACAACCCCCAGGCGGCACCGGCTTGTCTATCTCATCTACCCTCCCTGCGTGATCTCGACCGCGCTTTTCTGGCTGCACAACGACTACGTGAGCGAGTTCGTGTTCGTCGACGGGGCGTGGCAGTTTAACCACCAGTACGGCTCGGCCGCGTTCTTCAGTATGCTGGTGCTCTGGTTCGTCTTCTATTCGGTGTCTGGTGTGGTCTACTTCAGGAAGGCGAGAGCCTCCGCCACCGTGCGGGAACGGCGCGTGTTTCGCGTGCTTGGAGGGTCGGTGGTGGTCCTGATGGTAATCACCTTCACCGAGGTAGTAATCGTCCCGCTGCTGCTTCGCGTGCCGTCGCAGGGAAGCGTGCTGCTTTTCAAGTTCGCCTGGCTTCTGTGTTTCGGCTACCTCGTCGACCGGTTTCAGTTCCTCACCGCCCCACCGCGGTTGGAGGAGATCGCGCTGACTGCGTTTCCCGGCTACGTTGTGGCGATAGTCGACGATCAGCGCACGGTGCATCGGGTAAATGAGGAGGCGGCGCACCTGTTTGAGACGCCGAGTGAATCGCTCCAGGGAGCGGCGGTGAGCGAGCTGTTCCCAGCCGGGGAGCGCCTCTGCGAGATGGTTGATGCACGCCCGGGGGCACAGTCGGCGGCTCCGTCGGGGTCGGCGCCGACGTCAGTGTCGGTCGTGCTGGATCTGCAGAATCACGGGCCCTCGCGCGGGCTTCTTGACATCAAGGCATCGGCCCTGCGTGACACGGCGGGCAAGCGCATCGGATATATCTTCTTCGGCCGGCCGGTGTTCGGCACCCGCAAGTCCAGGCTCATCGCGGCGCTCACCCCCCGCGAGCTGGAGATCATCGAGCAGATTCTCGCCGGGCACACCAACGCCGCAATCGCCGAGCACCTTTCGATCTCGGAGCGCACCGTGAAGACGCACATCACCCATATCTTCGACAAACTCGGCATAGAGAACCGCATTCAGCTCTACGGGCTTCTCAAGGACAACCACTTCATCTCCAGCCACGCAGCCGACCGTCATCTGCTCCGTATGCCGCAGGCGCTCGGCGACGAGCACGCACCCGGATAGCTCCACAAGCTGAACCGGGACCCGCCGGCGGGCGAAAAAGTCGTAAATGCAGGCAAAATACGACTTGAGTACGATGCGCGGTTCGGGAGGGTAGCGTACGATCTCATGGTGCTTCAGAGCCGGTGCTCCGTGGATCTCAGGACAGGAGGCGGCAATGATCTCGCGTCAACTCAGGGATATCACGGATATCACTGATACTGGAAGTCCCAGTCGAACCCTGATCCATCAGTCCCTCGAACAGAAGGCTGCGGTGTATCCGAGCAAACCGGCGGTACTGTATAAGCACACCTTCGTGACCTATGCCGAACTAAACTCCGCGGCAAACCGAATTGCGCACACCCTGGTGGAAGCCGGTCTGCGCCGGGGGCAACGCGTTGGGATATATCTTCCCAACTCCATTGAGATGGCCCAGGCGGTCTTCGGCGTTCTCAAGGCGGGTGGAGTCTTCGTTCCGATCAATCGCGAGACCAAGCCGAGCAAGCTGGAGAATATTCTTGCGGACTGCGGAGCCGTTGCCCTGGTCACCGGAGAAACGGGATACCGCGCAGTGCAGGGGAATCTCAGAAACCTTCCGAGCCTGACGGCGGTGATTTCGACCGAACCATTGCCTGATCCCCCGCAGCACCTGTCGTACATGACATTCGAGGAGATATTCGGTCGCGGTGAGGTAGATCCTCCTCCTGTCGGCATCAGAGATCCGGACCTGGCCTGCCTGATATATACATCGGGAAGCACCGGCATCCGCAAAGGCGTGGTCTGCGGGCACAACAACGTAGCGTTCGCGGCCGACGCGATCATATCGTATCTCGAGAACACCGCCGACGACCGAGTGATCAACGTGCTGCCCTTCTCGTTCGACTACGGCTTGTACCAGCTGCTGATGACGGTTCGTTTCGGCGGAACACTGGTAGTTGCGTGCGGCTTCATTTGTGTGGCGTCGGTGCTTCGAACGATTGAGCGGTACAAGATTACCGGATTCCCTCTGATCCCTTCGCTGGCTTCGATGCTTCTAAAACACAACCTCCAGGGCTATGACCTCAGCTCGCTCCGCTACATTACGAGCACCGCTGCGGCGCTACCCCCTTCGCATCTCGGACAACTACAGGCCCTTCTGCCGCACGTGAGGATCTTCTCAATGTACGGCATGACCGAATGCAAGCGTACCCTGTACCTGCCTCCGGACCGCACCAGGGACAAGCCCAGGTCGGTCGGCATTCCGATACCGGGAACCGAAGTGTGGGTGGAAGGCCCGGGCGGAAGGAGGTGCGGTCCCGGTGAAGTCGGGGAGCTCGTTGTACGCGGAACGCATGTAATGCGCGGGTACTGGAACGACCCCGAGCTGACCGAGAAGTACTTCCGCGCCGATCCGAAATCGGGAGCGCGCCTGCTCTACTCGAACGACCTGTTTCGCACCGACGAAGACGGCTTCTACTACTTCGTCGCCCGCCGGGATGATATCATCAAGTCGCGCGGGGGGAAGGTGGCTCCAAAGGAGGTGGAAGCCGTACTGTGCGAGCACTCGCAGGTTATTGAGGCAGCGGTGATCGGAGTGCCGGATGCAGCCTTGGGGGCTGCTATTGTGGCGGTTGCAGTATCGTGCGCAGCGGCGCCCTCTGAGGACGAGCTCTGGCGACACTGTGCCGACCGGCTGGAATCATACATGGTTCCGCATCGGATCCTCTTTGCGGACACGCTCCCTCGGACGAGCAACGGCAAGATCGATAAGCAGAAACTGTCGATGATGGACATACTGCCGGCGATGGGGCGTACGGAGGCCGGAGCTGCTCAGGATGACGAGAGCGCGACGCGGAAGCCGGCGGCGGAACGGCAGCTCTCGGTTTGATCCGGCCGCATTGCGAATCACGGCATGCCTCCCGGCCAACACCTGAACGCCGCCGCGCCCGCCAGCGTCCGGTCTGCGCGACCTCCCGGCTCACCACAACCGCTGCGGCTCAGATCCCGCTTCGGCGACCTTGCGATTGAACTGATTGAAGTCCATCTGGTAGTCGAAATCGTCACGCTCGTGGGCGCGCTGGCCGCGAATGTCCAGGTTTCGGACCAACAAGAGCTCGGCGGTGATATTTGACGCCTGCACGACATTCATACCGGAGGGGGCCCAGATCCCGCTTCCACCCCAGAAGTAACTGCCGGACACATCGTGCGGTCCCACCGCGTTGGCGCCCAGACTCCAGACCTGGTTGTACGCTGCCTTCGAGGAGTTCATCAGATCCCAGAGAAACCCGTAGTAGTGGTCCGTCATGACGTTCATTCGCGCGTACTCGCGTACCGACTCCGACCGCCAGTGGGCCATTGTGATGATGGCATCCACGTGGTCCCGGAATGCGTAGTTCCTGGCGAGCTCCAGGAAACACAGATCGTAGCAGATGAGAAACCCGAAGGTTCCCCACCTTGTTCGTATGGTCAACCTCCTGTCGGTTCCGTGGCGAAAGTAGCGCTGCTCCAGCGGAGGTAGGAATACCTTGTCGTAGATGTACTTTTCCTGCGTGTAGTCCAGCCCGCGATGGAGTATGTAGGTGGAGTTGTAGAAGTCGTTGTCCTTGCGGCGCACGTTGTTGTAGAACACATACTCCGGCCCGCGACCGTCGTCACGAAGCCCGTCCCGGATCTGTCGGATGACCGGCGCTATGCGGCTGTTCTCGCCCTCCTGGAGGAGCTCCGTCACTGCTGTGCCCTGGGGCCCTTCGTCCCAGACGTAGCCGGTCACGCACAGCTCCGGGAAGATCACGATATTGGCGCCCTTCTCGTGCGCCACCTGCATCACCTCCTGCATGCGATCAAGGTTCTTCCGTACGTCGGCCGTGACATGGAGATTGGCAATGAGCACGCTGGGGTGCTCTTCGCGGTCGGAGAAATGGCGCTCGATGAGGCGCATCGGCTCCTCCTTGCGTTTCTGCGGTCGAGGTCACTGGATTACTCCGATTATGAGGCGATTGGAAGGGCCGTGTAAACAGCGAGTCCCCGCTTCGATGCGGAGATTGCCGCCTCAATACCGGCAAGCAGATCGGAGAAAGCATTGGTTGGACTTTGGTGGCTTACCAGGCTGGTGTTGGTAATCGTCTCCGGGCGGGCAGGTGCGTTACTCGAGCTCTACGCGCTCCCTGTACTCCGGAATGACCGCCCGCGGCGCGGCGGCGTGTTCCACCAGATAGTCGCGCAACGCCTCCATCGCCGGGAGCTCACCATGGTTGAGCACCACGCCCCGCGGAGGCTTTCTCATGGTCGAAAGCCAGCGCGCGAGCTCGGCGGTGGCTGCGGTGCAGTGAATACGGCCCCGGAACCCGGCCTTCACGAGCTGGGGCAGCAGGCCGCAGTGGTCGAGGTGTGCGTGAGTGAGGACAACCGCGTCCAGCTCGCCGGCGTCGAACGGGAACGGTTCCCAGTTACGCCCGCGCAGTGCCCACTCCTGTACAAGCCCGCAGTCCACGA
>PUPD01000220.1 GCA_003552985.1 Spirochaetaceae bacterium
AACCTGCGCCGCCACCAGGTATTCAAGCTTGTGGTGATCTATCGAGATGACCGAGCGGATGTTGTCGATCAGCCGGCTAACGCCTTCGCGAACCGATGCAGCGTCAGGCGCCTGTAGTGATGCAAACCTATCGTTCACAACTACGAGGGTAAGGATTCTGCGCGGGGGCGTCAATCGCCTGCGCCCGGCCCGCCGAAGGTGTATTGCAGGCTCCAGCGTTCCTCGAGACCCGCGATCACCACGTGCTGGTAGTACGGCTGTACCGAGCAGGCCTCGCTGTTGGCCCAGACCGGCAGGTGATAGGGGCGAAAGTCTGAGGTCAGCAGGACCTCACCGGTGGCCGGGTGGGGGATGTACGCTTTCAGTTGCGGGCAGTCCTCCGGCAGGCCCACCCGCGCATAGACGCCGTCGGGTGAGGCGGGCGGCGCCTGTATCGCTATCCCGGTATCGTCTTCGCGCACGAAATGGGGATGTTCCCCGAGATAGATCGAGTCGCAGGCGAAACGGCAGATCCGGCCGTCCGAGGGGAGCGGAAACAACGGGCGTGCGAACCATTGGAAGATCAGCGGAACGTTGGAGTGATTGCGCAGCACTGTCGTTGAGCTCAGCGTTCGTCCTTCGAGCTGCAGCAGACGCAGTACCTCAATCCGCCATTCGAGAAATCGGTGTTCGGTGCGCATCTCGATCTCGACGCCATTGGCGGTAACGCTCCAGTCGGAGTATTCGACCACCTGCGGTCTAGCTTCGCCGGATACCTCGGTGCTCTCGGCAGGCGGGGGTTCCGGCGCCGGCCGCACCTGACCCACTCCCAGAACAAGCACCGGCTCGCCGAGCTGCGCGCGGTCGGCGCCCGGCGAAAGGCTGAACGCCTCCGGCAGCCCTTCTCCGTGATACGGATCGAACGGTTGCGAGCTACCCTGGGGCCGCGTCAACAGCGGGGTAAGGTCCGCATCGTACACCTGCTGCACGTACCCGCCGGCGCAAAACCGCGGACCGAGCAGGTCCTGATCTGCACGCGGGTCGAACACTGCAACCGACAACTGGTCATTCCTGAGCGTCATCATCGCTTCCCTATGATATAGTAACGCGAAAACCGCGTTTACGGTAGGTTTGGGCTCTGGTATAGTTGAGCGAACCGCCGGGTTGTGAAGACAGTCTGCGCAGGATGGAGGCTTTCCGATCGAAGACCAGATGGCGCTGCTTCATCGAATCATTCCCTTTCGTTTTCTCCCGGAGCTCGAGAAGACCCGGCTGCTGCCGGGCATGAGCCGATGTGAGTTCGCTGCCGGTGAGGTGATTATCTCCCAGGGCGACGAGGCCGACCGAACCGTCTATCTGCTCGAGCGGGGAGTTGTGGAGGTGCTTGACCCCGCAGCCGGAGATAAACGCGTCCTTACTATAGAGGCGGGCTATTACTTCGGGGAGTGGGAATCGATCTTCGACGAGCCCCGCGTGTTCGAGATCCGAGCCCTGCGCGACTGTGTTTGTTATGTCATGCCGGGTGAGGCGCTGCTCAGTCTGATCGAACGTTCCAAGGCCTTCGCGCAGGCTTTGGGCACAATCCTACGCGAAAAGCAGGGGATCTTTGCCGGGTTCGACCGCTTCAAGCTGGAGCTGACGAGGGGCGCGAACAACGGGTATATCAATATCTCGCGCTTAGTGCCGCTCTATCGGCGTCTGAAGCCGGCACTGCACCAGGGAGCGTTCTCGCCGGCCGAGCTTGACTGTCATGCGCTGTCATACGCCGTCCAGCGTCTGCCGCAGAACGTGACCCACACCTTCGCGTATCTTCTGATCGATGAGATTCCCGAGGTGTACGATCCGCCGCACGCGTTCTTTCCGGCCATCCGCACCCTCGCACGGCGACGGGAGGTCTGGGAGATGCTCCCGGGCAAGAGCATGGTCCTCATCCGCAGCGGGCTCTCTGATCTCATCGACCTGGTTTCCTGCCTGTGTCTGTACGCCTTCGAAGCACGCAAGATTCGCCGCCGACTTCAGTATCGCGATCTGGCCGGTGCGCTGCAGCGCTACGTGACCGGAGCAAGCGAAGCGGAGTACGGGTCCGAACTGGAGTTTCTGGAAAGTCTGCCGTTCAACTCGGAGGAGCTGCGTGGGCTGCGGACGGTGTGGCCGGAGAACACCGCACAGCGTCTGAACGAGATTCTGCGCCATCGGGAGATGTTCACGATCGATGTGCGCCGACGCAAGAAGACCTACAACCAGCACCGCATCGAGCTCTGGACTACCCAGCTCGGAGCGGCGACGAACGAGCTGCTCGGGCACGACCCCAGCGACCTCCCGCCGGATCTGGAGGTGCACGTGATCAGCAGCAACACGCACTCGGTTGGGAACTGCCTCAATCCGTACTTCGCCGAAGCGCGGGGACGGATTCTCAACTGGGCCGAAAAGCGACGGCACAACCTGCTCTCGCAGGACTGGACCCATCAGGAGGACCTGGTCTACGCGGTGGCGAGGAACTACTTCGCGACTGAGCCTGCGGAGCTCAACCACGCGCGCGAGACCGAACGCGCTTACGGGATCCATCGTATCGAAGAGACGGTCTCAACCGGAATTGAGGTGCAGCTGATCGACAGCGCGCGGCTGGTCGATACTGCGATCGACCCCGGGGTCCCGGCGGTACCGCCGGGCAGCCGGAAACTGATCGTCAACATCGATTACGCGTTTGGGGAGCAGGCCGGCTACATCATCAAGAACCTGGCGATGCTTTTCGGCACCAACCTCCGTAGCATCAGCCTGATGGGCAAGGCGGGCGCGTTGTTCGGTAATCGCGGCGATGTACTGGTGCCGACGGCGTTCATACAGCAGAGTCTCGATCAGTTCCACCCCCTGCCGGAGCCGGACAACGCCAAACTCGACGCGCTGCAGGCGCGCATGCCGGACCGCGAGGTTCACATGGGTCCGCTTCTGACTGTCGACGGGACGTTGCTGCAGAACCGTGAGATGCTGCAGTTCTACCGGCACCTGTGGGGCTGCATCGGGCTTGAGATGGAAGGGGCGCATTACTATCGCCAAATTCTCGAGGCCGGCCAGATTGGGGTGGTGCCGCACGCGCTGTTGCTGCAGTTCTACTACTATGTTTCGGACCTTCCCGGGCGCAGCGAGGCGCGGCTGTCCGAGCGCTTGCGCCTTGCCGAAGGTGTTCCGCCCCTGTACGCCATCACGCGCGAGATCCTCTCCGCTGTTCTGAGCTCAGCGCCTGACTGAAGCGCAGGGCTGAATCACTCGGCGGCATCATCGGTGAAGGCAAGCAGCTCGTCATACGAATTGAAGGCCGGAAGGTCCGGATGCTCTGCGAGTATGGAGCCTGGGGCGCGGAACCAGGCGGCGCGGTCGGCGGTGCGCAGCATCGAGAGATCGTTGTACGAGTCACCGGCTGCCGTCACGGTCAGATTGATCGACTGCAGCGCTTCCACGGCGCGCCGTTTTCCGTCTTCCTGGCGCAGGCGATAACCGCTGATCCGCCCGTCCGGCTCAATCGCGAGCTCATTGCAGAACAGTACCGGCCACTCGAGCTTCGCCATCAGCGGCTCCACAAACTGGGTGAAGGTATCCGAGAGGATGATCACCGAACGGCGGCTTCTGAGCCTGCGAATAAAGGCCAGCGCGCCGGCGAGGGGCTCCATTGCACCGATGACGGCATGAATATCCTCGATCCTGATTCCGTGTTCGTCTAATATCTCTAAACGCCGCGACATCAGCTGGTGGAAGTCGGGAATGTCACGGGTTGTCAGGCGCAGCTCACCGAGTTGGGTGCGCTCGGCCACGTTGATCCAGATCTCGGGAATGAGCACGCCCTCTAAGTCCAAACACACGACATTCATAAGTAGTAGTCGGCTCCTGCAGATGAATTGAGTGTGACTTTATACCACAAATACCGGCAGCATATCCACAAAAGACGCCCCATTTCGCTTGACGCCGGAGTCCGCTACCGGTACCATTTAATCAATCTATGAAAGCGTGCCGCAGGAACTGCACAGGCCTTTGCTCCCTACCTCAGGGTCCTTGTCATTAGTTGTTCACAGGGGTTAACGAATTGCAGGAAGTTTTGGCACATTATGGCATGCAGTGATGTTTGGAGTTCCCAATTTGCGAATCGCGCTGTTTTGGGCGGCAGATATGAAGAGTACGAATGAACAGGCAAATCAGCCAATAAGGAAGTGAGTAGCTGTATGGAAGCGACGATACCAAGTACCGGCGAGAGCGCGCAGGTCGCTGCAGAGCCGGAACAGGCGAAAGTCAAGATCAGTATACAGAACGTGTACAAGATCTTCGGGAAGACTCCGGAAAAGGCTCGGGAGCTTCTCGAACAAGGCATGGATAAAGATGAGATCCTGGACGCTACCGGTCAGGTGGTCGGTGTCGCCGACGCGAGCTTCGACGTCCACGAAGGCGAGACGGTGGTGGTCATGGGGTTGTCCGGAAGCGGCAAGTCCACTCTGCTGCGCTGCGTCAATCGCCTGATCGAGCCTACGTTCGGTAAGATCTACATCGACGACCAGGACATTACCGAGCTGAGCGTTGATGAACTGCGCGCGTTGCGCCGTGAAAAGTTCGGGATGGTGTTTCAGAGCTTCGCGCTGTTTCCGCACAAGACGGTGGCCGAAAACGCCGCCTACGGGCTGGAGATTCAGGGCGTGGACCGTGACACGCGTTACCAAAAAGCGGAAGAGGCGCTCGCGCTTGTCGGTCTCAAGGGGTGGGGGTCGTATTACCCTGAGAACCTCAGCGGCGGTATGAAGCAGCGGGTTGGGCTTGCCCGCGCGTTGGCGGTCGAGCCGGACGTCCTTCTGATGGACGAGGCATTCAGTGCGCTGGATCCTTTGATCCGTACCGATATGCAGGATGAGTTGCTGTCGCTCGAGACCCAGGTGCAGAAGACTATTCTCTTCATCACCCACGATCTGGACGAAGCGCTCAAGATGGGCGACCGAATCGTCCTGATGAAAGACGGGGGCATCGAGCAGATCGGCACCGCTGAAGAGATCCTAACCCAGCCGGCGACCGAGTACGTGGCGAAGTTCGTTGCCAACGTTGACGTTACCAAGGTGCTCACCGCCGAGGATGTGATGAAGAAGCCCCAGCCGGTGGCGTTTGCGAAGGACGGCCCGCGGACCGCGCTCCGCAAGATGCAGGAAGCCGGGCTGTCGGGAATCTTTGTGGTCAAACAATCTAACTGGGAGCTACTAGGGCACGTGACCGCCGAACGAGCGGTTGAGGCTGCCAAGAAAGCCGACAAGTGGCTGGACGAGATCACCAGCCGCGACGAATGCGCGACCGTCCCACCGGATGAGCCTGTGCGCAACATCTTTCCGCTTGTTGCGGAAAACAACAACCCGGTCGCGGTGATGGATGAGGAGCATCGGCTGCGCGGGATCGTGGTCCGCGGTTCTGTTCTTGCGGCGCTCGCCGAGCGCGAGGGGGGTGACACACAATGATGGGCGAGATAATTCCACGAATACCGCTGGCAGCGTGGATAGATGCGTTTCTCAACTGGCTTACGGGTGCGATTGCGGGCGTGACCAGGGCGATCGCCGCGCTGATGCGAGTAGGTATCGGACGGCTCGAGGACGGGCTGCTGTGGCCGCCGGAATGGGTCATTGTGATTCTTATCGGCCTGTTGGGCTGGAAGTTCGGCGGACGCAAGGTGGCTCTCGGTTCGGCGCTCGGGATGGTGTTCATCTGGAACCTGGGGTTGTGGGAGCCCACGATGTCGACAATCGCGCTGGTGGTGCTCGCCACCTTAATCGCGATGCTGTTAGGTCTTCCAATCGGGATTCTCGGCGGCCTGTACGAGACGGTATATCAGATCCTGCGGCCGATTCTGGACTTCATGCAGACCATGCCGGCGTTCGTGTATCTGATCCCGGCGATTCCGTTTTTCGGTCTGGGAGCCGTTTCGGCGCTGTTCTCTACCGTGATTTTCTCGATCCCGCCGGTCATCCGTTTGACCTCGCTCGGGATTCGCCAGATCGACCGCGAGTTGATTGAAGCGTCGGATGCGTTTGGGTCAACGACGATGCAGAAGCTGATCAAGGTGCAGATTCCGCTGGCCAAGCCCACCATCATGGCGGGCGTGAACCAGACGATCATGCTGGCGCTCTCGATGGTTGTTATCGCGGCGATGATCGGTGCCGGCGGGCTGGGCGGCGAAGTGTGGCGCGCAATTCAGCGCCTGCGGCCGGGTCAGGGCTTTGAGGCCGGGCTCGCGGTTGTCGTTGTCGCGATGATTCTCGACCGTATCACCCAGAAGATCGGTGCGGCCGGCAAGGCGGCATGATCCGGCGGTCAACGCGCCGTGTGAGCGTATGAGAGAGGAGATAATGAGAGTGAGATAGTTGGTTTACCGGGGCGAGCTTTAGCCCGCGGTAATGGCCTTGATTCATGTAACCTTAAAGGAGGTTAGATATGAAGCGTTTTGTTACTGTAGTTACGGCAATGGCGCTAATTGCCGGTCTGGGTGTTGTCGGCGTATTCGCCGGCGGGGCGCCGGAGGAAGAGCCGGCTGAACAGGTTGAGCTGCTGTACGTCGAGTGGGAAGGCGAGATCGCCGCGACGTATGTTGCTCAGGTAGTGCTCGAAGAGATGGGGTACGACGTCACGGTGACGGCCCTGAGCGCAGCAGCGATGTGGGAAGGTATTGCGACCGGTGACGGCGACGGCATGCTCAGCGCATGGTTGCCGCATACCCACGGTGAGTACCGGGAAGCGACCGAAGGCCGTGTTGAAGAGCTTAGTGCGTTGCTCGACGGTGCCCGCATCGGGTTGATGGTGCCGACCTACGTCGAGATTGACAGCATCACCGAGCTGAACGACCATGCCGACGAGTTCGGCGGTGAGATCATCGGCATTGAGCCGGGAGCCGGGATCATGGCCTCCACCGAGGAAGCGATCGATGAGTACGGTCTCGAGCTGACGCTGGTTGAAAGCAGCGATGCCGCAATGCAGGCCGCGCTCGCCGACGCGTACGGCAACCAGGGGTGGATTGTGGTTACCGGCTGGACCCCGCATCCTAAGGAAGGCCGGCACGAGCTGAAGTACCTTGAAGACCCGCAAGGGGTGTACGGTGAGGTCGAGTACGTCGCTGCGATAGTTCGCCAGGGGCTGCGGGACGACATGCCGGAAGTCTATCAGTTTCTGGACAACTTCTACTGGGAAGTAGACGACTTTGCGGAACTGATGGAATGGAATGCCGACGACACCCACGGCGGTCCGTATGAGAACGCACAAGTCTGGGTCGAAGAGAACCGCGACCTTGTGGAGACCTGGATTCCCTAATGGGTTTGAGCAGGCGACGTGGCTAATGCGTCGCGGTTTTTCTGCCGCCGGAATTGAGGCGGCACATTAAGATACGTTTGTCAACAGCAGGGCCGCCCGTTCGGGCGGCCTTTTTCGGATGGTGGTGTTTCAGGTGGTGGTGCGCCCGGCAGGGCGCGCGGTGATGAGATAGTCGGTTGATGGGTGGAGTTCGGCAGCGAGTAGTGAAGGGGGCTGCGGTGAGCGCAAGGGTATGCGTGGCAATGTTGGCCACACTGTTACTCTTAGGGGTTGCCGGGTGCGCCGAGGAAGAGGTGCGCGGGCAGGTGGACCTGGTGTACGTGGAGTGGGATCGCGAGCCGGCGGTCACGTACCTTGTGGGGGAGATCCTGCGGCGGGCCAATTACAATGTCTCGGTCACCGCGGTTTCCAATCCGGTGATGTGGGCGGCGGTGGCCGCCGGTGAGGCCGACGCGCATCTGTCGGGTTGGTTGCCCTCTACTCATGGTTCCGAGTGGGATGAGCATCGCGAGAACGTTGTTGATCTGGGCCCGAACTACGAAGACGCGGCTTTGGGCTTGGTGGTGCCGGCCTACCTAGAAGCTATCCGGAGCATTGAGGATCTCGTGGAGCAGGCAGAGCGTTTCGAGCGCCTTATTATCGGGATAGATCCCGACGCGGGAATGATGCGGCAAACGGCCGCGGCGATTGAGGGTGACGTCGGCGGGCTCGGGATATTTGAGCTCGTGGAAGGCAGCGATGCGACCATGTCGGCGGCCCTGGACGATGCGGTTGCCGGGCAAGAGCCGATCGTGGTCACCGGCTGGGACCCGCACGTGAAGTTTGCGCGCCATGACCTTCGTATCCTCGAGGATCCGTACGGGATCTACGGCAAATCGGAAGCTATCCACACAATCGTGAGAGAGGAGCTCGCTGACGACGAACCCGAGGTCTATGCGCTGCTCTCAGAGATTGAGTGGGAGATTCTCGAAGACGCAGTGCAGGAGATCATGCTGCGCTCGAGTGACGGCGTACAGACCGTGCAGGCGGCCCGCGATGTTGCCGACGAGTACTACGAAGATATACGTACCGCCCTGCCGGACGATTTTTTGTGGTGAAAAGTATCGTAATCCCCCTGAACGGGGGATGCAAAAGCTCGGCCGAAACTGTATAGTCTCCGCGTGCGAATGCATATTCATACGGCACAAGGAGGCGAGTGAGCATGTTGAAGTTTTTTCGGCTGGAGGAGCACGGCACCAACCCCAAGACTGAGGTGATTGC
>PUPD01000162.1 GCA_003552985.1 Spirochaetaceae bacterium
AGTTTCAGCTGCAGCTGCACGCCAAAGGGCTTGCGCCGAAAACCATCAACCTGATCATGCACTCGGGAGGCGTTGCTTTCAGTTGGCTTGCCGGACTCGGGAAGCTGGACACCGACCCGAGTGCAGGACTGCGCAAGTTTGCCGGAAAGTCGAAAAAGCGCTCGGTTCTCACCGCGACCGAGGCAACCCGAGTGTTTAAGGTAACCTGGAAAGACAAGCGCGCACGTGTAGGTAACCTCATAGCAATGACGACCGGAGCGCGAGCGGGGGAGATCTTAGCGCTGCGGATCGGCGACGTCGGAACCGACCGGCTGCACATTCGCCACAGCTGGAGCCGCGACGACAAGTTGAAATCAACCAAAACCGATGAGGAACGAAGCGTACCGTTACTACCGAAGGTGCGAAGCGAGCTCCGGGAACTCATTGAGAGCAACCCGTTCGGCAAGAACTCCGAGTTATTCATATTCTACGGACCGGACCGCAGCGCGCCGATGTCACACAATATCCTGCGCCGCGGCTTAGCCGAAGCCCTGGTTGATATGACACTGAACAAGCGCGATCGAAAGAAGGCGAGCAAACGCGCCGAGGTGCGAAAGCAGTTCGCCGAACGGGGGGTTGTGTTCCACAGCTGGCGGCATTACTTCGCGGCGAACCTTGCGGATCGGGTGGAACAACGAAAGCTGCAACTTGCGACCGGACACCGCTCGGCCGCAATGGCCGAGCACTATAGCAATCACGCAGCCGAAGCGGATTTCGCCGATGTGTCGAAAGCGATCGGTGAAGCATTCAGCAACATCATCCCCATTCCAAATGACCGCGCGGTGTGATCGACCGGCTCGCTATTCGCTTTGGGCCACCACGTTTGTTTACACTTTAGTCGCGCGGGTCGCTCGGTATACATCGGTTGTCTCGTGCACTTCTGTAGATGCTAATCTACTGTGTCTCGCTCAGGAAGCAACCG
The DNA here is from genome assembly GCA_003552985.1 of Spirochaetaceae bacterium. Taxonomy (GTDB): domain Bacteria; phylum Spirochaetota; class Spirochaetia; order DSM-27196; family SLAA01; genus B1Sed10-166. The sequence goes on from PUPD01000162.1 coordinate 962, forward strand.
CACCATCAGACTCTGCGAAGTCCGTATCCTCGTATTCCCCGCCTTCCAGTATCTGACTGACAGGTTTACCCATCGCTTTCTCAATGAGAGTGCTCAGCCGCTTCCGCCGATCTTCAAGAAAGCGGTGGAAATCATCCTCTCGGAGTACCTCTGGCGACAAAGCGTGACTTTGAAGCAATTCGTTCATATGCGCATCGCTCAGGCGAACCTGTGGCTCGCTCTGAATTCTGGGGAGGTACTTCGAAGGGGCGTCGCTCCCGATCTTGCGGTTAGCCTTGTACGAGATCGGTGTCTTGTTGAGGATGCAATCGTATTGATCTCTACTAATTCCGTTCCGTTCACACCAGTCACGGGGGAAGATGTGATGTATGTCGAGAGCGACTTCGTTCGCATCGAGTTCCTGTATGCTTGCCTTCCAGAACCAGTCCTTTGATCCCTCGCGCAGAACGAGCACATTGATTCCCTTGTACGCTGCGCTGAGTCGTGTGCGCAATGTATTAAATCTGTCCGGTTGAAAGCTTGCGTCCCGCACTGTCCGGGGTACGGCCTCATCGGAGTCAAACCATTTCAGAAGCTCCTCGTAGTCGTTGGCCATTCGCGTTTCTACTGCACCGCCGTACAATTCACCAAGGACGCCGGACCAGAACCAACGCGTTAGCTTATCGTAAATGCGCGGCTCTAACCAACGATCTTTGAGTTTTGTAAGCACCGCCGCGAGCGGAACTAGCTGAGTGCTGTACGGTAGTTCCCGGCGATTGTAGAAGCATTCTTTGCGCAAAAACCGAGCGACTTTACGGAAGCCTTCTTCGAGTTCGTCGGCCCATTCCCTCCAGGCTTCAAGGGGCAACTGAAGTACATCTGCGCGTTTTGCACTCACGGGTCGCACCTGTTTCCCCGTTCGACCCGCCGACAGGTCTGATTGCCTCAGTTCGTGCGTTTGCAGCAAACTGACCGCTTGAAGAAACTCGGTCGCTTCAATTCCTTTAAGCAGAGGCTCTTCTTCAAGTCTCGCTTTGCGTGATTCAACATTGCGCACCCGGGAGCCGTACCAATCGTCACGCAAATTGAATCCTTCGGCAGCGTAGCTGGCGGTGATGAGCTCAAACACGGAAAGTTGTACGCCACCGGTGTTTACTTTTTCGAACACGATACACACCGCTTCCTTGGATGTCTCCTTCTTGAGTTGAATAACCGGTAATTGGTAACTGCGAAACGGGACCAATACTTGTTTCCGAAACGTCATATAGATGCCGAAGTGCTCAGGTGCGATCTGATGTAACGTGCTTTCCTACTCGTCAGAACTCATGGTCTGATCACAGGGAAAGTGCAACTGCGTGCATTCCAACTCTCGAGTCGATAAGTCCAGATCAATATCGCGTCCGAAGTTGCTCCGTATCTGACGGTTCTCGTCCACAGCCACTACCGCTTCTTCAAGCGCATAGGGCGCATCGACTGCCTTGCGGATATCAAAGTAATAGTGTCGTTTGATCTTTTTACCCTTGGCGGTGGTGGTCGATACCGGTTCAAAGATAGCGAGAGCCTGAGTGAGCGTCGTCAGTCGCTGCTGGCCGTCCAGAATCAGTTTCTCGGGGACTTTGTCTTTTGGCACCTTATCTTCTAACCCTTCGATCGGCCGAGTCTGAAAGCTCACTTCGCCGCCTGCCTCAAGCAACATGACCGAACCAATAGGGAAGGACCGGGAGATGCTCACCAGTAGGTCGCGGATATGGTCGTCGTCCCAAACCCAACCGCGTTGGAAATCCGGCAATTGGATTTTTCCATCTTTGATTTCCTTCAGCAAGTCCTGAAGGGAAGCCTTTGTGCTGTCAAACGTCGTCATGTTGATTCCTCCAGTTGTCGGTCGTCGCAACGCGATCGCGCCCCCGACCACTCACTCTCAAGCTCATGGTTCGTGAACCTTCGAGTGCGGCTGTTCTCAGTCACGGTCCGCACTGTTTGGTCCGGTATTCCCTCTGGGAGGCTGGTATCAATATCTTTCGCAAGTCTGACGTCGGCAGCAACTTGGCCCGCATGGCGTCCGTCGGCCACTGAGCGAAACAACGCACCGTAGCCGCCGAAGCTCCAAGGTGTCCTCATTCCGCGAAGTCAAGACGCGCTCTATCGTCGCGGTATAACATCTCATCAGCAATCCGGCCGTCCGGTAGTCGATTCACCAACGTCATCGCGTTAGACTCGTGCCAGTCGATGTTGACTACCAAAACCACTGAATCGGGGACAACACCGTGCACCGCCGCTTCGGGTTTTAGATTTCTCAGTTTCACACGCAGCTTAACCATACCAGCCCTTTGACGAGGCGTAAACGTGTATTTGCTGACAGTGGAGAATATGAGCTGGGATTGCGTTCATCTGAGTTGGGCAAGTTCATTCCCGCAGGCGTCTTAGGGCTAGCGCTACGCGGGCTGTAAGGATGTATTGCGTATCTTGCCACCAGCCGAAAATCGTGTTAGTCTTACAACAGCATCAGGAGATCGGGACGCAAGTCCCGGCACCAACCGGCGCGCGGCGCACGGTGGTTTTCCGCTGTCAGCGGAAGATGCGGTCCCCTAAGGGGCAACGCCGCGATGACCTACCATTACCCTCCTGATGCGAGGAGGGTCACATGACACAGGATCAAGACCTCACCGATGTTCGCGAACGCGCGCAGAACGGCGACGCGCCTGCAATGTACGAGTTCGCGATGGCGCTCTACGAGGAAGACCCGCGGGGGAATCTCGAAGAGTCTGCCTACTGGCTCATGCGCTCAGCGAAGGCGGGCTACCCGTTTGGCCAGTACATGGTCGGCAAATGGTACGCACGCGGTGTCTACACGCGGGCGAACCCGAACGAGGCGAGCCGTTGGATCTCTCGCGCGACGCACTCGCCAGAGGTTGTCGAGCTCGTCAAGGAGGAGGCCGCCGCTGGAGACGGTGACGCACTGTGCACGCTGGGTACGCTCCACTTTAACGGTGAGTACGTTGTACAAAACCGGGAGAAGGCCTTCGAATGCTACAAGCGTTCCGCGGAACAGGAAGTGCCAAGGGCGATGTACAACCTCGCGCGGAATTACGAATGCGGCTATGGGTGTGAAGTCGACCTTGTGCTGGCGTATTACTGGTACGACCGCGGCGCCCACCGCGGAGTGAGCCTTGCCGCCGAACGGCTCGGAGCCTGGTATCTGTTCGGTCACCACGACTTTGAGATCGATTACCGCAAAGCGCACCTTTACTTCCGGATGGCCGCCGCCTTTGGCGAGCCTGGCGGGCTGCGGTACATGCAGGTTCACGGGCTAACCCCGGAGCGGGTGAACTGATGGCCTCGGAGCCTGTGATGGCCGCAGTGCACAAGGGCGCCGGAGGCATAACGACGCTGCTCAACCCGCGTTCCGGATCAGCGTTTCACCCGCGTGAGCTCGCGACGGATACCCTCGGTACAGACGATCGCGTGAACGGTCATGAGGGGGCCCTGCCCCCTCTTCCCTCAACCCTACAGGAACACTGCAGAAGCCGGACGGTGCAGCAGACGGTCGAACCGTGTACACAAGAGGTTGGCTTCAGTGACGTACTTCGCGAGTTCGCGCAGTTCGCCCTTTCTATCGACGACAACTACAAACATCACATCAGACAGTTCGTCACCTTCGCTGAAACGTCGGACGCGGAGACGATCCTCGACCTTGTCCGCGATTACTACCGCGAGCTGAACAAGACGAACTACTCAGCTTCGACAATTCGCTGTAAGCGCCAGGCGGTGAAAGACCGACTTCGCCGGGCTCTGTCAAGCTCTAAGTACTCAGACGCCGACCGGGCACGATTCGAACACGAGCTTCGCGAGATCGACCGGGATCCGGCCCTGAAGTGTCCCGGCGGCGCGAACCGCACCAACGGGACAACCAAGGTCGTTACCGCCGAGGAGTTCGAGCGCCTGATGAAAGGGGCACGCAGCGACCGCCAGCGCCGCTTTATTGAGTTCCTCTATGCGACCGGAGCCCGAGTTAGCGAGATGACCGGCGTGAAGCTCGCCGACTGCAAGGCTGAGGGGAATGTTGTGGCAGTGCGCCTGCGTGGCAAAGGCAACAAGAAAGCGAGCTACAAGGAGCGCGGAGTCTGGATCACGAAGGCGATGTACGAAAGGATCCTCGAAACCTTCGGCGGAGAGGAGTACCTGTTTGAGACCTCGAAAGGCGAGCGCTACCACCGGAGCTACGTCTCCAACCAGATCGCGAAGCTCACGAAGCATGTGCTAGAGCGCAGGGTCAGCGCTCACAAGTTTCGTCATACGTTTGCAACCAGGATGCTCCGCGATACCGGGCGCGTCCAGGCAGTATCCCAATACCTCGGCCATTCCGACGTGACGATTACTCTTCGCATCTACTCTCACGACGCGTTCTCGGCGTCGGACGTTCTGGGACCGGAGGCGGTCGCGTGATGGGGGTTGCCTACTCTTACTAGTTCCACGCGGTTCTTCGCCGCCGGAAACGCGACGTAATCGGGAGCTCCTCACGGCAGGGTGGTGCAGCTGCGCTGTGCATTACTGAACCGTCCCACATGCCGCGCCCGAGGTGCTTGCGCACCACCGAGTACGAACGCCGTCATAGACCTCTCTGAAGCGAGTCCGCACTCTACGCGGGCCTCACCGGTGAGCCAACGCGGTCGCCTGCGGCCGTATTTCGCCTATACTTCCGAGCTCTAACAGGTATCATTCCCTCGAACAGCTGCGCGGGAGACTTACGCGTGGTTTTGGGCGATTACGCGGCCCTGGACATCATGTCTCACTCCTCCCGTGGAAGGTCTCAAAGGACTGCTCCTGCGTACATCCCCAACGTTGTCGGAAGCCGGCCAAGCCGCCGTCACGGATGATTGTGCTTAGACTTTACCCCCATACCAACAGAAGCACTCTATTTGAGATCAGGCACATCTTGCTTGATAGGAACGCTTTTCGGTCTGTGACTGCCGGTCTGCTGTTTATTCCCGACGGTTGCCGTGATGCTTCGCGTAACGGGGAGAAAACCCGTACTCGGAGCTGAAGGCGGTGGTGAACGCGCTAAGGGAGTGGTACCCGACCGCTGTTGCGGCTTCCGTAACGGTGCAGTCGCCGTCGCGGATGAGCTGTAGGGCTGCCTGGAGTCTCAGTGCCTGGACAAAACCGAATATGGTGGTGCCGTAAAGCTCTTTGAAGCCGGCTTTGAGCTTTGTCGTATTCATTCCGATTTCCCGGGCAAGGCCGGAGATCGTCGGGGGATCCGCATAGCGCTGCAGTAGGAGGAAACGGGCTTCTTCGAGCAGCTCCCGGTCCCGGCGAAGCAGCAGAAACCGTCTCGACGATGATTGGGGCGACCCGGGCTGCGAGAGCCTTAACGCAACAATCTCCAGGATCTTCGCCTCGAGGTAGAGACGGGCCAGGCTTCCGGAAACGCCGCAGCTGAGCATCTGCCGGACCGCCAGTTCCATGGCCGCTCCGGCACGGCCAGGAATCAGCAGCGGCTCTCCTCCCGGTGCCGTGAGGCACTTCGCGAGTGTTTCTGAAGACGCAGACAATGTTTCGGAGAGACAGGATTCAATCAATTCACGGTCCACGAAGAACACAGCTTCATCAGCGTCGAGACCTGGCCTAACGACTTGCGTTCCGGTCAGCGACGGGCCGATGATGTATGAGTCCAAATACCGAAGGGTGATCGGGCGGGAAAGCCCCTCGATCCCGACTTCTCCGTTCCCGCGGTTCAGGTGCACGGTCACGGTGAAGTGCTCTGAAAAAGGTGCGACACGGGACCTGTACTCCTCGAAAGCGCTTTTACACGTGTATCGGCAATAGGCAATCCCTCGTGCAGGAGACGCGAGTTCAATCATTCCGCTGCCGATCTCGGACGGAAGCTTCTGCCGGACACGGTGATCATTGCCTGCGCCGGCGGCCAAATCAATCTCTCGGCCTCGCACACCGTTAAGAAAGGCGCCGTGAAGATGGAAACTATCCGTTCGATCCATCAGGACACCCGAAGCATGAGATTGAGAAATGATAAGCCGGCAGACCTGAGCCGTCAAGGGTTGGTCCGGCCGAGGGTGCACGACAATTCCGTTAGATAGAACTGAAAAGTGTTTGAGGGCAGAGGATTATCGTCCTGTACTGACAGTTGCCACGCTGTCACTACAGCAGGTGCGATGGACCAATCAGTCGATCTTCAGGAACTTATGGCAAAAGAGGAGCTGATACTCGTAACGATTACCAGTCTTTCGAAGTTTAGCCCGAGATCTCCGGCAGAGCGCTACAGGCGCTGCGGGAAGCGGTATTGTCATTGCGCAAAACCCGGAGCCGAAGGACATGAATCAAGCTACTCGTTGACTCGATCGATACAAGGGAAACCTGTCACCAAAATCATCCCCAAGGATGCGGTTGAGACAACACGCAGACAGATCGACGAGTATCACCGATTTTGCGAGGCAGTCGGAGCATTGGCAGAGACAAACGAGAAGACCTTCGATGCCCGGCATGAGGCAGCGAAGCAAGCCTCCAGCATGCCCGAAAAAAGGGGCTGAACTCAGAAATCACGAAGGCGATTGAACATGAGATCGCGGAACTCGTGCAGCACGCCCGGAACGGGTCCGTTGATTTTGAAATAGTGGGGCGGGGTACGGGAGACATCGCTGCGGATCGGAGTGATTGAATTCCTTCAGGTGCACTTTCTTTGCCAAGTACTCTCCTTGTGGGGATCAGATGAAGACACAGATCCCAATGAGCCAGGCGACTCAAGGCGTGCGATGCAGCTCTCGCGCTCATCTTCTGCAACGGCAACCGTGTATCGTAGATGCGCATCCATCGATACGACTTGCATCTCATCCACTCTCTCGGGAATGGTCACCGAACGATAGTTGCGCAGGTCAAAACCGTGGCGAGCATCCTGCTTTCATTACATCAAGTGGTGTAACTCTCCATGTCCGGGTTCTCGTCGAGCAGAAACGGGGGAATGCGTCCTTTGGAGCAAAAAATGCTTCCTTTAGAGCAAGCACGAACGTTCATTACCGTCTATACTATGTCTTGGCGGTGGGATTCTGTCGTACGAATCCGGCGAGTTTGCTTAATTGCTTATCTCTCCTTTAGGTCGCCTCTGCTGAGCGCTCACCGCGTCGGCTGGAGGGGTGCCTATGCCGCTGCTGCAGCCAGTTCTCAACCACCGCGCCTCTGCTCTGAAAGCCGACCGCACACATTATCCTTTGCTGCACCGGCTCGGGTCTCAAAGCACTCTTAGAGTTGTCCGCAGGCGCGCCGGCAGCAAGCGGCTTATTCCCCCGAATCACAGAACCAGGTGGCGGTCCGCCACAGCACATCTTGACTCAGTACAGGAGACAGGCAGAGGCAGTGCGTCACGCACGCAGAGGAGCAGGAGCGGTCGGTTGACCGCGTGAATCCGATTTCCAGGAGAAAAAGAATGAAGACAAAACTGTTGTATGCAGCAGCGGCAGTGACACTTGCCGCACTGCTGGCGGTGGCAGGGTGCTCGAACCTTCTCACCGGTGATCGAGAGCCGGGGCTCTCCGATGAGGGGCTTGTTGTTCTGCGCTTCAGCGATGTGAGAGCGATGACAATCGCTCCCGATATAAGCC
>PUPD01000260.1 GCA_003552985.1 Spirochaetaceae bacterium
AAACCGTCGGCGGTTGGTTCGCGTAACAGCCTCGCGCAAGAGGGACGCAACCAGAAGCAAGAGTATCAGCAGCTGATCAATGAAGAGGTCGAGAACATTCTTCAGGATGTTCAGGTCAAACTCCCTACCGAGGTGCTTGAGCAGCTCGATATCATGGGCGGCCTGAAAGAGAAGCTGTACAACTACTACAACCAGAACTATCAGAACATGTTTAACCGTTTCATCACCACGACGGAAGATGAAATGATCAAGAAGGTCCGCAATTTCGTTGACAAGGAGGAGAACAAGGCGCTTGCCCGCTACACTCCTAAAGAAATTGCTGAGATGCTCGATCAGATCGCCGGCGCCGATAAGTTCAACACCGGTGAGATAGAGAAGTCGATCGTCAACATGTACGGTCACCTGCAAGGGCACATTCAGCGCGGGCTCAACGACCTTGAGAACGATACGAACGCGCTGCTGCGCCAGAAAACCGATGTCGGTGCCTTCATCCGCGGCGAGAACGCCTACTCGATCGTCAAGTGCGCCTTTAAGGACAACATCCAGAAGCCCAAGACCGTGAGCGACGTCAAGCTGTCGGTGAACATCCTCGACTCGGAGCTGATCAGCCCGATCTTCCAGTATCAGGCTACGGTCGAGTTCCTGATCAAGGACCAGATTGCTCGCACAATCACGAATATGATCGAACGCGAGGTGGAGCGCTATCAGGAAGAACTGGTCGATGAGGGCAAAGAAGAGCTTGGTGATTCCGAGTTGATCTTCGAGAAAATGAAGCGCGTGCCGGAGTACACCGACGACGATGCCGAGGATGAGAACTCCAAGCGCTACACCTTCCTGGCGAAACACCTGCTTGAAAAGATCGAGGGCCTACGCGCCGAGATACCACCGGAAGAGTTCGATCCGCTCAATATCCGCGAGAATCTGAAGAAGATCATCGACATGGAGAACATCCGTAATCGCGGGTTCAACACGGCGATCAACTCGCTTACCTCGATCCTTGATACGAGCAAGATGGGGTACCAGTACATCGAGAACCTCAAGAATGCGCGTGAGTTGGTCATTCGCGAATACGAGGATGTCGATACCAATCATCTTCCGGATGAGCGCTATCAGATGCGTCTGAAGTACTATGATGAGGCTCAGCTGCTGAAGGAGCGCGAAGCCTACGATAAGCAGATGGAGGCGTACAAGAACGAGATCCAGCACCTCTGGGACGTTACCGAGGCTGTTTACACCCGCGGGAAGTCGGGTTTCAAGGTGAATGACTTCGACGATCTCGCGCGCCAGGTCCGCGGGACGCTCCGCAAGATGAAGGAAGAGGCCAACGAACCGCTGTACGAGGAAATCGAGAAGACCTGGAACGAGATCACGCGGATCAAGGCTGAAGAAACCGATATCGAGAAGCTCAACCGCACCTATCTGTACGAGAAAGACCTCTTCAAGAAGATGCTGCTGCGGACGCGCGAGCGTATCGCGAAGATTTTCGGGTTTCAGAATCCGCACACACGCGTGTTGCTCGACGAGCGGTCGGATTTCCTTTCCCGCGAGTTTGAAGCGTTCGACTACGCGATCAACCCGTACCATATTCAGGGCGGTCTCCTCCTGGATCTTGACATTACGAGCATCAAGCGCAAGAAGTTCACCCTCAATGGCATGGCGAACGTGCTGAACGAGTTCCTGCACGGCGTCTCCAAGGGCTTCCAGGATGCAGCGTTCGCAGCGTTCAAGCGTCGCCGATCAACGGTCCGTGACGACATCACTATGAGCTTTGCGGGGGCAATCGATGAGTCTCCCTTCAGTCACGCCAGCGGCACTGCCGGCCAAGGTGCGGCCGACGCAGGTGTGAAGGGGAAGGCGAACGTGACCCCGTCGAGTCAGTCAGGCGAGGATCTACAAGAGCTGTAGAAAGGCGCTTTATGGACAATAATGCACTGAACGTATTAGGGCGTAGAGCAGGGTTTAACTCTGCTCTACGTCATTTCAAACGCGTCAACCAGTTTGCGGAGCAGGTGAATCGAGGGGCTAACCTCGCCGACGTGCTCAATCAGGAGCTCGAGGACGACCGGATTGAGCGGTACCAGCTATCGCTTGCGCTAAACGCGCTGCTGGTCGATAAGTTCGGTTATGTTACGCGGACCTACAATCTGCGAAGCACGGTCGAGAACGTCGACAAGATAGTAGAGCGCGTCAATGTGTGGAACGCGTTGCAGATCGTCGTTGCGTATCACCACCCTCAGGCCGGTTTGTTCGTCATCAACCCTAAGGATCCGGCGTCCTGGGAACAGGCGCTTCCGCTGTTGAAAGACGAGCTCTTGGTCGTCTATGCCGGTGGCGTGCGACCGGGGGTGGAGGAGAAGACGCTTCACCAAGCAACTGAGGACCTGATATCGCTACTGCATGGTCGTAGCGTTAAAGACAGAAAGGGCTACCGCGCTGAAGGAGCTGCTCCAGCGCCGTACGTAAGGCCGACGGCGCCGCCCGAGCCTGAGCCGTCGGCTGAGGTTGGGGCGGGTGCGGGGGCTCCGGCTACCGGTGTCGCTCCGGCGGAAGCGCCTTCGAGGAGGCGGCGCATCACTCCGCGCTACTCGGTGATCGTGAGCAACGAACTGTTTCACAACGGGAACGTTGAAGCCTGGAAGAGGATCATCGACAGTTACAAGGCCAAACATCCCAACCTGGACGTTCTGATCTGGTACGAGAACGAACGGATTAACGATATCAACTCGCTGTTCAAATGGGGCAAGGTCAAGCACGGGACGCCGATCATGGTCAGCGTGGTGGGCGACGACATCAAGGACGTCGCGAAGCTGCAACGGTACCTGTACGAGGGAGCGAGTCCACGCTTCGAGGTCTTCCTGCGTGGTGGTGTCGATCGGGTGCTGGACCTGTTCTAGTTGGTAGCGCCCGACCTGGCCGGCACTGCGTCCAGGCAGCAACAACGGAAACGGAGAACCGAGTATGAAGCAGTACTACTCTTTCAGCGCAACCGAGTACCTGGAGCTTCCGGAAGTTCTGGAGCATATCGGTAGTCGGGGGCGCCGAGTTATGGAGCTCGCCTCCTTGGGGGCTCCGATCTCGCCGGGGTTCATCGTCATGAACGATACCCTCGGCAAGATAACCGACGGCAGCGTCGACATGTCGGAGACCTTTAAGGAACCGATCGCCAAGATGGAGTCGGTGTTCGGCAAGAAGTTTAACGATGCTGACAACCCATTGCTGATCAAGATCGTCGAGAGTCCGATGTTGAACATGGTCAACATATTCTCGACGATTCACAATATCGGGCTTTGTGAGAAAACGGCCGACGGGTTTGCAAAATTCGTCGGTGAAGGGTTTGCCTACCAGGAGTACGGCAACGTCGTCCAGAAGATTATCGAGCTGGAGTTGCTCACCGAGGGTCTGAGAGCCGATCGCAAGAAGAAACTCACCTCCTTTCAACAGAAGCTCAAGAAGCAGAGCTCGAAGGCCGGCGTCATTAAGACGATAGAACAGAATCGCTCAGTATTCCCGGAGAAGATCTATACCGACACCTACGCACAGCTCGATTACGTTATCAAGCTGTTCCACAAGCTGTTCAGTGCCAATCCTACCAGCGTTGATTCGGCGCTGCTGTTTCAGACGATGGTCTTCGGCAATTTCGGCAAAAACAGCTGCTTCGGTCGATACACAACCCATGATATCATTACCGGGGAGAACACAATTCGCGGCGAGTTCTATGAGCAGGCGTTCGACGAGCGTGAGAAGCCGGGAAAGCAGATCGACAAGATCGGTAAAGAATACTACCGAGAGCTCGAGCGCATCGGTAAAGAGCTCGAGCGCCATTTCAAGGAAATCCGGCGAGTACGGTTTACGGTTGAGAACGGTAAGCTTTGGCTGATCGATCAACGTCCGGTAGCGGATAACTCCACGCAGGCTGAGATCAAGACGCTGCTCGATCTCCATCGCGACAAGGTGATCGACGACGAATACCTGATCAACGCCATCAAGCCGGGAAGACTCGCGGAGATTCTCCACCCGGCGCTGGATCCCAACTCGGTTAAGCGCTTTTTCAGTGTCAGCGGCGGGATCGCCGGTTCGGTCGGGGCGGCAATCGGCCGTGTCTACTTTTCAACCGATGCTCTCGTGAAGGCGTATCGGCTCGCCGCGCAACGTGAAGAAGAGACGAACTTCATCCTGGCAATGCCGGCAACATTCGCTGAAGATGTGAAGGCGATTGAGCTCGCGCAAGGTGTGCTCTCCTCAGAAGGGGGGTACGCGTCTCACGCTCCGGTCGTGGCGCGTAGTCTCGGCAAGGTAGCGATGGTGTATCCCGGCGTCCAGTTTCAGAAGAACTCGATGAAGATCGGGCAGAAGACGATCAAAGAGGGTGAGTACATCACGCTCAACGTGCCGTATTATGAAGAGCCGGTGCTGTACGTCGGCAAGGGCTCATTGATGAAACCCACCCCGGAGGGAAGTGGGCTCCTCGAGCTGCTCGATATCGTGCAGAACAATATCGGCGAGTTCGACGTGCACGCGAATGCCGATCAACCGAAAGAGGCCCAGCTCGCTCTGAAGTTCAAAGCGAAGGGTATCGGTCTGTGCCGCACCGAACACATGTTCTTCGACGAGAAGCGCATCAACAAGTTTCGGGCGATGGTGATTGCCGACAGTGTCGGCGAGCGCCAGAAGGCGCTGAATGAGCTGCGCAAGTGGCAGGTAGATGATTTCTACAGCCTATTCAAAACGATGGAAGGCTATCCGGTGACGATCCGGTTGCTGGATGCGCCGCTGCATGAGTTTCTGCCGCATACCGCGGCGAGCATGGACGAGTTCGTCGCGTACCTTAAGAAGAGTAAGAAGAGCATCACCAAAGCCGAGGTGCATGCGCGCTGCGACATGCTCAACGAGTTCAACCCAATGTTGGGACATCGCGGTTGCCGAATAGCGATCTCCTATCCTGAGATCTACAACATGCAGGTGAGCGCGATATTCGAGGCGGCCTATAAGCTCAAGAAAGAGGGCAAGCACGTCGTTCCGGAGATCATGATACCGCTGGTCATGAGCTCAAGCGAGATCAAGGCGATCCGCAACGGCAAGCGGATCGAAGGCAAGGCCATCACCGGCGTTCGTGAGATCGAGGAGTCAATCCGTAAGCAATACGGCACCGGACCGATCGATTTCCGGGTTGGTACGATGATTGAGCTTCCGGCAGCCGCACTACAGGCAGCGAGGATCGCGCGCTACGCCGATTTCTTCAGCTTCGGGACGAATGACCTTACCCAGACCACGAACGGGCTATCGCGCGATGATTTCAACAACTTCTTTTCCGACTACACCGAGTTCGACCTGTTGGAGGAGAATCCGTTCAAGGTGCTCGGTGAACAGGTTAAGGAGTTGATTCAGCTTGCATCCGAGCGCGGCCGGCTCACGCGGCCTGATATCGTCCTCGGCATATGCGGGGAGCACGGCGCCGAGCCGGCTAATATCCCGTTTGCGCTGGATAACGGGCTCAACTATGTCTCGTGTTCACCGTACGGGATCCCGATCGCGAAGCTAGCGATCGCGCAGCTCCTGATTGCGCGCAAGAACGCCGAGGCGGGCAAGAAACCCGCCTGAGGCCTGGCGCTGACGGCGGCAGAGCCGGCATTGAGCGCATTGACAACGGTAACCCGCATGGGCGGGCCGGCATTGGCTAAATTGGGGGCCCGGCGCTGACACGCCGAATAGGCCCCCGTTTTTGTGCGTGCGCCCGCTGGATTCAACCTTTGTGGGTCAGCGCAGGATGCCGGCCCGGTACAACTCCAGGACGGCGCTCAACAGATGAAGCTTCAGAATAGCTTCGGTTGCCCAGTGACTTTCGCGGTAACAAGTCAACAGGGTCAGCAGTTCGTGCTCCCCCGCATGGGAGCTTTCCCCTATCGACAACGCGCCTTGCCGCGAGACGAAAGTCGAGCCGAACAGGCTTTGCTTGACGACGTTATCGAGCAGCTCGGCGCCGCGACGGTAGTGGCGGTAGGCCTTAGTATCAAGGGCGGGGCCGGCGGCAACGAAGAACTTTTCAATACGCATGTTCTGCGAGAACGCGTATGCAAACTGCAGGGTAAGCGACCGGCGTTGTTCTTCGTGACTGTTCAGGTTGTCGGAACTGATCGTCTCGAGTTGGCGGATTGCCCGGTCGACCCGCCGCAGGGCGCCCCGGTAGCGTGAGCGAAGGTTGCCTTGTCGGCGCAAGTGCACGTTTTCAAGCCCGTACTGGTAGAACCTGAACACGCCGTCCAGCAGTAGCTCGGTAGCGCCGGTGAACGCGCGGATGAACTCGGGTTTGAGCGGCTCGTTATACGCTGCGTAAAACTCCGGTCCGCCTCCTTCAGAGCCATCCGTCCTGCGTGCGCCGCGCCGGCCGCCGGCGTGGCTCTGCCCGGCGGCGTGGCCCTGCCTGCGGACGTGCGTTGCTCCCCGGTCGGGACCGCTGCGGCGGTAGCCTTCAGCGCGGTTGCGGAAACCGGCGCCGCTCTCAACTGCTTCCATATGAACTCGGACTGCTTCGTAGGCCGCGTTGACCTGAGCCATCATGTTGTTCGACCACTCCGGGCGGTCCGGGTTGTAATCGGGGTGAAAGCGCTTGACGCAGAGGCGGAACGCGCGCGTCAGCTCCTGCTGCGTAGCATCCGGTCTAATTCCCAACAGCTCAAGTGCATGATGCAGCTTCATCGATGTTAGGGATTATATCTTGCGGGGTAGTGACGCTCAAGGTGTTGTTTGACAACGAGATAATCTCTAACTATACTGCAGTAACTATACTCCGGAAAAAGGATGGACGGATGGCAGTCGTTAAAGAGCTCTTTTCCGCCTACAACAATGGGGAGCTACCTGCACAAGGTGGTTTCATTATCAGCGCCTTTTTTGATGCCAACTCCACCTACACGAAGTACGAGGTTACCGCTTATAACGCGGTGAAGGACATTTACCCCAGTGAGGAGGGCCTCACCTTCCAGGCCGAGGGCCGGAAGATCTTCGTGCTTGTCGAGCCCAACAACTATCCGAGTAAACATATTGAACCCGCCTATCGGGACGCGTTCCACAAGATCCCGTATCGTTACAAAGAACTGGATACCTACACCTCGCGACGTCAGGACCGCATTATGATCGGTAAAGAGCCCGTGATCACGTACACCTCGTTTACGATTCTGAAAAGCCAAGGGCACAACTTTTCGTATATTTTCTTCCAGACCGATGATCTCCTCGACGTCGTGCACGAGTTCTTCGAGAAGTCTATTTGGCGAGATGCCGGAGTTCCGCGGGTTGATGCCAAGAACGTTACTAAGACGATAGTAGAGAACTTCAAGCGCATCGTGATACAGCCCGGTGACCAGATGCCGGAGTAAGTCCCCGCAGGGCGAATTATCTTAGACAGAGAAAGGGCCGGCGTGCGATTGATCTCGCGTGCCGGCCCGTCTTATATAGCCCGTATTAGTGGTCAAAAACCGCCCGGCGAGCACGGCCACGCGGCGCCGCGCGATTAGGCGCGACGCCCGGACCACACCCGAGTTCCCTCACGCCGCTGCCGTCAGCCCTCCGACTCGCCGTTGAAGGGGCGCTCCGCGAGGTACTGGTAGGTTGCAAACTGGTCCTTAACGTGCCGGCGCGTTGCGTCGAGATAGCGGGCGGCGAGCTCAGGCTCACTGCTCTTCAGGCTGCGGAACCGTATCTCGCTATACATAAAGTCCTCAACGTCGGTGGACGGAGCTTTGCTGTCGAGCTGCAGCGGGTTCTTGCCCTGATCTGCGAGCTCAGGATTATAGCGGAACAGCGGCCACATACCCGAAGTGACAATGGCCTTTCCGTGCTGCAGGCTCTTCGACATGTCGATGCCGTGCGCGATACAGGGTGCGTAAGCGATGATGATCGACGGACCGTCGTAGGCTTCTGCTTCCTGGAAAGCCTTGAGGGTCTGAATACGATTGTAGCCCATCGAGATCCGCGCCACGTACACGTAGCCGTAGCTCATCGCCATCATGCCGAGGTCCTTCTTCTGTATGGACTTGCCGTTGTAGGCGAACTTGGCAATAGCACCGGTGGGTGTAGCTTTCGACATCTGACCGCCGGTGTTGGAGTATACCTCGGTGTCCATCACCAGAATGTTGATGTTGCGACCCGAAGCGATTACGTGGTCGAGACCACCGAAACCGATGTCGTAGGCCCAGCCGTCGCCCCCGAGCGCCCATACCGAACGCCTGATCAGGTTGTCGGCGGTAGATACAATCTCCTGCGCCAGCTCCGCTTTGCTGCCGGAGAGGCTCTGCTTGAGCTCGCCTACCCAGGTGCGCTGCTGCTCAATTTCTTGGGAGGTCTTCTGCGGATTGTTCCTGAGGTTCTCAGCGAGCTGGGTGTCGAGGCCTTTGAGGCCCTCGGCGACCGCTCTCTCCAGGAGTTCTTTGGAGTACTCCATCAGCTTGTCGGCGGTAAGGCGCATGCCGAAGCCGAACTCAGCTGCGTCCTCGAAGAGCGAGTTGGACCACACCGGGCCGCGGCCGTCGGCGCGCGTGGTATACGGTGTGGTGG
>PUPD01000111.1 GCA_003552985.1 Spirochaetaceae bacterium
GGCTCGTACTTCTTCACGATCGCCAGATACAGCAGCACACATCCGATCGCGATCATCACCGCTTGCTGCCAGGTGAGGTTCAGATATCCCGTGCTTTCCAGAAACGCCCCGATGCCTGCGCTCATGCTGCCCCTCTTCCTTTAGCTCAGAACCGCCAGTACCTCGCCGGCACCAACTGTGGCGCCGGAAGCCACCGGGATCGCTTTCACCACCCCCGCGCGCGGAGCGGTGATCTCGTTCTCCATCTTCATCGCTTCAAGCACCATGATCACGTCCCCCGCGCTCACCGAATCCCCGACGGCCGCCTGCAGCTTCAAAATCGTGCCGGGCATCGGCGCTGTTATCGGTAACTCCGTCTCTGAGCCGGACTGCGCTCCTCCGGCGGCAGGCTGCGCGGCTTTCGGCTCTGCCGCAGCGCCGCCACCGCCGCCCGCACCTGCGCCGGCTGCGCTTGGCCCGCCCGACCCGCCGCGCGGGCCCGACTCGCTCGAGCCCGATGAGCTTGCTGCCGCTGCCTCCTGCCGCCGGCCGGCTCCTTCTGCGGTATCAAGCTGCCCGTTTAGCTCTTCCACCTCCACCTCGTAGGAGGTGCCGTTGACCGTAACTCGAAACCGTTTCATCGCTACTCCTGTCCTTCGTGCGGATTGCCGAACCCGCCTGCTTTTCGCTCCCCGTACAACCCCTTCGCCGACATCTGCTCCTGCCGCCCGGCAAGCGCCCACACCGGCGGCGCGCCGCCGCCGCCGCGCTTCGCAACGCGGATGCTGCGCAGTCGAGCATCAGAGCCCACGCTCGCGCGGATTGCAGCGCTGATTGCAGCAACCACCTGAGGCGCAATGCCCGCCCGCAGCTGCTCTCTGCCTCCGTCGGCCTGCTCGGCTCCCGCAGGCTGTGCGCCTTCGGGCCGCATGCCACCCTGCGCCTGCGCCGCGCCGCCGCGCGAACCCGTGCCCTCCGGCGCCTCGGGGGCAACGAGGCGTGCGATCAGCACCATCACCAGATACAGCACAACCAGGCTCGAGAACACAACCCCCATGCCGATCAGCATGAGCTGAACCGCCTCTACGAACTGTACACCCATACGGCTCTCCCCCGTCCGCCTTTCTCCCGATGGCTCACAGCGGAATGTTGCCGTGGCGTTTCGGCGGGCGGCTCTCGCGCTTTGACTCAAGCATCGCAAGCGCCGCCGCTAAGCGCACCCGCGTCTCGGCCGGGTCGATCACATCATCGATATACCCGTGCGCGGCGGCCACGTACGGATTGGCAAAGCGCCGACGGTACTCGGCGATGCGTTCGCGGCGCTGCTCCTCGGGGTTGCTGCTGCCCTCGATCTCTCTGCGAAAGATGATGTTCGCAGCCCCCTCCGGGCCCATCACCGCTATCTCAGCATTCGGCCAGGCGAGCACCTGATCCGCCCCCAGGTCGCGGCTGCACATCGCAAGATAGGCCCCGCCGTAGCTCTTGCGCAGAATCACGGTGATCTTCGCCACCGTCGCCTCAGAGTAGGCATACAGCATCTTCGCCCCATGCCGGATGATGCCCCCGTACTCCTGCGAGGTGCCCGGCAGAAACCCCGGCACATCGGCAAGCGTCACCAGCGGGATGTTAAACCCATCGCAGAAGCGAATAAAGCGCGCCGCCTTATCCGAGGCGTCGATATCCAGACACCCGGCGAGAATGCGCGGCTGGTTGGCGATGATCGCCACCGAGCGGCCGTTGATGCGCGCAAAGCCCACCACGATGTTCTTCGCATAGTGCGCGTGCACCTCAAGAAACTCCCCGTCATCAACCACCGCCGCAATCACGTCGCGCACCTCATAGCCCTTGTTTGGGTCTGTCGGCACGATCTCGCGCAGCTGCGGCACCAGCCGCTCCGCTGAGTCCTCGCTCGCCCCCAACGGCGCGTCCTCGAGGTTGTTGCCCGGTATGAAGCCCAAAAGCCGCCGAATCTCAGCCAGGCAGCTTCGCTCGTTCTCGCTGACAAAGTGCGCCACCCCGCTGTAGGCGTTATGCGTCATCGCGCCACCGAGATCCTCCGGCGAGACATCCTCGCCGGTAACCGCCTTGATCACCTGCGGCCCGGTGATAAACATATAGGCGCCCTGTGTCATAAACACAAAGTCGGTAAGCGCAGGCGAGTACACCGCTCCCCCGGCACACGGGCCCATCACCACCGATATCTGCGGTATCACCCCCGAGGCAAGCGTGTTGCGGTAAAACACCTGCCCGTAGCCGCTCAGTGCATCCACCCCTTCCTGTATCCGCGCTCCGCCGGAGTCGTTGATGCCCACTACCGGTGCCCCGGTCTTCATCGCAAGGTCCAGCACCTTACAGATCTTGCGCGCGTGCATCTCCCCAAGCGTCCCGCCCATCACCGTGAAGTCCTGCGCAAACACAAACACGCGCCGGCCCTCAACCGTCCCGTAGCCGGTCACCACCCCTTCCCCCGGCGCCTCAACCTCATCCATGCCCAGGTCAGAACAGCGGTGCTTCACAAACATATCCGTTTCAACGAAGCTGCCGGCATCCAGTAACTGCTCAATGCGCTCGCGAGCAGTACCTTTGCCCTTCTCATGCTGCTTCGCTATCTTCTCTTCCCCGCCGCCGGACTGCACCTGCGCTCGCAACCGCTCCAGCTGTTCAAGGTATGACTCCGGCATCCTGCTCCCTCCTTCTCGCTGCTCTCTCATCGTAAGCGTCGTTCATGCAATCAACGGCGTTCACATAGCTCAAGCAAAACGCCGCCGGTGCTTTTGGGGTGCACAAATGCGATTCGTGCATTCCCGGCACCAACGCGCGGTTGCTCATCGATCAATCGTATACCCGCCGCCCGAGCCTGCTCAAGCGCAGCCGGGAGATCATCCACGCGAACCGCCATATGGTGTATGCCGGCGCCCCGTTTCGCAATGAACTGGGCGATAGGGCTATCCTCGGCAGTGGGCTCCAGCAGCTCGATCTTGCTTTCGCCGAGTGAGAAAAAAGCCACCCTTACTCTCTGATCCGGCACTTCTTCCACTCCGCCGGACTCGATGCCCAACACGTCGCGGTAAAACGTACTCGAGGTTTCCAGACTCTCTACTGCAATGCCTATGTGATCCAGGCGATCCACGTTCACAGATTTACCCTCCTACTCTCGGAATCCAGAAACGGCGCAACCAGCTTCCGGGCCGCGCTAAACGGGTCAGTCTCCTTGCGCAGCAGTTGTTCGACCACCTGCTCCCAGTGGCCTTCGCGCTGCCAGTACTCGAAAAAGCGCATTCGCCAGTAGTCCTCAACCACCGACTGTAACTCAGCCGCATACCGCTCCCGTCGGCGCTGTTCCAGCTCCCCGGAGTATGTCAGATGCTCCCAGTGGTTGCGGATGGCAGCCATGAGCATCTCAATGCCCTCTCCGGTGGTAGCGACGGTCCTCTCTATCGGAGGCTCCCAGTGTGAGTGCCGCTCCGGGTCCAGGTCGAGCATAGTCTGCAGTTCCATCATCAGCCGGCGAGCGTCGGGCCGGTCGGCCTTGTTGATCACGAACACGTCCGCGACCTCGAGAATACCAGCCTTTATCGTCTGTATGTCATCCCCCATCCCCGGCACCAGTCCGACGACCACAGTATCCGCGGTCCGCACGATATCCAGCTCCGATTGCCCGACGCCGACCGTCTCAACAAGGATCACGTCCTTGCCGCCGGCATCGAGGACCCGGATCGCGTTGTGCGTGGCGCGCGCCAGTCCGCCCAGGCGTCCTCGCGCGCCCATGCTGCGGATGAACACGCCGGGATCCGTCGCCAGTTCCTGCATGCGAATCCGGTCTCCCAGCAGCGCTCCACCTGAGAACGGGCTGTTGGGGTCCACTGCGATGATTCCGATGTGCGCGCCGTCTTTGCGCCATCGTTTCGCCAGGGCATCGGTCAGGGTGCTCTTTCCGATTCCGGGCGATCCGGTAATGCCGACGATATGGGCGTTGCCGGTATGCGGATGCAGCGCTCGGAGATCCTCTACCGCCGATTCCGGGTGATTCTCGATCAACGTGATCAATTTTGCGGTGGCTCTGACTTCTCCGCGCCGAACCCCCTCTGCCAGTGACACGCTGCCTCCTCCAATTCCGTCGCCTGACAGGGGCTCGGTGCCCGCTCACCGGTGAATAGCCCTCTCACAGGTTTACGCTTCGTTTTACGAACTCGACCACTTCCTGTGTCGAGGCCCCCGGGGTGAAAACCTCCGCCACCCCGCGTTCCTTCAATACGGAGATGTCTTCCGCCGGAATGGTCCCCCCGCCCAACACCAGAATATCGTCGGCGCCGTGTTCCTTCAGCAATTCTACTACGCGCGGGAACAGCTCCAGATGCGCGCCGGAGAGACAGCTGAGCCCGACGACGTGGACATCTTCCTGCGTCGCGGTTGCGGCGATCTGCTCCGGGGTCTGGCGCAAGCCGGTATATATCACTTCCATGCCGGCATCCCGCAGCGCCCTCGCCAAGACCTTCGCTCCGCGGTCGTGCCCGTCGAGACCGGGTTTGGCAATCAGCACCCGAATCCGTTGTTCGCCCATTCGCACTACCTCCTCATACGAGCACGATCATACGATCAAGAGGCGCGGAGCAGCCCGCGCACGGCGGATCAGAACACCACCGACGCCTGATGTACTCCGAACTCGCCGCGCAGCACATCGCAGATTTCTCCCAGTGTAGCATAGGCTTCGACCGCTTCCTGGATCCGCGGAACAAGGTTCTCCCGCCCGGCCGCGGCTTTGCGCACCCCCTCGAGCGTCGTGGTTACGTGCGCGTTATCTCGCCTTCCCCGCAACTGCTCGAGCTTCTCGCGTTCCCGCCGCTCTACCTCCGGGTCCAGCCGGAGCAGGTTGGTGGGCGGCTCCTCGGCGATTCTGTACTTGTTGAGCCCCACGACCACGCGTTCGCAGCTCTCCACTTCTTTCTGGTGCGTGTAGGCGCTTTCCTGAATCTCTCTTTGAATGTATCCCTGCTCGATCGCCCGCGCGGTACCCCCGAGCTCATCGATCTTCTCGATGTACGCAGTCACGCGGTCCTCGATCTCCCGGGTGAGCGCCTCCACATAATAGGAGCCTGCAAGCGGATCCACGGTGTTCCCGACACCGCTTTCGTGGGCGATGACCTGCTGCGTCCGGAGCGCGAGGCGCACCGAGTCTTCGGTGGGAAGCGCGAGGGCTTCCTCCCGGGAGTTGGTATGTAGCGACTGCGTGCCGCCCAGAACCGCGGCTAGCGCCTGCAGCGTAACCCGGACCACGTTGTTGTCAGGCTGCTGCGCCGTCAGCGCGCTCCCGGCGGTCTGCGTGTGGAACCTCAGCATCTGTGAGCGCGCCTTAACCGCTCCGAAGCGCTCCTTCATGATGCGCGCCCAGAGCTTTCGCGCCGCGCGGAACTTGCTTACCTCTTCCAGCAGGTCGTTGTGTGCATCGAAAAAGAACGAGAGCCGGGGTGCGAAGGTGTCGACATCCAGCCCCGCCTCGAGGGCGGCCTGTACGTAGGCGATGGCGTTGGCGAGTGTGAACGCCACCTCCTGCACGGCATTGCAGCCGGCCTCGCGCATATGATAGCCGCTGATCGAGATGCTGTTCCAGTTCGGCAGTTGCTCCGCACAGAACGCGAAAGTGTCACTGACCAATCGCATGCTCGGCTGTGGTGGGAAGATATAGGTGCCGCGGGCGACGTACTCCTTGAGAATATCGTTTTGGATTGTACCGCGCAGCTTGTCGAGCGCAACGCCCTGCTTGCGGGCGAGCGCGGCATACATCGCCAGAAGAATTGCGGCGGGTGCGTTGATCGTCATCGAGGTGCTGACCTGGTCGAGCGGAATGCCGTCGAACAGCAGCTCCATATCGGCCAGCGAATCGATCGCAACCCCCACCTTTCCGACCTCACCACGCGACAGAGAGTGATCCGAGTCATACCCGATCTGCGTCGGCAGATCGAAGGCTACGCTCAAGCCGGTCTGCCCTTGCTCGAGCAGGTATTTGTAGCGCCGGTTGGATTCTTCGGCGTTTCCGAAACCGGCGTACTGGCGCATGGTCCAGAGGCGCCCCCGGTACATGGTGGGCTGAATTCCGCGCGTGAACGGGTACTCCCCCGGCAGACCCTGGTCTCGCTGATAATCAGCCTCGGCGAGTTCGAGCGGTGTATAGAGCCGCTCCACCGGCAGTTCGGAAGTGGTGCGAAACTGCTCGGAGCGCTCCCCGAACTGCTCCAACGTCTTTGCTACCGGACCTCGCTCCCATGCGTCTTTCTGCTGCTCCAGACTAAGCAGAGCATCGCGGTCGAACATACGCCGAGCCCCCTATTGCCCCTATTGCCGGTCAAGCCTTGTTCCTCATGCCGGTCCGCCGGAGACTTGCGTCTCGCCGGGAGACTCAGGCTACAGTGCGCGGTAAGCGTGACCGATGCGGTTTGCAACAACTGTACAGCAACTCTCTCCGCAACGCAACGAAAAAAAAGGCCGCTCGGTCAGAGGTGGCGCGGGGACCGGTGTGTTATCGCAGTAAACGCGACGCTCGATTCGAAGCGCACTGTTGCGTGCGGTCCGTACCGGGATTCTGCCGCACCGCGATCACCCAGGCGATCGTTTTCACGGTCAATTTTGATATCCCGGGTATTGTTTTGCTTGACAGATCACACAGCTCGCTACAATATCACTGTACATACAAAGAGCCTATGCAGCGTGTGTACGGACCCGCCAACCCCGCATGTTGAGGAGGTGAATACCGAAGGAAGGTATTCCTTACGGTATGTCTTGCTCCCCGGCAGGTGAAGGTGCATCGGGTTCACATCGCGAAAAGGAGGAATGCGAAATGAGGTTAACGCGGCTCAGCAAGGTCTTGGTTCTGATGCTGGCGGCAGTGTTCTTAGTGGGGGTGGCCTTTACGGTCTCGGCCCGCGGCGCGGCCGAAGAGGAGCGTATCGTGCTGGCCACCGGCGGAACCGGAGGAGTGTATTACCCCCTCGGTGGCGCAATGGCCAGTCTCTGGAGTAATGAGATCGAGGCCGTCCGAGCCAGCTCGGAGTCAACAGGCGCTTCGGTCGAAAACGTGAATCTGGTGAACTACCTTGAGTCTCAACTCGGGCTCGTTCAGAACGATATCGCCTATTATGCGTCTAATGCGGTGGAGATGTTCAGCGATGACGAGCCTATGGAAAGCATGCGCGGCGTCTTCACGATGTATCCGGAAACCATCCAGATCATCGCACGCGCGGGTGCCGGTGTGGAAAGCGTCGAAGACATCGCCGGCAAGCGCGTCGCGGTCGGCGCTCCGGGCAGCGGAACCGAGGTGAACGCACGGCAGATCCTCGAGGCGCACGGAATCACGTATGCCGATATCCGCGAGGATTTCCTTTCGTTCGCCGAGGCCGCCGATGCGCTTCGCGACGGCCATGTTGACGTGGCCTTCGTGACTGCCGGTCTGCCCACCGCAAGCGTCATCGACCTCGCCACCACCACGAGCGTGGACATTGTCAGCATTGACTCGGACATGGTGGACTCGATTATCGAGCAATGGCCGTACTACGCCGCGGTTACGATTCCGGGAGGCACCTACGGCGGACAGGATTCGGACGTGAGTGCCGTTGCGGTGATGGCGATGATGATCGTCCATGAGACGCTCGATGAGGACCTGGTCTACAACATCACGCGGGTGACGCTCGAGAACACCAATGTGCTCGGCGATACCCACGATCGGGGTCGTGAGGTCACCGCGGAGTCGGCCCTCGACGGTATGTCGATCGAGCTGCACCCTGGGGCACGACGATACTTCGAAGAAATCGGGCTTTTGAACTAGTAATGCGTTAGGTTCGTCAGTTAAGGCGAACCGGTTAGAGCCTACAATTTATCCGGGCCGGGCGGCGGTGCCGCCGTCCGGCCTGCGTTTCTCAAATCGGCGATGACGGGTTCGGCGACGCGCGGGTCCGGTTCGCCGGGAGTGCCAGTACCATGCCCAAACGAACAATTACCGGCCTCCGCATCAACACGCTTTGGTGCAAACGCTGCGGAATCTGTATCCATTACTGCCCTCGTGAGGTCTTCGTTGCCGGCGAAGATAACCTGCCACGGGTAGGAGCGCTCGATCGGTGTACCGGATGCCGTCTCTGTGAATACTGGTGTCCGGACCTGGCCATCGAGGTCTTGATCGATGACGAATAACACCAATAACAACACTGTGTTCGTACAGGGCAACGAGGTTTGCGCCGAGGCAGCGCTGTATGCCGGGATGGGCTTTTACGCCGGATATCCGATTACCCCATCGTCCGAGATCATGGAGCACATGGCCCGGCGCGTGCCTGCCACTGGGGGCAGGTTCCTGCAGATGGAGGACGAGATAGCTTCGCTCGCCGCGATTATCGGGGCGTCGCTGACCGGACACAAAGTCATGACCGCCACCAGCGGCCCCGGTTTCTCGCTGATGCAGGAAACCCTGGGGTTTGCAATGATGGCCGAGATACCGTGCGTGATCGTCAATGTTCAGCGCGGCGGGCCCTCTACCGGCCTCCCGACGCAGGCTGCCCAATCGGATGTCTACC
>PUPD01000271.1 GCA_003552985.1 Spirochaetaceae bacterium
CCGCCGTCCCGCAGTCATTGTGGAAATGGCCGCCGAGCGGGGCGAGTGATTTCTGCGGAAGCGCGCTCATGATGCGCCCCACCTCGTCCGGCAACGTGCCGCCGTTGGTGTCGCACAGAATGAGCGTATCGGCGCCGGCGTCGGTCCCGGCGCGCAGTACCTGCAGCGCGTAGTCTGCATCGTCCTTGTATCCGTCGAAGAAGTGCTCGAGGTCAAAGAACACCCGCCGTCCCTGCGACTTGAGGAACTCAATGGTGTCGGCTACCATCCGCAGGTTCTCCTCCGGATTCGTTTTCAGGACTTTGTCGACGTGCGCCTTCCAGGTCTTGCCGACGACGATCACCGTCTCGGTGCCGGCGTCGACGAGCGCGGTCACGTTAGGGTCCGAGGCGGCGCTGCCTCCGGGCCTACGGGTTGAGCCGAATGCCACAATCTTCGAGTGCCGGAACTGCTCGTTACGACAGCGGCGGAAGAACTCGGCTTCCTTGTTGTTGGAGAGCGGGAACCCACCCTCAATATAGTCAACACACAGCTCGTCGAGCATGTGCGCGATCTTGAGCTTGTCGTCGAGCGTGTAGCTCACTTCCAAACCCTGCATGCCGTCACGAAGCGTCGTGTCGTACACGTACAGATCATTCATCACAAAACCTCCCTGATCATGTGTTCCTATCCTCGCCATCACCCGCGGTCAGGCGGATAGTGGCGAAACGGGTGCGCCCTGCTGCCTGCCGGGCGTACCAAAAAAAAGCCGCCCCGGCGGGACGGCTTTTCGGTTTCGGTTGATACCTACTCAACTCCGCCAGGTGGGCCGGTGAGGTGCATAATAATAATGATAATGCTGATAGCGTTTGCGGCGCCGGCGGGAATTGAGTTATGCGTGCAGCGACAGTCGCGTGCTGACATCGTGCGCATACTGTTTCACTTCCAAGCGAAGTTGTCAAGTACCGTGCAATCAACTACAATTCAAGTTACGCATGCAAGCGCATCTTAGCAGCTTCGACAGGTTGGTCTCCGAGCTCTCGCGCGACGAGCGTCGCCAAATGCTTGAACGCATTCGTTCCTCGGTGACCGTCGTGGAGGAACCGCTGTCGCGATTCCACGAGCGGCCGAAAGTGGACCTTGCCGCCGAGCTGCAAAAGCTCAGTTTTATTCAACGAGTGTGGCTGTTGATCTGCGCCCTGCTCAACGGCAGAAATCGCGTTGAGGTCATCGAACAGTTCTTGATCAAGGACCTCGGTCGGGAGATTCAGAAACAGGCGCCGGGCCTGATTGACCTCCGGGGCGGCACCGCGCGGGCGCTGCTGTATGAGCAGCTGGAAACGCTCAGGAACCACGCGCGGGTATTTCGCGTACCGCTTTCCCGTGCGGTCGGTAGCGCAGATTCCTCGTTCTATGCGTTCCTGTGCGGCTTTGAGATGCCGCAGTTGCAGAATCAGCTCGAGGAGGATACCGACGCGTTTCGTTTATCGGCTGCAGAGCCGGATCTGACCGAGCCGGAACTGCGACATCGGGTCTTTGTCAATCTGGACTATATCCTTGAGAGCATGCCTGCCGACGGACGTAGGCGCATGTACAACAACGCGCAGGCGCTGCAAAGCCTGTATGACCTCGCGGGCTTCCCGTTCGATGAGCTGCTGCGTGGGTTTCAGACCACCCCGGAGGGTGAGCCGCTTGATTGCCCTTTTGACTACATTCGCGAATCGCTTACCAAGTTGGCCGGTATAATGGTAGGGATGCAGTTCTTTCCATCGGCGCGCTTGATCGAGGCGCTTTACCTGTATCTGAATCAGGAGCGCTTTGAGGTACCCGGGTCCCAGGTGGAGCAGGAGCTTTCCGGCCAGGTGAAAACGGCGGCTGACGCGTTGAACGCAATTCGCAGTTTCACCGCCGCGGTGCCGCTGCCGGATCTGGTGCGCTACATGCGGGGTGACATCAACTACAGCCCGAAACGCACCAGCGGCGGCGAGGAATGGTACTCGCAGGTACGGCGTTTCTGGGCACGGCGAATCGAGCGTCAGTACGACAATTACCTGTTCGCGGTGAAATATGAACAGCTGCGTGACAAAGCGAGCGAGGTTCTTTCCACCGGCGTCGGGGTGTTTTCGGACTATCGGAGCTTGGTACGGCGTGCGCTCATGGCCGACCCCGGTGAGCCGGTCAAGGCCCGGTTTGCGCTCTCGCTGGGAGTTGTCCAGACATTCGTCAGCTCGCAGTTCAGCGAATGGATGCACGCGCCGATGAAAAATCTCCTGATCGACGGTCAGTTCTACAAGGACGACAACCGCGAAGAGTACGCGCGCGCATTTGAAACGTTGAGTTCGCTGGAGTCACAGCTCGACGTCTTTCGCGAACGCCTGGCTGATACCGGAGACTTTGGACTCGGGCTAAAACGAATCACGCGTGAATCGCATACCAGCAAGGCCTACCGGGCGAATGCGAGCGAGCTGATCAAACGGGTTGACCTCCGCGCGCGTGAGATCATCAGAGACACCATCAGCGCGTTGGATTCAGCTACCGAGGTCCTGAACGGAATCCTGTACGGGGAGGTCGGCGGCAAATACGACACGCTCTCCAACCTCGGCCAGATTGGCGGACGCGGTCGCGAGCGCCTGATGACGCAGCTCGACCGCTGTCTTACCCGCTGCCGCGAGACCGGCGAGCTACTGCGCGAAATCCTGCAGCTGGAAGAAACCGCCCCGGAAACACTCGTCGTCTCCAACTAGGACGACCGGTTCTGACGCGCGCCGTGCATGCACCGCACCGGCGTACGGGGGCTCCCGCCCGCGTCCCAGCTTATGGCTCCCCGCAGCTACCCCACAGCCGGGTCGGCATCGCCGGTGCCGGACGCCACCTGCGCGGCGTAGTAAGACGGGGCTGCGCCGTACTGCTGCTTGAAGACGCGGTTGAAGGTGCTCTTCGACGGAAAGCCGGCGTCGAACGCCAGATCCAGAATCGTCCGGTTCTGCAGCGCCCCACGCTCCACCTCGTCGACGAAATGCTGCAGCCGGTAGCGGTTCAGCAGCGACGGGACGTTCTCACCGAACGCGTCGTTGATCACCAGCGAGAGTTGATTGGGGTGAACCCGAAGTTGCTGCGCTAACCTGGTCAGCGAGAGCTCCGAATCCCGGTAGGCGCCGCGCTCGAGCTCTCGCCGCACCTTCTTCGCAACCTCGTCGATCTGCTCGCGTGAGATCGATAGCTCACGCCTCACCCGCTCGTGCAGTTGTCGCGGACTCAAGGCCTCCGGGCTCAGCAGGATATGGAACGACACCGCGTAGAACACTGCCAGCATGGCAAGGGACACCACGATGTACGGGAGCGGAGCCCGCTCGGCAACCTCGCCGGCCAGTTCAGGACGCAGCGCCACCATGCTGAATGACGCCCAAATGCCGACCGGTGCAAGCACCACCACCTTAACCCAGGCCCGGTGCTTCGGGTCCTGCATAAATACGCTCGAGCTCCACTCGCGATTGAACACAAGCCGCGCCGCAAGCACCGTGTAGACTACCCCGCTTATGAGCTTCAGGACGTTACGGCCCCCAATCCAAAAGGGCGGGTCGGCGCTGAAGATCCGAGCCACGAGCGCCTGATACTCTATCGGCCCCAGCGAGAGGAGCAGGGCGCCCACCGCCCCCGCCTCGATGAAATAGGGGGCAAAATGGAGTGGGAACAACGGCGGCCTCGCCTCCGGCCCCGGAATGGTAGCCTCCCGCGCGAACCACCACACCAACGGTCCGCCCAGAAACGGAATTGGGCTGAACACGACCATCGTCCACGGATGGGCAAGGAGGTCTTCAAAGTTCCAGAACGGTATACTCCCCAGGCGGGCCGCCAGCGTAAACAAAATGAGGGCCAGCGGCAGATTGCGTCTGTTGCGATACCGCGCGATGATCAGGACCAGAAGCACGGCGCTCTGCGCCACACCAACGGCCGCTATCAGCATGAGAGCTTCCACGGGTTACATAATAGCACTTCAGCGCCGCCCAAACCACTCGAATTCGTCCAAACACCCGTCCCAATTCTCATTTTGAGACGCAGTCACGCGTCCTCAATGCGACAATATCTGCACCATAGGCCTGATCAACTTTTTGGGCGTGCCCCCGGGCCTCCGGCTCGGGGCCGCAGGCCCGGGGTCGCGTGCTCCAGGGGTTCCGTGCGGCGCACAGGGCGCCGCACCGCCTGCGGCGCCCTTCCGCCCGCTCACGCCTCCGAGGGTGATCGTGCGGCGCGCCCTGGGGGGGTAGGTACACGAGCCCCCTTCGGTCTTGGCGCGTTGCTGTATCACGGCTCCCAATGGCGCGCGGTGATGCCCGGAATGCGCAGGAAATGCGCGAGGTTTGCCGTGATAATCTCCGCTCCGTGACTGTGCGCAAT
Organism: Spirochaetaceae bacterium; assembly: GCA_003552985.1. Taxonomy (GTDB): domain Bacteria; phylum Spirochaetota; class Spirochaetia; order DSM-27196; family SLAA01; genus B1Sed10-166. The sequence goes on from PUPD01000271.1 coordinate 4,375, forward strand.
CGCTGCGATGAGGATCTCGAAGTCGTCAACCGGCGTACCGGCATTTTCCAGATGCGCCTTCATTTCACCGAACAATACCGACGCGTTCGGTCGCCAGGAGAGTACACGTATCGCCTCGAGCAGGCGCTGTTTTTCGTCTGCTAACAGGCGTCTCCGGCGTGAACCCTCCGGGAGCCGTTGAATGCCGTACTCAACCTCGGCAATGACCGGTTCTACGGTTGCAACGTCGCCTGGCCGGCGAGAACGCAAGTAACGCATCAGGGTTTCTTCGTACCGCATCGCGGCGGAAAACGCAGTCGTATCGAGAACCGAGATCACAATAACGACGCTCCCCGATTTCTGCGTGCTCTCGTAATCGTTGTTTCGAGCTCACGTGTTGCTTCCTGCAGCAACTCACGGTCTTGCGGGTCAACCGGCGGGGAGAAGAAGGAATCCGGCCATTCGCCCGCGTCGCGCGCCACTACCTCTTCCAAGGCCTCGCGTACAAGCCGATTTCGGCTAATGCGCCGGCGATGTGCAATAGCGTCTATGCGCTTGAGAATATCATCCGGTATGTGGATCGTCGTGGACGGCACAAATAGCGCATATTCTATTTGTTCTGCTTGTGCAACACCATTCGCATGCTACTCCGTATCGTCGGGTGTGTACTGACTTTAAGGCGCTGCAGGAGCCGACGAAGGGGTAGTTTTCGTCGGTGGTCACAAACGCAATAGCGGAGTTCGGAACCCGAGTTGTGCGGCGCAGTGATTTATGCGCTCGTCGAGCGTCCAGATCGCCATCGCAGGCGGTTAATTAGCGTGTTCAGTCTCCAAAAGCCACACCTCCGCGGCGGCAAGATGCAGCGCATCGACAGGTCGAACGACCAGCGGGTAGGGGCCCTCCGCACGCCGGCATACCGCCTTACTCATCCGTATTCGGCCGATGCCCGCCGCAAGCCTGTCGAAGGTATGGCGCGCGCGTGTAGCAGCCGACGGCGACAGCCGGCTCGTCTGCAAGGCTCGGCACAAAGCACGCGATACCTCCACCCAAAGCAGCCGAAGCGATGCCACCTTCGGTTCACCCTCTAGGCCCTCGAGCACCGTGCCGCCTTCCAGTAACCATGCGAGTACCGCACTCGAATCCAGATAATCGTACCGCGCACTCACCGGCCGGCTCATAGACCGTGTTCTTGGGGATCAGCGGGCGAACCTCGGCAACCGGGCGCCGGGTCGACGATATGCCGGTCGCCGCTCACGAGATACTCGGAGGCAGATGCAACCGCGAGGTCCACGAAGACCTTGACCGCATGCGTCTCCGCAGACTGGGCCTGCGTCGGTTACCGGAGTATCGAAGCGTTCGGCATGCGGCAGATACTCGGCCAGAAGCTCGTAGCGGTCTGCCGGTTGCAGTGTGAACCATCGGCCGATTCTTACGGCCGGGGCAAGTCCCAGTTCTTCTCGGTGACCCCGGCGATGACTTGGATATTGAGGCGCGTGATCGTCATCATACCGAGATAGCTCACGAGCTCTCGCTCGTAGTCGCGGAAATACCGCGCAATCGTGGGACTATCTCGCGGCGCAGGCATCCGCACCGCCTCAAGAAGCGCGTCGGCTTCCGGTTCTAAACCCCCAGATCGTTCAGGGTTCCCTGCTCGCTGTCCCAGCGGGACGGGAGCGCAAACACCACTCGGACGTCGCGGAGGGCGAAAAGTGTAGAGTTGATACAGCGCTGCCCGGAACGGTCTTAAGCACCGTGGGTAAGCGCTCGACTTTTTGCGCGTTCCTATATCAAAGCGGTACACAAAATCGCCGTGGTAATACAGTTTCGGCGAGTGATCGATCGGCACGATAATCCACACCGGCCGCTGCGGCGCAAATGCCTTGTACTTGAGCAGGAAACAGCACTTGTTGCCGTTAGGAAACCCGTACGAAAAACCCTTTGACGTCTGCCGCGAACCGTGTTCTCTACCACCGGTGGCCTCGGCGCCGTGAGCCGTCAAAACCAGAACCGCTCCCACCAGAGCAAGATCCGGTCAGAGCGAATCCCTTTTCTCTCACAGACCATACCCCCCGAGCCCAGCCTATTAACCACGCCAAATCGGCTCCGGTCCGTTTAGAATCGCACTTGACACTTTCACGTCGCACGCTTCTATTGCGCAACCGTTGCCCATGCAGGGTGCGTCCGGTGCAGATGACACAGGAAGTCTTGTTGCGTGATTTAGTTCAACAGTCTAAGGGGAACGACCTTTCGGCGCTACAGTCTGTCAGTTCCTGACTTCGCGGCTTAATTGGATGAGTCGTCTCAGCCATTGCAGAAGATCTGTGGTTGAAACTCTCAAAAATCCAATAAGCCCACTGCCGATCAAACGAGTTTCGCCGGCATGTCTCGACGCCGGCGGAAATCCTTAAGACCAACGCACGGCCTTACCACCACGACACCCAAGCCGAACGGCTTGGGTGTCGCAGCAAGGTTTTCTGGAACTCTCCATTGAATCATTCGAGACTGAGGGTTTCACTCGTTACTCCCAATCTGCCTGCTCATATATAGCTTTCAGCGAATACTGAGTTCCATCAATCGTCACGTGACCGGTGATCGAGGTTGGCTCGTCTTCCGGACCGTCCTGGCCGATTGCTCCCGCGGGATCCCAGTGAAGCGCCCCGGCGAACGTAAGCTGCTCGATACCATCAGGATGACCTGATACGGAAATAGTTCCTTCCACCGCCCATTTGCTGATTTCTCCGCCGTCGAAATCGGCGGTGACTGTCGCAGTCAGGTCGCCAAACACCGCGATGCCTGCTTCCGGTTCCCAGCCGTCGAACACCAAAGCGGCCGTAAGAACGTCGTCACCATTGCTTTCTAGTGTGTAAGTGACAATGTATTCAGGGCCGTCGAATTCCACCGTATAGGTGGGTGGTGGACCGCCGGGCAGTAAATTCTCGTCGAAGCCATCCAGGGCGCCGCCCATCAGGTCAAAGATACCTCCGACCGTTTCCATAACTTCGTCCGGTATTGTTGTACTCCCGGACGAGCCGTTGAGATCACAACCGGTGAATGCGAGCCCGGATCCAAGTAGCGCCAGAACTGCTGCAATAGTGATTGCTGTTCTGAGCACTCCCTTTCGTGAATTGGTCATGAAATAATCCCCCTCTCTGTCGGGAGCGAGCCGACCTGTAGGTGTGCCGCGCCCGTGTGTCGATAAGATTTGTACCTGAGCGTACAACGGTTACACTCTGTAGGCGTCCCAATGTTCCCGAATGTGAGAATTGGGACTTGTGACCTTGTCACGAAACCGGCGGCGAAAACGCAGGGCTCACGCAGTTGCCACTAAACGCCTGACTAGTAAACGCCTGTCGAGCACTAGACGCTAGCCGGGAGAGCATGGAACACTCCCTCCTAGATCGACCACTGGGAGGGGCTTGATGAGAACTGCGACCATCATTGATCATTTCGGCAGTATGCCGGACCCTCGCGAAAACAACAAGCGACATAGGCTCATAGAGATACTGTTCATCGTTATCTGTGCGGCGGTGTGAGGTGCGGAGAAGTGGAACGATATCGAGGCCTTCGGCAAGGCGAAAGAGAGCTGGTTGCGGAAGTACCTCGAACTGCCGCACGGCATCCCCTCGCACGACACCTTCGCTCGAGTGTTCGCGAAACTCGATCCTGAAGCGCTCGCCGACCGCTTCAGTGAGTGGGTGCAGGCGGTCTGTGAGCAGCGCGAGGGTGAGATTATCAACATCGACGACAAGACAGCACGAGGTTCGCATGACGCGGCGAACGGGCGCTCGGCGCTGCATATGGTAAGCGCGTGGGCCTCGAAGGCGGGGCTAACGCTTGCACAGCGGCGGGTGGATGAGAAGTCCAACGAGATCACCGCAATCCCTGAGCTGCTTGAGGTGCTTGAGCTGAAGGGCAATCACCCAACGCTCGAGGAAGAGGTAGCGTTGTACTTCGCCGATGAGCTCACGCGTGACAGGGAGACCGAGAGCGAGAAGAGCGTAGATACCGGCCACGGCAGGATTGAGGTGCGCGAATGTTGGGCGAGCGGGAGTATCGACTGGCTTCCGGCCAAACAAGAGTGGAAG
>PUPD01000090.1 GCA_003552985.1 Spirochaetaceae bacterium
CGAATCTGCGCTTCCGGTTCCCGATCACCGAGGAGTACACCATGCGCGTCACCGCCGGGCGCGATCGCGTCACCTGGGGCGTCGGCAGCCTGTTCAACGCCGCCGACCTGCTGTTCGGCGCCGACGGAACCGCGGCGGCCGATTTCACCGAGATCGAGGACGTGCGCGATGAAACTGACTGGCTCACGGCGCTGTACTTTCCGATCGGGGATCTGAGCTACCTCGAGACGATCGCGCTCCCGCCGTTGCCGGACCTGACGCTACAGCCGGCCGGCGACGGCAACGCGGGCGACAACAATGCCGGCAACGGAAACGGCAGCGGCGGTGGTGGCGTGCTCGGCGGCGAGCGCGCCGGCTTTGAGGGCACCCCACCGGTGTCCGACACCAGCGCGGGCCTGCGCCTCCATACGCAGCTTGCGGGCGTAAGCATCGAGCCGTCCTACCTCTGGGACGGAAGAGGCGGCGACCACAATGTCGCGCTCGCACTGCAGCGCGGGCTGGTCGCCGACTTTTACGCCGCGGCCCGATTGAGGCTCGACGAGGAGATGCCGGGCGAGGCGGCGCGGGTCCTGGAGGAACGCTCGATCATCAGCACCGGCGTGTACTACGCATTCAATCTGGGGCGCGACCGCAGGCTGACCGGCCGTTTTGAAACGCTGATCAATCCGGGCGGCGACTGGGAGAAGCAGAGCATCCACTGGCAGGATCACACCGAGGACAATCCCGAGTACGGCATCCTACTCTATCCCGAGCTGGTCTACTCGCCCGGCCGCACGGTCGATGTGATCGCGCGTAGCGTGGTTTCACCGATCGACCGCTCGGCCCTAATAACCGGCGGGGTGAGCTGGAACGTCTTCGGCGGGTTTCGCGCCCAGGCGTTCGCCGGGGTGGAGGCAGGCGACGACGAGGGCGTCTTCGGATGGGACCGCCCCGGTTCGCTGCGCCTCTCAACCGGCTTCAATTACCGCTTCTGAAGCCGGGCGGACGGCGAACGGTTCATCCGCCCCCCGCCCGACGACAACGCACGCGCAATACGCGGCGGGCCGCCCGAAGGCGGCCCGCTTCTTTTGAAACTCGGTTTTTACCTGCGCCGCAGGCTCCCGGCGCTATACGGTGGCGCCCGGCTATCCGGCGGCGGGCGAGACCGGCCATAGGGTAGAGCCGGCATCCCGACGCGCCGGCTATTGCCACCCGACCTGGACCGGAGGCCCGGCCGGCGGAAGGCCGGCGTTGTGCCGCCCCCGCCTCCGGGAGGTCGTTGCAGCAGGCCGGGATACCCGGCGCTACCCTTCGACCCTATCTGTACTTCTACGTCACTGCGACCTCGACTACTCCGACAGGAAGAACTCCACGCGGCGGTTCTTCCAGCGGTTTTGGCGGTCGCTGTGCGGAACCACGGGATCATAGCCGCCCCTGCCGACGGTGGACATGCGCGCCGCCGGGATGCCGCGCTCAACGAGCGCGTCGCGGATCGCTGCCGAGCGAGCGGTGGACAGCGGCATGAGGGTCTGTGTTTCCTCGTTCTGCCAGACTTCGGTCGGCCGGTTCCACAGCACCCGTACCGCGTGACCTTCGAGGTCGATCCGGTGATCGCGATAGCGGTCAAGGATCTCGGCGAGGCGATCGAGCGTCGCCAGGTTCGCGGCCCGGGTTTCGGCCGGAACATCCATGAAGTCCGCCGTGTAGGGTTTGAAATAGATGCTCGAGATAACGATCTGCAGCCTGTCGCCCACGCGCATCACCAGGATATCGATCGGAATGCGGTGCTCCGAGGAGCCTCGGTTGCCGACCATGTCTTCGGCGTGCACCACGAGCGTATAGTCGCTTGCCGACTGCACCCATTCGCCGGTCCCGGAGGTTCCGTCCCAGCGGTAGACCCCGTTGCGGAAGCTGCGTGAGGGGATCTCGCGGAAGCTATTGCCCATCGGATCGAGTATCTCGGCCGACCATGCGCGCACGCCGCTCGGGTCGGTTACCGAAACCGCTATGGCCAGGGTGGTCCGTACCTCATCTGCTACCGGCTGAAACGGCAGCGGGTTCATCGTCACGCTGATTTCAGGCGGGGTGCGATCGAGCCGCACCGGATACTCGGTTACCTCGGTGCTGAGGTTGCCCTTCTCGTACTCCACCTCCAGCCGTCCGAAGTATTCGCCTTCGTCCGCCATCCCTACCGGGGAGGAGCCGTCCCAGACGATGGTCTCCGGAACCACGCGCCGGTCTACAGGCTGATGACGCATCACTTCGTTCTCGTCCACATCGAGGACCGCGAACTCCCAGCGACTGATCCCGTCGCTGACTTCGGTCCGCAGATCGAACTCCACCACGTTGTACTCGGCATCAGCGGCCGGGTTGAATGCGGTGCGCCGCGGGGTTACCTGCACCGGGGTCGGCCGGGTGTCGACCACTATGCGCGGAATCGTGAACGATGCGCTGTTGCCGGCATCATCGGTCGCCGCAAGGGTATATCGATAGGTGCCGTCCTCGACGAGATCCCCACTGTCATCGGTTCCGTCCCATTCGAAGGACCGCAAGGCTCCATCCCAAACCAACTGGCGTACCACTGCTCCGTCGTCGGCTGAGGTGATGGTCCCCTGCCACTCGAGCAACTCGCGCGAGTTCTGAATGATGTTCACAGTGTCGCGCCGGCCGTCGCCGTCGGGTGAGAATATGGTCCAGGAAGGACGCACGGTAGCGCGCGGCGGGGTGACATCGAGCCGGAACTGCTCGGAGCTCACAACCGGACTGTAACCGTTGCGATACACGACGCGAAGCTCTCCACTGTATGTCCCTTCCGGCAGTCGCCGACCGGCGTTGTCGCGACCATCGAACTCAACGCGTCCGGTGCGCAGTGCCTCCTCACCGAAGTTGCGTGCCGCCGCGCCGCGCGCGTCGCGCACGGTAAGCGCGATCTCGGTGATCTGATCGACCGCCGCCGGCCTGAGAACAAACGTGACCGTGTCCTGAACCCCATCGTCGTTGGGCGAAAAGGCCAGCGGCGAGACCGAGAGACGCACCGGGAAGCTGCGCCGGTCAAGCACGATGTCATCGAGAGAAGTGTTGAAGCTGTTGCCTGCCCGGTCGGTGGAGCTCAGCCGATAGCGATAGGTTCCGTCCGGCGCACGCGAGCCGTCGTCGGCCGTTCCGTCCCAATGCACCGTCTCAGGCGTACCTTCCCATGCGAAGCTTGTCACCACCGCGCCGGTGCGGTCTGTGATCTCGCCGCTCCAGAGGTCCTCGGTGGAGGCGTTCTTGTGCCGGAGCTCCAGCGTGTCGCGGCTGCCGTCACCGGTCGGTGCGAACACCAGGTACGGTGCGCTGACCTCGGCTGTCGGCGGCGTGTTGTCGACGATCACGCGCACATCCGGAGAGCGTCCGCGATTGTCGCGGAAATCCCAGGCTGAAACACGAAGCAGGTAGCGACCGTCCTCTACCCAGTTACCGTCGTAATCGGTCCCGTCCCAGCGAACGGCGTCCGGCGGACTGACGGTGGGCGGACGACCGAAACGGCCGAAGAAACCGGGCTGGTGGAACTCCTGGTCCCCGTACGAGTAGACCTCGGTTCCGTCGGCTTCGGTCACGATCTGCACCTCATACCCGGCGAGCCTGAGCCCACTCAGCTCGGGAATGTCGAGCGGCAGGACGACCTCGTCCTGTATGCCGTCCTGATTGCGCGGTGAGATGTAGATCGCCTCGGGATAATCCAGCTCTACCGGGATATTTCCCTCAAAGGAAGCACATGACGCCAGGAAGACAATCACTGCCCCCAACACAGCCCCCTTCAACAGTCGTGGAGTGGAATACGGTGTGTTCATACCTTTGCTCCTTCTTCGTCAGGATTGTTGATGAGCTCAACGCGCAACAGCGTGAGGCCCATATTGCGCAACGCGGCGATCGCCCCGTAGAGCTCGCTCTGATCGCGCACATACCCGGTCACGCGGGTATTCTCGCCGGGCAGCTTTTCGAGCCGCCATCCTTCCAGGCGCTCGTCCCAGAGATCGGTGAGGACCCCGGAGATCTCGAGCGCATACCATCCGCTTGTCACAGTAGTGTCGTCGGGGCGGTCGAGCTCCGCTCCCTCTTCAGGCTGCAGTTCCGCTGCAGCTTGGCCGTCTTCGGCCGTTGCATCATCCTGCACTCTGCTACCCTCCGCCATATGCTCCTGAAGATAGCCCGGCGAGGTGCGGCTGATAGCCTATCGAAAGTTAGGTTTTAAGACAGGTTTTGGGCCAGGTTTTAGGCTGACTTCCGCGTCTGGTGGTCGGCTTGGTTCAGGGTGCTTCGCCGCAGGTCACGGCGCGAGCAGCACCGTCGCGCGGCGCGCCCCGGAAAGTCACGCCACGGAGCCGCGTCGCAGGGCCTGCCGGCCGCCGCCGGCAGCCGCTCCTCGCCGGCAGCCACTCCCGACCTTAGGCACCGAGCAGTCCCGCCTCTCGCGCCCGGCGAACGGCATCGGTGCGGCTTCGTGCTCCGAGCTTGGAGTAGATGTTGTTCAGATGCCACTTCACCGTCCCGGTGCTGATGAACAGGCGCGCGGCGATTTCGTCGTTGCTCAACCCCTCGGCGAGCGCCGCAAGCAACTCGCGCTCACGCCGGCTGAACACGAGTCCTCGATGCGGCCCGGTTGCCGCACCAGCGCCGCCGGCGGCCGAGGCGGGGCGGCCCGGTGGCAAACTTTCCCCGGCGCCGCCGGCCGGGGGATTGCCGAGAGCTGTACCCGCGAAGGCCGCTTCGGATGTAGCTTTGGAGGCGGGCCCCGCGGCGGGCTTGGAGGCGCCGCCGGCCTGCGTGTCGCTCGGTGTGTCGCTCGGTGTGTCGCTCGGTGTGGGAGGCGGCGGATCGCTCGGCGTGTCGCCGGGCAGCGGCCCCTGTGCGGTCTCGCGGTCGAGCCGGGCGGCCAAATGGGTGTGCCGGGCGGCGCGGTCGGCGAGCCCGTTCTCGGTGAACCATTCCGCGGCGAGCCGATGCAGCTCAGCCCGTCGCGTGCGGGGCAGCTGATGCCTGAGGTAATCACGGAGCAGCGGATGAAACCGATAGCGCGCCGTGCCTTCCTCGGGCCGCAGACCGATAACATTCATTCGCTGCAAGCGCTCGACGAACCGTCGGTTGTCGTCCCGGCCGGTCAGATGCCGGTAGAGTCGCTCGTTGAAGAAATCCGGTATCGCCGTCACACAGGCGATCTCGCTCAGCTCAGCCGGGAGCGCCGACACCAGGCTCTCGAGCAGGAACTCCGCGACGAACCGGTTCGTCCCACGGAAGCGCTCGAAGAAGCGCAGCCGCTCATCCCCCGGACGCTGCTTCCAGGAAATCGCGAACAGCTTCAGGCAGCTCCACCACCCGGCGGTCTTGCGCATCACCCCGCGAAGCGTCTCGTCGTCGAGCTCCACGCCCAGGCTTGTCAGCAGCGCATGCGCCTCACGCTCGCTCGCCCGCAGCTCAGCCTCGCGCAACTCCAGCAGCCGCTCGCTTTGCCGGTGGGCCGACAGCGGTAGCGGCAGGTCTTCGCGGGTGGCGATCGCCACTCGGCAGTTCTCGGGCCTGTAGCTCAGAAACTCACGCAATGGCGCGAACACCGTCTCGCTCTGCAGCGTGTGCGCTTCGTCGAGCACGAGCAGGACGGGATCCTCGATCAGCTCGATCCGATAGAGTACCCGCGCAAAATCGGCGGCTCCGGGCTCACCGCCAGCTCCGGGCTCATCGGCGGCGGTGGAGTCACCGCCGGCGGAGGGGGCGCCGGCCGACGGGCCGCCCACTCCGGTGGCCGCCGACAGCGCTGCAGTGAGATGCACGGCCAGCCGCTCCGGGTCGTTATCCAACGGGTCCAGCGAGACCCACACCCGCACGCCCGCAAAGCGCTGCGCCACCCGCCCGAGCAGCGTGGTCTTTCCGTAGCCCGGGGGGGCTGAAAGATAGACGATGCGCTCGGAAGGTGCCTCGGGATGCTCGAGCGCCCTATCCTCGAGAGCGGGGCGCGGGATGCATGCCTCCGGTAGAGCGGGAATGCGAATCTTTGATCGAAGCACCGGCACCGAAGGCTGTTGCATCAGTTACCTACCAATCGTGCTTGAAAAAATTGACCTCGCGCTGATACGCGGCGGTACGCTGTTCGAGCTTCGCCAGCTCGCCCTCACTCAGCCGTTCGTGCTCGGTCGCGATCGCGACGTTTTCCTCCAGCTCGGCAACGCTCGAAACTCCCACAATCGCGGTACTCACCGGGAACGAGAGCACATAACCGAGCGCCTCGCGCATCGACCGCACCCCGTCCTCGCGGAAGATGCGCCCATCGTAGGAGGCTACTTTCATCGCGATCACACCGAGCTCACGCCGCTCGGCCACCGGCAGCGCGTTTTCGATCATCGAGTCGTAGTGCCGATCACCGGCGTTAAGCGACAGCAGGACGCAGTCGAACGGCTCCTCCTCCAGGAGCTTTCCCAGAAACGGGCTGTTCTTATGGCCGGAGATGCCGATGTAGCGCACCGCCCCTTCTTCCCGCAGCCGGCGGACCGCCGCCAGGGCACCGCCAGCGTCCTTCACAGTTGCCCAGGTGGCCTCGGTATGGATTGCATGTAGCTGATACAGGTCGAGGTAATCGGTCTGCAGTCGCTCGAGCGAGCGCTCAAACAGCCGCATGGTACCGTCGTAGCTGCGATCGTGGGTTTTGCTCGCGAGAAAGGCCTCAGCGCGCCGGTTCTTCAGCACCGCACCGATGTTTGCCTCGCTCGGCCCGTACTGCGCAGCGGTGTCGATGTAATTGACTCCCAGATCGAGTGCGCGCTCGACGATCGCAGCCGCGCGCTCCCGATCCTCGGCTACCGCTATCGCACCGCCGAGACCCAGCACGCCCACCTCTTCTCCGGTTCTGCCGAGCACCCGTTTCGGCAGCCCGCTCGCCCCGCTGCCGCCGTCCGCATTGCGCCGGCCCTGCCCGAGGTCAAGTGCCCGGAGAAGCTGCGGGAACCCGCCGGCCGCCGCGAGCCCGGTCCCGATACCGAGAGCTGAATGCTTGAGGAAACTCCTGCGACTTATCGGTCCGCTCATTATCCTCTATCATACACATCTGCCCGCACGAGCGCCAGCATATGTTCACAGCACTTCCGGGGAGTTGTATACTGTCGCCGAACCAAGGAGTAACCACTCGTGCTACCCGATCTCTGGCTGATACTCAATGTGCTCGCACTGTTCTCCGGATTCGCACTGATCGTCGCGATTATCATCCTGCGGCGTGTCGTCCCGTCCGAAGGATCGGGGCATGTGCTGCTACTCCTGGTGGCGTTCTTTCTGCTGGCGGGCTTATCACTGGTCGGGGCCCTGCGGGCCGCGATAGGGACCGGCCCCGGCGAGTTCCCTCAGGGCGTCGTTACGCTCGCGGTGCTGGCGTTCACGCTCTACGCCGAGATCCGCTATCTGACTCGCTTTCTTCATCGGCCTAAGGTGCGTCGGCGCCGGGCGGTGATGAGTGTGGTCGCCGCGGGCGCAGTTGCGCTATGGGCCCTCAATCTCGTCTCTCCCGAGCTCGTAGAGCGGACCTGGGCGTTCGAGGTGGTCTCCGAGCTCATTCTCCACAGCACGATCTCGGTTTTCACGGTCCTGGTTGCGCTTACCTCGGTGCACCGCTCACGGCGCGCTCAGGAGGCTCCCTGGCAGATATTCTATCGGGCCTTCGGCGCTGCGGCGGGAATCATCGCGCTCGTACATTTCGCCAACTGGCTTACGATCACGGTGCTGTTTCCCCGGTTACCGATCGGTCGCACCGAGCTCGTGTTCGTCGTCGGCTACCTGATTGCAACCGGCCGGCTCTTTGTGGCCGTGGTGCGAAGCTTCCAGGAGGATGCGGCGGTCCGCTCACAGCTCAAGCCGACCGAGCAGTTTGTGGACAAGTATCAGCTCACAAGACGCGAGGCCGAGATCGTCGAGCAAATCTTCGACGGAAAGACCAACGCCCGGATCGCGGATAAGCTCTGCATCTCGGTTCGTACCGTCGACACGCACGTTGTGAATATCTTTCGCAAATGCGGCGTCGGCTCGCGGTATGAGCTTTTCAGGCTGATGAGTGAGACCTAGTGGAACTGCCCCGCACCGTGTTGGTGTTATCTCCGGCGGTAGCGCGGGAGACCTCGCCGCGGTGCGCTTCGACGGCAGCTCTGGTTACCGCTAAGGGCTGCCATCGGGCGCGCCTCCCCGGTACCCGGGGCGGAGAGCTGCGCCGGAAGAAGGTTTTTCCGTTGTTGCCTACACACGCCAAGTGTGTAATACTATACACATGAAATCACGCACGAACGTGACCATTGATCGAGATCTCTTGGAAGCGGCTCGTCGCCATGACATTTCACTCTCACGCGTTCTGGAAGAAGCGCTGCGGAAGCGCCTGGCGGAGGAGGAGTCGCGCCAGTGGC
>PUPD01000215.1 GCA_003552985.1 Spirochaetaceae bacterium
AGGCGGTGCGATCGGGCAGGTAGCGCAGACAAACGGTGTTCAACGGCACCGGCGCGAGGAGCTCAAAGTCCGGCGCTGCCTCCACCTGCTTCCGTACCCACTGCGCCAGATCGAGGTGCTCGCGGATCACACGCTGAATACCCGACACACCGTAGGTCCGGATCACGAACCACAGTTTCAAAGCCCGGAAGCGCCGCCCGAGCTGAATTCCCCAATCGCGGTAGTTGTTCACCGCGGTTCCTTCCTTGGTTTTGAGATACTCGGGGTGGATCTCGAAGGTTCTGATCAACGCCTGCGGGTCGCGCACAAAGTATGCCGAGCAGTCGAAATTGGTAAACATCCACTTGTGCGGGTTGAAGGTATAGGAGTCAACCAGCTCAACCCCTTCCTGCAGCTTACGCAGCTCGGGAATGACCATCGCCGTGCCGGCGAGCGCCGCATCGACGTGCAGCCACACACCCTGTTCGCGGCATATCGCTGCGATCTCGGCGAGGGGATCAACAGCCGTTGACCCGGTTGTTCCGATGGTGGCAATCACGCAAGCTGGAATACACCCGGCGGCGCGGTCGGCTTCAATCGCCCGGCGCAGCGCTTCGGGACGCAGCGCATACTCATCGTCTACCTCCACCTGCCTGAGCGCCTCACGCCCGTACCCCGCGATCTTGACTCCCTTCTCTATTGAAGAATGCGTCTGCGCCGAGGCATAGACTGTGAGCTTCTCGGCATCCACGAAACCACGCTCATTGATCCTGTAGCCGGAGGCCTGTTCGCGCGCGGTCAGGAGCGCCACCAGGGTAGCGGTAGAGGCAGTGTCCTGGATCACTCCCTGAAACTCGGCAGGCAGGCCGATCATATCGCGAAGCCAGCCCATCACCTGCTGCTCCATCTCGGTTGCCGCGGGCGAGGTCTGCCAGATCATGCACTGGGCGCTGAGCGTCGCTGTAAGCATCTCGGCCAAAACCGAAGGATAGCTTGAGTTCGCCGGGAAATAAGCAAAGAACGAGGGGTGCTGCCAATGGGTCATACCGGGCAGCACGATCTGCTTGAAGTCCTCCATAATCCGCTCGAGCGGTTGGGAGTCCTGGGGCGGCGCATCCGGGAGCTGTGCGATGATCTCCCCCGGCTCCACCTGCGCCCGCACCGGGTATTGCTCAATGCTTCCCAGGAAATCTGCCATCCAGTCGACGAGCTCATGCGCCGCACGGCGGAACTCCTCGACGCTCATTGGTGTGTATGCAGTCATAGCCGGGACTATAGCAGATCGGCTCCATAACTATCTACCGGTAGGTGCTTGAACAGGCGGATGCCTCAATCGCAAGGCCCGGGCAATCGACACGATGAGCGGTTGCGGGCATAATGCCGGCGATATGGACAGACGCGACTATCTCAACCGGCTTGTTGACCAGTACACTAAGACGCACCCGCGCTCACACGACCACTTCCGGCACGCGGCACAAGTGCTGCCGGGCGGCGGCAGCCACAATCTCAGGCTGTTCTCTCCGTTTCCGTTCTACGAAGTTGGAGCAACCGGAGCGCAGATCACAGACCTCGACGGTCACACCTACACCGACTTCTGGCAGGGCCACCTTGCCAATATCCTCGGCCACAACCCAGAGCCGGTAATCCGCGCTCTGCGACAAGAGCTGGAGGCGGGACGCGGCCTTGCCACCGGCTTTCCCGGCCGGCACCAGGCCGAGCTCGCAGAGCTCATTCTCGACCGCATCCATGCGCAGCAGATTCGCTTCACCACCAGCGGTGCCCTCGCCACCATGAACGCAATGCTGCTTGCGCGTGCTTTTACCGGACGCAAGCTGGTGATCAAGATCGCCGGCGGCTGGCACGGCGCCCACCCCTTTGCCCTCAAGGGCGTACACAGCTACCGTGGCGGGCTCGGGCAACTGGAGTCCGCTGGTCTTCCCGACTGCGCTGATTCCGAAGTGATCGTAACGCGCTTCAACGACCTCGATGATCTTGAGAGGGTGTTTTCGCAGTACGGCGCCGATGCCGCGTGTTTCATCGTCGAGCCGATGCTCGGAAGCGGCGGTGCAATCTTTGCCGATCCCGAGTATCTTACACGCGCCCGTGAGCTCACCGAGAAGCATGGTGCCGTGCTCATCCTCGATGAGGTCATCACCGCGTTTCGGTTTCACCCGGGTGCGGTTGCTGAGCTGTATGCCGTAGAGCCAGACCTGTTTGTGCTCGGCAAGGCGGTCGGCGGCGGGATGCCGGTCGCGGCGGTAGCCGGACGAGCCGATATCATGGCGCTCGCCGCCCCCGGTGTCCCGCACGGCACAGCGGTTAAGTTCGACGGCGGCACCTTCTCCGCACACCCGCAGGCAATGATCGCCGGGGCCGCGTTTCTGCGGCATCTCGTCGAACGGGCAGATGAGATCTACCCCTACCTCGGAGCGCTCGGACGCATGGCGCGGGAGGGCATCGAGCAGCGGCTTGGCGCCTACAACATACCGGCACGCGCTGCCGGCGACGGTGGTGCCGTCTCCTCGCATAGCTCGATCGTAGCGGTACACATACTGACCGAAGGCAGCGACCGCGCCCGCGATGCCGAACAGGTCTACGACCCCGCACGCAGTGATGTCGAGCTTCGCGACGTTATTCTAAAGCTGGCTATGCTCAACGAAGGATTCTTTATCGTCCACGGCTACGGCGCACTCAGTACGGCTCATACCGAACACGATGTCGCTCGCTCGCTCGACGCGATGGAGCGCATCGCTGCCGCCCTGGGAAACTGAGATTCGGCCGGCGCGCTCCCGGGCGCTCACAGCGCGCGCAGCAGATCGTAGTAGATTTGCGCCGCCTCAACGACCTGGGATCGCTCCACCGATTCGTCGTCGCGATGGGCCTTCTCGAGCGTCCCCGGTCCAAGGATGACCGGCCGAACGCCCTGATCCCAGAAGATGATTGCATCCGAGTCGCTGGGGAAGCGCGATGTCTGCCACGGCTTTCCGCCGGCCTCATATACGGAGCGCAGCAGCTCCGGGAACGGCCCCTTCTCCGGTAGCGCATAGCCGGAGCGGATCGTCTCAAAGCTCAATAGCTCCTCGATGTCCTCGTCGGGATACAGGGCGCGGACGAACTCCTCCACCTCGTAGATCATAGTACCGGCCGGGTACTGCGGCGGCAGGTGCAGATCGAGCCACGCCTCGCAGTAGTCCGGGACAACGAACCCCGAACGTGCGCTGAGAACATCGCGGATGTTGAAGATCACGTCGCTCTTCTCTGTTTGCAGATGATCGGTGAGCTTGAGGAGGGCGCTGAGCATCGCATGTACCGCGTTCACGGTCTCGTTAGCCTGCGAGGCGTGCATCCGCTTGCCGCGCGTTGTGAGCCGCGCCTCTATATACCCGTAGTGCTCGAAGCACGGCACCAACCCGGTCGGCTCCCCGACGATCGCCCAGGAGAAGCCGTACTCCTCGAGCAGCGCTTCGCTCCCATCGCCGGTTTCTTCCTCCCCGACTACGAGCGCCAGGCAGGCCTCCGGAAGCGAGCCGGTATCCTCCAGGTACGCGTGGAACGCCTCGATCATCGCGGCGCATCCGCTCTTCATATCGCTCGTCCCGAGCCCGAAAAGCTCCTCGCCTTCGGCGTAGAGCTCGTAGTTCTCGAAGTCGGAGGCAGCCACGGTGTCGAGGTGTCCGGTGAAGCAGACCGTCGGCTCCTCCCGGTCCGGCATCACCACCACGTTCTCGCGGTCCTTCTCCACCTCGAGCACCTCAGGCTTGAAGCCCGCGGTGCGCAGGTACTGGTCGACGAACTGCGTGATCTCCAGCTCCTTTCCGGTAGGACTGTAGATGTTGACCATCGCTTCGAGCAGCTTCAGAACGCGATCGGGCTTTACCGGCACCGCAACCTCCGTGTATGTAGTAGTAGCGTTACCGTCGAGCGTAGCACTCCTGTACAGCCGCCGACAAGCGCCGCGCGCGGTCATATCGGTCGCCTTTTTTTCGGCAGCGGGCTTTCTCTGCGACCGCCCTTTTCGGTTCATGCCTCTCATCGGTATATTACCCAAATCGGTTGTACGGCGTCTCATGGTGAGAGCGCCCAGTTTCAAGGAGGACTGGTTATGGAGTACAGAAGACTCGGCACCTCAGGGCTGCAGGTAAGTGTGCTGTCGTTTGGGTCTTGGGTAACCTTCGGAAAGCAGGTGGACGAGCAGAAGGCCTACGACTGCATGACCGCGGCCTACGACGCGGGGGTAAACTTTTTCGACAATGCCGAGATGTACGAGAACGGCGTTTCGGAAACGGTGATGGGCAAGGTACTTCGGCGCACCGGTTGGCGGCGCGACTCGTATATCGTCTCGAGCAAGGTCTTTTTCGGCTCGGTGTCGGGCCCGGGGCCCACGCAGCGGGGGCTATCGCGCAAGCACGTGGTGGAGGCCTGCGACCAGGCGCTCGAGCGCATGGGGCTCGAGTATCTGGATCTTTACTTCTGCCACCGTCCCGACCCGGAGACACCGATCGAAGAGACGGTGTTCGCCATGAACGAGCTCATTCAACGCGGCAAGGTGTTCTACTGGGGTACCTCGGAATGGCCGGCCGATGCGATAGAGGCTGCGCACGGGGTTGCGCGGCGCAACGGACTGGTGCCGCCGAGTATGGAGCAGCCGCAGTACAACATGTTCTGGCGTGAGCGCGTTGAGTCTGAGTACGCCCGGCTCTACCGTGACATCGGGCTCGGTACCACAATCTGGTCGCCGCTTGCATCCGGTCTCCTCACCGGCAAATACAACGATGGTGTTCCCTCGGATTCGCGCCTCAGCCTGCCGGAGTACCGCTGGCTACGCGAGCTGTTGCTCGAAAAACCGGATACCGCTGACCGTCTCGAAAAGGTGCGGCAACTCGCAAAGCTGGCGGCCGAGATCGGAACCAATATGCCAAGTCTGGCGCTTGCATGGTGCGTTAAGAACCCAAACGTCAGCACCGTGATCACCGGCGCCTCACGGGTCGAGCAAGTGCGCGACAACATGCACGCGGTTGAAACCATACCGCTGTTGACGGATGAGGTAATCGACAGTATAGAGGCGATACTGCAGAACCGGCCGGAGTAGGCGACAGGGCGGAACGCAGTCCACCGGAGCCGTAAATCTTTACAGAACCTTGGCATAAAGCTGACAGAGTGTGAATCCGAACCGTGTATCCTTAGGATGAAGCTTGACGGTACGGTGGACGACCGAACGGCAAGCTAAGACTTCTGAGGAGGGAAGAGAGATGAAAAAGCTGCTTGTATTGGGTTTTATCGTGTCTGCGCTGGCACTCGTCTTCGCCGCCTGCGAACCGGTTGATGAGGAGATGTTAGAAGAGGATCCGATGATGGAAGAGGAGATGAACGACGACTTCTAAGCCTGCTCTTCCGTCGCTGATCTCAGCGACACGATAGTTGCGGAAACACCCGGTGGAACACCTGCCGGGTGTTTTTTTGTCCGTCGCCCGCGGATTGGCCTGGGGGCTGCGCCCGGGCTTATCAAGCAACGGGCCCATCGACCAACGGGCTGACCAAAGCGCGCGCATCAAAGCGCGCCTGAAGAGAGACGCCACAGAGCTTCCAACAGCGCGGCGCGGTTGGTCTCAAACCGCACCACCAGGTCCTGCGCCGCTCCGTGCTCGTCACGGTAGCGCAACTGTATTCCGGGGTCAGCTTTGAACCAACGACGCAGTCGCGAGAACTGCGAGCTCTGCAGGGCCAGATCTTCAACCGTTTCGAGCTGTTCACCGGAGATATGATACGCCACTTCTTTGTCCGCCGGAGAAGAGCGGTTAAGCATAGCACCCACCCAGGTGCTTCTTGCCGGTCGCCGGAAATACACGCCCGAGCGTGTCACGAAGGCAATGAACCAGCGGCCGGCTTCCGGCAGGTCCCAACCGGAGAGATGCTCGGCGAGACCGAACGCTTCGATGCTTTCGCCGAGCTCGCGCTCAAGCTCGCTCCAGAACTCATCCATCTCGGAAGTGCTGCCACGATCAGGACTCAACGACTACTCCCTTCTTCAAAATGATGTTGGCGTACAGCGCCGTCTCGCCGGTGGCAACGATCGCGTAGCACTGCTTGGCGCGTTCATAGAAAGCGAAGCGCTCAACCGGTTCAAACCCCTCCGCAAACGGTTGCGCTTCGTGCTTTTTGATCGTGGTCTCGTAGAGGTCCCACACCGGCGGTCGGTGCCCGTCACCGGTCTGCATGACCGCCACTGGATGCTTCACGAATGTATCGAGCGGAAAGAACTTGAGAACCGCATCAAGGATCTCGGGGATCCCGTGCCCGTCCAGCCTTATCAGACGTTGAGCCCAGGCGGCAGCGGGAAAGTTCCCGTCGCCGATACAGATCTCGTCGCCGTGTCCCATCTCCATCAGAACTTTCAAGAGCTCCGGGCTCAAGATAGCAGGTACACCCTTCAGCATGCACGCCTCCTCTCGGTCGCATCCTCGCCGAACACGCGAGGATATCCGCAGTGTAGCGGAAATCAGGTTTGCTCGGTCACATGATCCATAAACGCGTCAACGTACTCCTCGAGCCCGTCCAGCGTCACTCCCTGAACCGACTCCTTGTCAATTTCCAGCAGCGGGCGGAGCGCTTCCGGCTCGGTGCCGTCGTGCGCCGTCTTGGCGATCATGGCGGCTCCGAACGCCGAGGCCTCGGCAATCCCGGTAAGTGAAAAGGTGTGCTGAGGAAACAGTCCCGCCATTATGGCATTGTAATCGCGGTTGTTCCGGAAGCCGCCTTCGGTATACACGTTCTTGACGCTATCCACCTCTACGCGCTCGAATGCCACCTTGCTTTGGACGGCAATGCTGAGATTCAGCGCCGCGTACGCGGTGGCGAAATCGGAGAAGAACGGAGGGACGCGCTTTCCGGAACGGATATCTTCGAACGGGAAGGTCTCGCCGTCAGCGATCACCCGTGGCCGAGCATCAGGAAACTGTCCCGACCCCACGACGATGCTCGGCAGAATGAACTCCGAGCGCCGCTCGATCACCCGCCGATACACCTCCGGATCGAACTCGGGAAAGCGATCAGCCCCGTGCTGCGACCGCAGAATTCCGGTGTAAGTCTCAAACTCCAGGCCGGCCATCAGAATGGCGGTCTTCACCGGGCGACCGAACGCGGAAAGATTATAGAACACCGATTTGCCGATCTCGTTCTCGGCGAACTGCACCTGCTCGGCGGGACGCATCACCACGCACCAGGTACCGGTAGAGTTGAGTAGAAACGGCTCCTGTTCATTCAGCAAGTACGGTAACAGGGAAGCGTTCGAGTCATGGATGCCGAACGGCACGACGGTGTCCTGCGGGAGGCCCAACTCCGAGGCCAGCTCCGGTTTGAGCGCTCCCAGTCGCTGCCAGGGACGCTCGATGCGCTGCGGCAACTGCTCGACGATGCCCAGCCGTTCTGCAACCTGCGACCAGCGATTCTCATGGAAATCCCAGAGATAGGTGTGGTTGCCGACGTAGGTCCATTCGGCAGCCGCCTCCCCGGTCAGTTGCATGCTGAAGAACGCCGGAAAGGGCAGAAACCAACGCGTGCGCGCGAACTCTTCGGGAAACTGCGACTGCGCGAAAAACAGCCCCTTCGCCGGGTTGATCAGCGCTTTGAGCTCCAATGTCGCAGTCGTACGCTGCAGCTCGTGCTTGTCCCCAACCCGCTCATAGAACCGCCGGTGAAAATCATCGCCCGGTTCGTGGGTATAGTCGACCAGCGGCAGAGTCTGTCTGCCCTGCGCGTCCACGCCTACGAAGGCGGCCCCGTGGGTTGAGCACGCTATGGCTCGAATCGGATACTTCTGCGCAAACGCCTTCAGCTGCTCGAAAAACCAGCTCAACAGCCCGTCCAGATCCTCCACCGGTACACCGTTGCGCTGTAGCGGCGGAAAGGTCCGATACGTGGAGTCCAGCAACCGGAGCCGTTCATCAAAGATCACCAGTTTCTTGTTGGTCTTGCCGACATCGAGAATCGCGATTGCATAATCCATACCGCGGATGGTACCACGAAAGCGCACGGTCGGCCAGAAGCACCAACACGGTGCGGGGCAGTTCCTTGGCAACAGCCGCATTCCACTGTAGACTGTGCAGCTAAGGACACAGACAATGACAACTGTACTCAACACACTCAATCAACCGGATGCGGACGCCCGCATCGCTGCGCTCCGCGGACTGCATGATACTGACTCGGCGAGCTTGACCAACCCGCCTCTCGGCGAAGAAGTCAACAATCATGTTCACACAATCTATTCGTTCAGCCCGTACTCACCGACCGAAGTGGCGGCGGCCGCGCGTATGTCGGGCCTCCCAGCGGTGGGGAGCGTGGACCATGATTCGATCAGCGCGGCGGATGAGCTGCATCGTGCCGCTCGCATCATAGGTCTGGGCGCCACTTCCGGGTTCGAGCTACGCGTCAGCTGGGCCGATACCCCCTTTGCAGACCGGCGACTAAACAGCCCGGACGCGACAGGCGCATCGTACGTGGTGGTTCACGGGGTTCCGCGGCAGTCCCGCTCGGCAGCCGAAACGGTCTTGCAGCCGGTTCGCGAAGCACGCCGACGGCGCAACGCCGAGCAGGTAACCCGCCTCAATCAGGAGATCGCCCGGATCGGGCTCGAGCCGCTATCCTACGCAGGCGATGTGGAGCCACTGTCGGAGGCGGCTCGCGGCGGAACGGTAACCGAGCGCCACATCCTCTTCGCGCTGGCAAAGAGGATGGTCGAGACCTTTGGACGCGGCCCCGCTTTGATCCGAGCGCTGCAGGACCGTCTGGAGCTGCCGGTATCGGCGAAACAGGCTGAGCAGCTTTCCGACCCTGACAACCCGCACTACCTCTACGACGTGCTCGGCGTGATGAAGGCCGAACTGGTTCCGCGTTTCTATCGTGAGCCTGAGGCCGAGGAGTGTATTCCGCTCGAGCGCGTAATTCGGTGCGCGCATGAGCTCGGCGCAATTATGGCGTACCCGTATCTCGGCGACATCACCGAGTCGCCTACCGGCGACAAGAAAGCGGCGAGGTTCGAAGACAACTATATAGAGGAGCTTTTTCCGTTCCTGCGCGAGGCGGGGTTCCATGCCGTAACCTATATGCCGCCGCGCAACTCCAAACGACAGCTGCTGCGTGTGCAGGAGCTCTGCCGCCGCTACGAGATGATGGAGATCTCCGGAGTGGATATCAACAGCTCGCGGCAGGTGTTCACTTGCCCGGAGGTGCTTGAGCCTGAGTTCCGCCATCTGGTTGACGCAACCTGGGCACTGATCGCGCACGAGGAGCTCGCAAGCCGTGAACTGCGCTACGGGCTCTTTCACCCCGACTCGCCGGCCCGCAGGCACCCCGTGCGACGACGCATCGACGCTTACGCCGCTATCGGCCGGTCGCTCGATCTCCACCGCCCGGAGAGCTTTCGGTTCGACGAAACCACCTTACACCACTACGTTACGGAAAGTGAGGATACCCCGGTTTGAACACCGACGCCACCGAGCAGAACGCTCTCAGGCGCCAATTGGCGCTCATGCTTCGCGGTTTTAGCTATGACGGCCGGCGGGCGGCCATCGTACGGCCGTCAGATGATTTCGGTGCCGACGCTGAGGCCCGCGCCACTGCGGCGCGGCCTGAGCTCGCTCTACCTGCTCCGGAGCAAGCAGTTGATGCCGGGTACCGCCGTACCGCAGCCGAGCTCTGGCTGGCTTACCAGTCGGAGCACCGGACCCCGCCGAACTCGGTGATCGTGACGGATGGCACCGACGAGGGGCGGTTCCTGTTGGAACGCACCGAGCTCGCCGGGCAATCTCAGCATTTTACCCGAGGCACAGCCGGTGGAGACGATGGGGCGCCGACCCCGGTACCGTTCAGCGGTGTTGCCGCTTCACGCGCCGAGCTGATGGGCGCACGCGTTGCCGTCGTGACTGGCGGGGCACAGGGTTTTGGGCTCGAGATCGCGCGCGAGCTTGCGATCGGAGGCGCATCGGTAGTGCTCGCCGACCGTAACCTTGAGGCGGCGGAACAAGCGGCGCTTCAGCTTGAGCAGCTTCCGCACGCAGGGCGAGCAGTCGCGGTGGGCTGCGACGTCTCCGACGAGCAATCGGTAGCTCGGATGATCGAGTCGGTTGTCGATGCCTTCGGAGGGCTTGATCTCTTGATCAGCAATGCGGGCGTGCTTCGGGCAGGCAGCGTTCTTGATCTTGCGGCTGCAGACTTTCGGCTCGTTACCGCTGTGAATTACCAGGCGTTCTTTCTCTGCACCAAGCACACCGCGCGTGCCTTGGAAGCGCAGAACAGCGCCTACCGGGCACTCCGGGATGTGATAGCGCAACAGCGGCCGGCGGAGGGTGCCAGGCTGCCGGCGCATTTCGCGACCGATATTATCCAGATCAACTCTAAATCCGGCCTGCGAGGCTCCAACCGCAACGGCGCGTACGCCGGAAGCAAATTCGGTGCAATCGGATTGGTGCAGAGCTTCGCGCTCGAGCTCGTAGAGCACGGCATCAAGGTCAACGCCATCTGTCCGGGCAACTTCTTTGACGGCCCGCTGTGGTCTGATCCGGAGAACGGGCTCTTCGTGCAGTATCTCGACGCGGGGAAAGTTCCGGGTGCCAAGACCATAGCCGATGTCAAGCGCCATTACGAGAGCCGCGTCCCGATGCAACGCGGGTGTACCGGCCCTGATGTAGCCCGGGCTGTCTACTACCTCGTGGAGCAGGAGTATGAAACCGGCCAGGCGCTGCCGGTCACCGGAGGCCAGGAGATGCTCCACTGACGCCGAAACGATCCGCACCGCAACTCGGTGCGTTGCTAATCGTGTAACTCCAACTCAAGTCTGTACAGGAGGCGATGCATGACCGCAGTCAAGTCTCGTTTCGCGGTGCTGTTCGGCAACCGCGGTTTTTTCCCTTCCCACCATATGGAGACCGCCCGCGCCGAGCTGCGCTCGGTGCTCGAGCAGAATGGCCACGCGGTGCTGATGATGGACCCGAGAACAACCGGAGTCGGAGCTGTGGAGACTCCGGCTGAAGGCAGGACATTTGCCGAGTTCTTTCGCCGGCACCGGCACGAGATCGACGGTGTAATTCTATCGCTTCCGAACTTCGGAGATGAGAACGGCGCACTGGAAGCGCTGCGTGATGTCGATATACCGATTCTGATTCAGGCCTACCCTGACGAGCTGGAGCATCTGGGGCCGCAGGAGCGCCGGGACGCCTTTTGCGGCAAGCTGTCGATCATGGATGTGCTCGTTCAGGCACGAGTGAAGTTCACGACCCTCATCCCACATACCGTTCATCCACAAAGCCCGGAGTTCGAGCAAAACCTCGCGGAGTTCGACCGTGTCTGCCGCGTGGTACGGTCGCTTCGCCGGCTTGTAGTGGCGGCCGTGGGCGCGCGTACAACGCCGTTCAAGACCGTCAGAGCCGACGAGATTGCGCTGCAGAACCACGGCATCACGGTGGAAACCACCGACCTGTCGGATGTATTCGCGCGCATGGATGAGCTGGATCCGGCCGCTGAGGAGTTTGCCGCCGGTCGCGCCGAGCTCGCGGCAGTTGCCGACTGGAGCTCGGCACCGGAGGCGGCGCTTGACAATCTCGTCCGCCTGAAGCTTGTGCTCGAGGAGTTGCGCACCGCGACCAACGCCGGTGCGATGGCGCTGCGGTGCTGGACCGAGCTCCAGAAGCGCTACAGGATCTCACCGTGCCTTGTTACCGGTCGGCTCGCCGACCTCGGGCTGCCGGTTTCCTGCGAAGTGGACGTCGCCAATGCAATCGTGATGCACGCTCTTGGCGCTGCTTCGGGTGAGGCAACCGCAATCCTCGACTGGAACAACAACTATGGCGCCGAGCGGGAGAAGTGTATCCTGTTCCACTGCGGCAACGTGCCGGCAAGTTTGATGGACGACACAGGAACTATATCCGATCACGCCATTTTGGCGAACACTTTGGGCAGCGGGCACGGGTTCGGGTGCAATCAAGGCCGCATCCGCGAGATGGAGTTCACCTACTCGAGCATGCTCACCGACGCCGGCAAGCTCCGCTTCTACCTCGGCCGCGGTCGCATCACCGCCGACCCGATACCGCCGGGCTTCTTCGGCTGTGCCGGAGTGGCCGAGATCACAGGACTCCAGCAGCTCCTGCAGTGGCTCGGGAAGAACGGCCACCGTCATCACGTGAGTATCACCCCCGGCGATCACGTTGAACCGCTTCGGGAAGCGTTCGAGACCTATCTCGGATACCAGGTCACGGTATTCTGAGCTCTATCCGCTACCACTGGCGACACGCCCCGGCGATCAGATCGCGGAGGCGTGTTCAAGCAGATAGCGCTCGGCCTCGGGGGACCATAGCCCGTTGTGCCGCTGGACGATCTTCGCAAGCCCCGCAAACAGCGGATCGGATTTGCCCAACTCCTCGAACTCGTCAATCGCGGTCAGCTTGAGCTCAATATTGGTGTAGATCAGCTTCTTGCCGCCGGGGATCTTCGGTAGATTGATCGTGGTGTCGATAACGCTGTTCAGCCCGCCGACGTGCGTGATCATCGCCGACGGGTTGATCTTCTTGCGGGCCATGAGCTCGAGCGACTCCACCATATCGCCGGTGTTGCCGCCGCTGGTGCCTACGACGTGGTGCTGCGAGTAATGCACCTCATAGAGGTTGATCTTCGCCGACATCGTTGGATCGGTCGGCCCGGCGAAGAAGTTCAGACATCCGTCAAATCCCAGGATTTGGTCTCCCTGCTCGAATAATGCCGCAACCGGCGCAAAAACCATCACGTCGTCGTATCCGTGGTCGCCGGTAAACGCGCGCAGGTGCTCAACCGGGTTTTCCAGATCCGCGGTATTGACGTAATGCAGCTCAACCCCGTTGCGTCGTGCCTCCTCTACCGTCAGGATGGAGGCGGCGCGCTCGAGCCGTGCCTGATCGATGTCGGTGACCACGAGGAGGCTCGGCTGACGGTCGTCGTTGTGGATCGCGTAATCGATTGCACCAAGGCCCATCGGCCCCACACCGGCTAGAATTGCCATCTTGCCGTCGTCGACAATCCCCATGTGATGTTCATATTTATACTTCTCGGTATGGTACTGCGCGTGGAAGGTCCCGACAATACACGACATCGGCTCAGCGAGCGAGCCGAGGTAGTACGCATCGCCGTTGTACTCCAGCAGGCAGCCGAGCTCCATAAACTCGTTCGGAATGATGACATGGGTTGCGTCCCCTCCGAGATACGGGTATGAGTAGCCCGGGGCTCCCATACCGTCGAGCATCGGCTTGTAGTTGACCGCCGGCTGTATGGAAAACCGTTGGCCCGGTTTGAACTTACCCTGCCATTTCTTCCCGACTTCGAGAATCTCTCCACAAAACTCGTGACCGACAATGACCGGATTGTCGCTTATGCTATCGGGAACGCGCTTGTGGCGAGCTCCCTGAATGGTCGCCTTATAGCTGGACATACAGATGCTGTCCGACACCACATGCGCGAGGATTTCGTCGTCTTTCGGTTTCGGTAACTCAAACTCCTCGAGACGAAGGTCGTTTTCGCCGTGGAGTCGAACTGCTTTTGTCTTCATGGAGTTCCTCCTGACTTGATTATTGCCTACCGATGTGAAACCGGAACATACTCGCCGAGCTTTGTCGGCACCACTACCGGGGTGATTCGGGCGAACCGCTGTATGCCGTCGACGAGTCCGAGGTTCGGCCAGCTCTCGCCGATCAGGGGGCGCGCGTAGCGCACGAACTCGTCGGTCACATCGAGCTCGTCATCGCTCAACCACGCGCTCGGCAGGCCGCGCGCCGAGTTGGCGACCGCAGCGAGCGGAGCCTTGTCGTAATATGCTTCGTACCCGGCGGTGCGCGAGCGTCTAAGGATAGTAGCCATCAGCCCGGTTTCCCCTGCGGCTGCAAGCTCTACCGCCTTGCGCCCCACCTGGTAGGCCTCCTCCTGATCTACGGTTGAGATGAAGGCCGAGGTGGAACGCTGCAGCACCCCGGGAACCTGGGCGGTGGCTTGACCGCGAACCGGAAGCTTGAGGCTGTTGAGATGATTGATCACCACCTGTGCCACGGTGGTACGGCTTGCGCCGTATTCAACGTGGCCGAAAGCATCGTGCGCCTCACCGAGGCTTCCCACGTTGAAGCCTTCACTCACAACTACGATGCACCGTCCCGACCTCCGCAGCTCCTCTGCTACCTTGTCGGCCATGCTCTCCAGGGTGTGACTGCTTTCCGGCAGGTACAGCTGTAACGGCATCTGCCGCTCGGGATCGGCCAAGCGTGCCGCCGCCGGGATGAATCCGGCAGCCCGCCCCATCGCCTGTATTACCGAGACACATTCGGAAGGTCGCATTCCGCGGTTTTCCTCATCCAGGACCTGCGTGATGTAAGCCCAGTAACGCGCTGCACTCCCATACCCGGGGGTGTGGTCCACGAGCCGGAACTCAGGGTCACCGACGTCGTTGTCTATGGTCTTTGGAACGCCGATAACCCGGGTGTCCAGGCCGCGTTGCTCGGCGAGCACGCTCAGTTTCGCGGCGGTGTCCATCGAATCGTTGCCGCCGATATAGAAGAAGTAGCCGATTTCGTGTGCCGCAAACACATCGACGATACGGTGAAAATCCTCTTCGTGACCCTCACCAAGCTTGTATCGGCAGGTACCGATCGCACCTGCCGAAGGCGTATGGCGCAGCAACGCGATCTCTTCGCGCGGCACTGCCGAGAGATCGATCAGCTGCTCCTGCAGCAGCCCTTCGACCCCATGACGCGCGGCGAACACGCGACCGATCTGTTCCGGAAACCGCGCACTGGCATCAATTACGCCCTGCAGCGATGCGTTTATCACCGGGGACGGTCCCCCGGACTGTGCCACGACGGCGTTCTTCACGTCCTTCTCCTTCAAGCGAGTGGTAATACTCTTAAGCAGTGTGGGTGCGGGGCCTCACAGGAGCCAGGCACCCTTACGGTCGCCCAGGAACCCTTACAAGAGGCTATCGTTGAACAGGAAGCTCCACTGAATTGCTGCTTCCGCCGTCTTCCCCGACTCCGACCGGAAACTCACCCGACCCTCGGAAAACGAAACGCTTTTCACCCGGTCGAATGCGGCCGGTACGGCAACGACACCCTGGATGTAGTTAATCGTGTGCGGCCGCTTCGGCGAGAGTGTCACGCTGGTAGTCAGGCCGGCCTCGCTGGCGACGTTCTTTTTGGTCGACGGCACCAGGCCCTCGGCGATATAACCGCACACGTCCTCCAACCCGATGCAACAGTTTCGCCCGCTCCACGGAGCAGCGTGGCGGCCGAAGTTCTCCATCCAGAAGACGGTGGCCGGGAGTGTCCGAGGGTCCTTCAACGCAAACCACAGGAAGTTGCGCTTTGGGAAGGTCGCAGCCGTCCATGCCGGTTTAGGCGGGGCGGCTCCCTTCGACTTCCCTGCAGTCGTCGCCTTCCCTCCGCTCGGCTGTTTGGCATAGATCGCCAGGATGTCACAGTAACCTTCGCGCTGCGGAAAGCGGGTACAGTCCACGTACGGCTCGTGCTTCCACACCGTCGGAACCTTACTTAGCCTGGTGAAGGTGGCTTCGTTGGCCAACGAAGCGTACTCACCGCCATGGTTATAATACGGTGGATTGGGTCTTGTTACACCGAGTTGAATTGGGCTGGTGGCAATCAGCATTCCGCCTTCATCGCGCGCCGGGTCCAGCGTCGCATGGTGGCCGAGCGACATCTTGCCGGAATACCCCGACAACTCGTGCTGAGTATAGACGACGTTCTCCCCGTCTTTCAAGAACAGCCGCTTCGTCACCGTTCCCGGTCGTTCGGTGGTCGGCATCTGCGCCTCGAAACTCAGCAATCCATTGGAGGACTCCAAGGCGATCGGGTTCCAGCTCTCGGTCGCAGGTTCCCCATGCACATCGTGATCCTCGCCCCGATACGCATTGCTGGCACCGAAAGGCATACAAAAGAAATCTCCACGGAGAGGGACCAACACGGGATCGTCGGGCAGATAGTCTTCTTCCTGCCAGGGCGAGATGTAGTACGGTTGAATCGGCTTACTGCTGTTCCGGTAGAAGGTCACCGGGGCCATCATACCCCCGAGTTGTGTCAGACAGACTTCAACGCTGTCGGATTGCAGGATCCAGGACGGCTGAGAATAGACGGTGCGTTTTTCCGGTTCCATGATCAATGCTCCTCTCGCAGGATATCCGGCTGTGATTATGCCCTGGAGTATACAACCGTTCTGTCGAGTTAGCAAAGCGTGCGTCCGCCCAAAACGGCCAACAGCTTCTTTTCCAGTCTTTAGTTACCGCCGTCGGGTCGATAGACCCCCTGCGAGAATCTTCATCAGGGCGGATTCCCCGTTGCAGTTCTCCCCGAGTGAGCAATGAACCTCACCTAGTTTGATCGAGCGATCCACATTGTCGACAGCGCGTACGCGGGGGGAAGCTGCTCGTGATGTGAGTCATGTCCACAATTGAAGTGCTCATACGCGCTTACGCCTTTGTGCCGTTTGCTGTCGATAATGTCCGAGAGAATGGGGACCGTTCCGATGCTGTTAGGAGGCGGTAGGTTGCCCCTTTACGATTTCGCGGGCATAATGCAGTACTGCGCCGCAAAAGGAGGCTCGCTCTACTTAATTATCACGAGCAACACGACAACGCACGCGGGAGGTGCGATACGGCGTGTACCCTCGAGCTGGTCGTCGCCCGGCACCAATCACCGGTTTAGAAATCGAAAAGAGATCGGAAAAGAAATGATGTCATGTATCGGCCTGACACAGTTCGTTCGGGCAGATGTACGGAGGAATCTCGCGCCGGGCGACCACCAAATACTATCGCTCTGGAGAATCGGATGACCGACAAAGAACGTTTTCATGCCGTTATGCGCTTTGAAAAACCGGACCGCGTGCTCTATTGGGAGCAGGGTTTTTGGGGCGGTACAGTGGAACGCTGGTACTCCGAAGGGATGCCCCGCAAACACGGGGTCCAGGGGAGCCCAAACTACGGTGAGACGGTCAGAGGTCCGGCTAGCCCGAACACACCGGGAGGCAAAGCGTGCCCTGATATTCTTGAAGCTGCGGGTCTCGACAAGCCCGCGCTCTTGGTGCCCGTGGAGCTCTATATATGCCCGTCTTTTGAGGAGCGCGTTCTCGATGATCATGATGACCGGCTCTTGGTGAGTGACGCCATGGGAATCAGTAAGTACGTCACCCGCGAAAGAGACAGCATCCCCCACTTTGTCTCGTGGCCCGTAGAGAACCGCGACGACTTCGAACGTCTGGCGGCAGAGCGGCTCAATCCGGATACAAAGCAGCGCTTCCCCAAGGACTGGGAGGAGCATGTTAAGCGGTTAAATGCCTACGACGGAGTTGTGGCGCTGGGAGGGCACCCCCAGGGCTTCTTCGGTGCCCCCCGCTTCCTGATGGGCGAGATCGCTCTGCTCATGGGTTTCTTGGATCAGCCCGAGCTGGTTCACAGAATAATTGACCACCTCGCCGAACTCTGGGTCAACCTCTATAGCCGGGTGCTCGAGGAGGTCAGAGTGGATGCACTCTACATCTGGGAGGACATGTCGTACAAAAACGGCCCCCTGATAAGCCCGCAGCTGTTTCATGAGTTCATGGTGCCGGCGTACAAAAGAATCACCGATGTAGTTCGCAGCTACGGCGTTAACGTAGTCCTGCTTGACACCGACGGGGACTGCACTAAGCTTATCCCCGGCTTCCTCGAGGGGGGTGTGACCGGCCTGTATCCGTTCGAGGTTCAGGCAGGAATGGACGTGAGAGCTGTGAGAGAGGCGTTTCCCACTCTTCAGATTCTGGGCGGGATCGACAAGAAGGAGATCGCTGCCGGGGGTGAGCGACTGGAAGCCGAGCTGCAAAGGCGGATTCCCGGGTTGGTCCAACGGGGCGGGTACGTCCCCATGTTCGACCACCAGGTCCCGCCGGACGTTTCCTTCGCAGATTATCTCACCTACCGGAAACGCCTCGCCGAGCTGTCCGCGTATTAGGCTGATACGCGAATAGCGGCTAAACCGGCAGGCACTCGAAATGAGGGCTCCGCTGTTCTGTGGGTGTGAGAGCAGTCGGCGGAAAATCGCTCGGCAGAGACGCTGGTGCGGACTACATACAGCCCGTCAAGCGCAGCCTCGGCGGCGATCTTGCCCTCCTTACGCCGGGAGCTAAACCGTTCCTCGGTGATCTCTACGGCGAAGTGCTTTGCTACCTTATGGCGGTTGATCACCGCACCTTCTCGTTATTCTCGAAATCGATAGTGCCGCTCGTTCCGGAGCAGCTCATTCTCAAACTTCTCGATGGTGGTTTCGACGTCTATCACCACCGTTTCGATACGGACGATCCGGGCGTAATCCAGCAGCTGTTCGCGCGACACCGCCTGTGAATAGACCGTGTGATGCTCACCTCCGGCAAGAATCCAGCCGGCTGCCCCTGCTCTGAGGTCCGGCCCCGGCCTCCAAAGAACCCGGGCCACCGGCAGGTTCGGCATCGCACGCTTGGGAGCCACCGCAACTACCGGATTCACCAGCGGGCGGAATCGCCCCCGAGATCCACGATCGTCGCATTGAGGGCAGGGCCCGGTCTGCCGTCGAGACTTGCTCGAACCGGGTCGCTCCTCCCGCCAACCCCCAGCGGGTGGATTCCGATTCGCGGTTTCCCCGCCGCAATACTCGGGCAGATCTCGAGCATGTGCGCTCCCAGAACAGCACTATCCTTACCATCGAGATGGCAGGTATAATCTTTTAAGAACGAAATACCACCCTTCTTCCCGAGGCTCATCACCTTCGCAGCACGTAACAACGCCGCGGTTTTTAGGTCGCCCTCGGCGCCGAAGCCATACCCCCTGCTCCATCAACCGCTGCGGCGCGAGCCCTGGAAGCTGTTCCAACCTGCGCAGCGCTTCGAATGACGTGGTGAACCCGGTGAAACCGCCGTCCTCGAGAAAGGCTTTGATACCGAACTCCTGGCGGACGGTCTAGCGGAGAGCGGCATGGCGTTCGCCCCCACGGGAGTAAGCTCAGAACTGAGGTCATACCGCTCCTCGTATTCTGGTACGAGCTGGTCTATCTCGGCGTCTGAGACCGCTTCAACATACTCCAATAAATTTTCTATGCCGAATCAATCCACCGAGTACCCGAACGTCGCTCGCGCGCTGACTTTGTTGCCCTCTGTGACCGCAACACGGCGCATGTTGTTCCCGAACCGAGCGATCCGGCCGTGGGCTGCATCGTGGTGCGCGAACGCCACTGCAGACCATGCCCCGAGCTCATCGTGAACCGTCGAATCCTCCCAATGACCCACCAACACTTTGCGCGGCACACGCAGCCGCGTCGCCGCGAATCCGAACTCTCGACCGCAGTGAGCCGACTGGTTGAGTTCATGAAGTCCATATCGATCGTATCCCAGGGAATCTGACGGTTGAGCTGCGTGTGGAGATGCAGAAGCGGCTTGCCCAAAGCTTGCAGCCCCGGAATCCACATCTGGGCCGGCGAGAAGGTATGCATCCACGCGATGACGCGTACACAGTTGACCGCCGTATCGGCATCTGCCAGCAGCCGCCTAATCGCCTGGGCAGTCGTCGCAACCGGTTTCACCACTATCTCCACCGGCAGCTGTCCGTCCTCGTTCAGCCCCTCAACGATACGTTCACTGTGCTCGGCAACCTGCCGGAGCAGTTCCGGCCCGTACAGATCCTGACTTCTGGTCACAAACCAGAGCTCCGTGCCCTCCGCCACGCGTTCCACAATCATATTCTGAGCCTCCTTGTGCAGATTGGCTGAGTATCTGGGCACACGCTATTCTGCCTCCGGGCCCGGTGGGTGTCAGATATTTCAATAACACGGCGCAGAACCGGGGCTTGCCGGTACCAGATTGCCCCGTAGATTTCAACCAATATAAGCGTGGCCCTCACGCGGCAAGCCCCACAATCAACGACTCTTGCAATCGACTGAACGGTGGTGTATCGTGCACCCCGGCTGCAGATGAGCCGATCGCCGCCGGCCACCAGACCAGGCAGGAGCATATGAAATACACTGAGCTTCGGAATCGCGTGCTACAGGCAAACCACGACATAGTAACGGCCGGGCTTGTCCTACTAACCTGGGGCAATGCGAGCGCGGTTGACCGCAAAGCAGGCGTAATGGCAATCAAACCCAGCGGCGTTTCGTACGAGACACTGTCGGCGGAGAGCATCCCGGTGATAGCCCTGGACAGCGGTGCGGTCGTCGACGGCGCCTACAAACCCTCTTCAGACACCGCCACACACCTCGAACTGTACCGGCAGTTCACAGCTCTTGGCGGCATTGTCCACACCCATTCCCACTATGCAGTCTGCTTTGCGCAGGCCGAGCAACCCATACCCTGTCTCGGCACCACGCATGCCGACCATTTCCTGACCGAAGTTCCAGTCACCCGCCGGTTGACGACCGATGAAATCGAGGGCGAGTACGAAAAGAACACCGGGACCGTGATTGTTGAACGGTTTGGCTCCGGCGGGTACGATCCGCTGCATAGTCCGGGTGTGCTCGTCGCCCAACACGGGCCGTTCGCCTGGGGCGAGTCCGTAGAGAAAGCGGTCGAGAACGCTGTTGTGCTCGAAGAGGTCGCGCGTATGGCGCTGCACACGCGCCTCATAGCGCCGCAGGCGGACGCTGCAGACCGAAACCTGGTAGAGCGCCACTTTTTTCGCAAACACGGCGCCGGCGCGTACTACGGCCAGGGCTGAGTTGCATCCACTCGGAGAGCGGCCGCGCAACGCAGGCCAACCCGGATCCCGCGTTACTGCGAGACGCCTACAGCGAACGCAGTCCAACGGCGAAGCAGGTCTCCCATCTGACCGCGGGTCTCTTTGTAAAGCTCAAACGCCTCGCGGTACTGCTCTACCTTTTGAGGGTGGGGCTCAAAGGTTCTTCCCGGCCGAATCATGGTATCGACAGCCTCGGCTATCGACCCATAACGCCCGATAGCCGTGCCGGCCAGAATCGCAGCCCCCAACGCCCCGGCTTCCACTACATCCGGGCGGGTCAGCGGTTTACCAAAGATATTCGCGTTGATCTGCACCGCCGCATTCGAGCGACTGCCGCCACCCACAACTCGTATGCTCTCAGGCTCAATTCCCGCTTCCGACAGTCGATCGAACACCAGGTTCAGCGCAAACGCGTTCCCTTCCACAATCGCCTGCAAAATGCTGCTCCGGTTGGTCTCCGTGGTCAGGCCCACTATGAGTCCGCTCTGATCCGAGACAAAATCCGGCGGTCCCATCGGCACAAAATGAGGCAGCAGCAATAGGCCGCTCGGGCGATCGGTAAGTCCTGCGAATAGCTCGCTATAGGTGCCCCGCCCCTCCTCGGTGGATCCCGCCGAGAGAAGGTCACGATACCACTTCACGATCGAGCCCCCCATATGGAAGATAAAGCTCAGGAACAGCCCTGGAGCCGCGTGGTGTTCGGTGTTGAGACCGAGCGCAAGCATCGCCTCCGGCGGCCGCGGCGTGCTATACACCGGCGCGATGGTAGGAAACGTACCCATTCCGTAGAGCGCGGTGCGGTCGTGGATCGCGCCACACCCGGTAGCATTTGCGCACTGATCGTGCGCGCCGCTGACAATCGGAATCCCGGCCGGAAGCCCGTACGCCGCCGCTGCCGCACGACTAACCGACCCGATCACCGTCCCCGAAGGAACCGTCGCCGGGAGCTTGCTTTGATCGAGGCCGCACAGCTCGAGGAGCCGAGGCGACCAGGATCCCTGGTTGAGATCGAATAGCAGACTCCGATTGGCGAGCGAGTAATCGACGCGCGGTTCGGCGCCTAGCATGAACGCCACGAAGCTGCCCCAGTGCAGAAACCAGTCGGTACGATCGTAGAGCTCCGGTTGGCGCTCCCTCAGCCACATGAGCTTGGTTGCTCCGTACTGCTCGCCCCACGGATTGCCGTTGAGCGAAAACAGCTCGGCATCGCTCATCGATGCGCGCAGCTGCGGAAGGTACTCGTTTCCGCGGGCATCCACATTCAGAATTGACCGCCCGAGCACATTGCGATCGCGATCAACCGGGACCATTGCTTCACCGAGCGAGGCAACACTGATGGCTTCCGACGCATCCGACGGCGGGAGTTGAGCGGTTGCTTCACCGATGCAGTCTCCGATCCGGGACCAGACCTCCGGCACATCGAGCTCGGCGTGTCCGGGCCGGTCACGCCGAAGGTCATACTCACGATAAGCCGACGATAGGAGCTTCCCATCCACCGAGAACGCGGCTACTTTGCACCCGGTGGTACCGACATCGATTCCTAGCAGGCTCATACGATCCTCCCTGGGCCGGCTGGGCCGGCTGGGCTTGCTGTATCGATAGAGAATCTATGCCGGGTCTGTGAGCAGATCCCGGCTCATTCCTGATATCCTGAAGTGCTCACGCAGAAGCTCACGCGTACGCTCGAGCACACCTTGCTGGGCAGCTTCCACCCCTGCACTCTCCAGGTGATCCTCGTAAACGCGCCGAATATCCATCCCCACATTGACTTTGGCGATGCCGTTGCGGACGGCATCAAGCAGCGTCTCAGTTGCTATGCCGGTGCCCCCGTGCAGCACGAGCGGAATACCAACACGGTCTCGAATCTGCCGCAGATGGTTGACGTCGAGCGTTGCCGCAACCTTCTGCTTATGACGGAGCGCCTCGGAGATTGCTCCATGGATATTGCCGAACGCTATCGAAAGCCAGTCGCAGCCGGTCTCGCGGACGAACCGCTCGGCTTCATCCGGATCGGTGAAGCCCGTGCGGGTGGCAAGAATCTCCTCATACGACATCTGAGGAGTTGCTTCGTGCCCGAGCACAGCCCCCAGCTCCGCTTCAACGGGTATGCCGCGCGCGTGCGCTAACACAACCACCTCGGCGGTCGCTTGCACATTCTCGTCAAACGGCAGGCGCGAGCCGTCTACCATCACCGAGTGATACCCGCAGTCCACCGCCCGTTTGATCAGGCTCAAATAATCGACTCGCCGATTGTCCTCATCAATCACCGGAATGTGATCGAGATGCAATCTCACGAACTCTGTGTCGGCAACCCGTGAGAACTCCTCGTGTACCGCTTCGATGCTCTTGCTTTCGAACTTCTCCCACTCCGGCCGCGCTACTTCCACGAACGCGACGGTGTCTTCCCGCTTGATTGCTTCCGCCACCGGTTCAATCATCGGGAGGTACGGGACATTGAACGCGGGAATAGCGCGCTCCAACTCCAACGCTCGCTTGAGAATCGTGTGTGATAGCATGGTGTTTAACCTCTCATTAGGATTGCGCGGCGTTGCTCACGCCGAGGCGAGCGTTGCCGCATAACAAGGTCTCATGTCCGGCCCACATTGTAAACGCAACCACGTCTTGATACACGAATCCCCAAACCATCGAGGGTTGCGCAGCCCCACTCGCGCGCCCGTTGCAGGAACTCGGTGTTCGGCGGGTTCGGGATCAGGTCGCAGACAAGCATATTCGGGCCAATGCTATCGTAATCCAGTTCGGGAGTCTGATCGGTATTGGGGAACAGACCGATTGAGGTCGCCCGCACGACAATCTCAGTTTCGGCCGGGACCGCGAAACTACCCGTCCAGCGCTCGAAGCTGCAGTGCACGCCGGTCCGCTCCGTCAGAAGCTGCCGCAGCCCTTGCCCCCGTTCCTCGGAACGGTTCACGACCGTTATCTTCGCAGCTCCGGCCCCCAGGAGGACAATCCGTTTGCCGAGGGTCAACCCCCGCATCCTCGCGCAATGCCAGCATGAAACCCTTGCCGTCGGAGTTCTCGCCAACGAGCTTACCGCCTTCACGGCGCACCGTATTGACCTCGGCCATGATTGCCGCGTCTTCGGCAAGCTGATCGAGATACTGCAACACCGCAACCTTATGCAGATTGGTGAGGTTGATCCCTTGAAACTGCATCGCACGCATCCCGGCAACCGCCGCGGTCAGGTTTTCCGCCTTGATGTTGAGCGTCAAGTAGCGCCAGCGGATACCCAGGTGCGCGAACGCGGCTTCATGCATCACAACTGTCGGGTTCTCCGCCACCGGATCACCAAAAACCCCTCCTACGTTGTCGAGATACAAAACCTGTTCGGGCATGGCTCCTCCTCTGCTGCGCCTTGGAGTTCACGCGCCTCACGGCGGCGATTTACCTCTTCGACCGTTTGCCGGCGCGTCTGCCGGCAGTGTGTCATACAATGCTGGAGCCATGACTGCGACCGCTCCCACTCTACTCCCATCTGCTATGCGGCGCAACAGGCTACTGGACACCAGATAGTGACAACTCTTACAATCCACGCCGAATACCTCAGCATAAGGACGTGACCCACCCATGGTACTCGTTGTCGGACAGAACAGCACCTGGCAGAAGACTTACCAGATTGGAACGCTCGAGCGCGGCGGCGTGAACCGTGTTCACAATGTTTTCAGCTCGGCCGCCGGCAAGGGAGCAAACGCCTGTCGCGTCCTGCACCTCTACGATATCGAGCACGAGCTGCATGCCTATATCGGCGGCCCCGATGGGTACAAGTTCAAGGGGGACTGCGACGCCGACGGAATCGCGAGCCGTTTCACGATGATAGAGCGCGAGACGCGCATCTGCGTTACGTTGCTCGAAGAAGATCGGTGCATGACCGAGATCGTAGAACCAGCCCCGCCGATTGCTGCTGCCGAGCGTCAGGCGTTCCATGAAACCTTTCTTGACCGCCTCGCGGCAGCTCGAATGCTTGCCGTTCAAGGCACCGCGATGATCGGCGAGAACGACGAATGCTTCCGGGAATTCGCCGAAGCTGCCAAAGCGCGTGGGATACCCGTGCTACTAGACTCATACAAGACCCACGGGCGCCTCGCCCTGGATGCTTCGCCTGAGATTCTTAAGGTCAACCAGGACGAGTTGGCCGAGCTCACCGGCTTGCCGGTAGACACCCCTGAGGAACGCAAAGAGGCCTACCGCCATCTCCGCGAACGCTTCGGAGTATCCTGGGTGATAATCACACGCGGGGAGAAGGGAGCGGAAGGGTCCAACGGTTCGGTAACCGTGCAGGCCGGAGCCGCCCCCGTTCAGCCGGTGAATCCTATCGGGAGCGGCGACTCGGTCACTGCAGGAATCGTGGCGATCATCTCTCGAGACCGGCGGCCGTTTGCTGAGATGCGGAACGACGGAGAGCTGTTTCAACGCGCAGTGCTTGAAGGTGTTGTCGCCGGTACCGCCAACTGCCTGAGCCTGAAGCCCGGAGAAATCCTTCTGGCCGATATGGAGACAGTGCGGAGCGCAGC
The DNA here is from genome assembly GCA_003552985.1 of Spirochaetaceae bacterium. Taxonomy (GTDB): domain Bacteria; phylum Spirochaetota; class Spirochaetia; order DSM-27196; family SLAA01; genus B1Sed10-166. Next base: position 25,255 of record PUPD01000215.1, read on the forward strand.
ATGGGTGAAAGCGGTATAACCACTCGTGGAGTCGTCGTAGCCGGCCATATCTGTCTCGACATTATTCCCGGTCTCCACAGCTGCAGGGGAGAGCTTTCCGAGTGGCTGCTCCCCGGCCGACTGATCAATACCGGGCCGGTCCGGCTTTCGGGAGGCGGATGCGTTTCCAACACCGGACTAGCGCTTCATCGCCTCGGCGAATCGGTACGGCTGATCGGGAAGATCGGTAACGATCTCTTCGGTTCGACTTTACGGGGCATACTCGAAGACAACGCACCGGGTTTGAGCGACGGACTGATCGTTTCCGCGTCCGATCCCACTTCTTACACGCTGGTACTCAGCCCTCCGGACGTTGACCGGGTCTTTTTTCTGTACCCGGGCGCAAACGATACCGCAGGGGCCGCCGACCTGTGCCCGGCGATCCCTCATCCGGAACAGTCCGGCCACGGCAGGCTGTTCCATTTCGGCTATCCGCAGCTCATGCTCCGCATGTGTACCGACAACGGATCCGAGCTCATCGATATCCTGAGCAACGCACGGAAACGCGGCTACACAGTCAGCCTTGACACCGCGTGGCCGGACCCGCTCAGCGAAAAAGGTCGCGCCCCTTGGCGCACGATTCTGCAACGCGCACTGCCGTTCGTGGATCTGTTTCATCCAAGCTTCGATGAGCTGTTGCAGATGCTTGGACGCGCCCAAACCATCCGACGGTTTGGGTTGCAGCTCGATGAGGCCGGCCGGCTGCAGACGTTGACCGGAATGCGCGAGCTTGCCGGGCAGATGGTCGAATGGGGCCCTGCGGTAGTGCTCCTGAAGCTCGGAGGCCAGGGCCTATACCTGCGCACCACCGCCGATACTTCGCGAATCGCGGCGCTGCCTTCCGACTGCGACGACAGATCCGCATGGGTGAACCGCGAGCTCTACGTTCCGGCGTATAAGGTAGAGGCCGTCGGCGCGACTGGTGCCGGAGACAGCGCCATCGCCGGGTTCCTCGCGGGCTGGAATCGGTGCTTACAGCCTGAAGCGGCGCTCCTGCTTTCGGCCGCTGCCGGTGCCTGCAGCGTTGAAGCACCTGACGCCACAAGCGGCGTTATTCCGGTGGAGGCTATCGCCGAGCGACAAGCCGCCGGGTGGTCACAGCACGCGCCTCCTTTCGAGCTCTCGGACTGGCGCTCCCGTGCGGGCGGTTTGGTATGGATCAGTCCGAAAGACCCCGGAGAGACATGACCAACCGGGTGACACAGAGGCGGAGGCTGCGACAATGAAAGAGTACCGGTTTGTTGGATTCGGCTTCGGTGCGATTCAAGCCGGTTTATTCCTGTATGAAGGGCAACAGAGCGGTTGCTTTGCGGCGTCGGCAGTGGCGGAGATTGATGCAGCACGCGTCGAGGCTCTGCGCAGAAACGGTGGGTGTTTTTCCGTCAATATCGCCCACAGCAGCCACATTGAATCGGCAACGCTCGGCCCTGCAGACATCCTCAACCCGAACAGCGAGACTGACCGTGAGCACCTGATCGAACAGATTGCGGCGGCAACGCATATTGCCACCGCGATTCCAAGCGTAGCCTACTACCGGAGCGATGCCCCCGGAAGTCTGCACCGCGTGCTCGCCGCCGGACTCACGCGCAAGCTCGAACTCGGCGGGCCTCCTGCCGTTATCATGACCGCGGAGAATCATAACCATGCAGCCGAGCTGTTGCTGGAAGCGCTCGCGTTCGAGCTTGACGACCGCGAGCGCGCTCAGCTACCACGTTCGGCAGCAGTCCTCAACACCGTAATCGGAAAGATGAGCTCGGTTGTGGACATCGCCGTGGAGCAGGACGCCGGCGACCTCCCACCGATAGTCCCCGGCGGGTCGGAAGCATTTCTGGTGGAACGCTTCAACCGCATACTGACATCGCGTGTTCCTGACTGGTTCGATCACGACTACCTCACTCACGCCTTCCCGACCTTCGAACAGAAGAATGACCTGTATCCGTTTGAAGAGTCCAAGCTCTACGGCCACAACGCCACCCACGCACTCGCGGGGTATCTCAGTGCGCTGCGCGGAGTACGCAGCATGGCCGAGCTGCGAGAGATGCCCGGCATGATGCAGTTCCTACGGGACGCGTTTCTGCGGGAATCAGGGGGAGCTCTGATCAGGAAGTATGGCGGCACCGATGCGCCGTTCACCGAGGAGGGCTACGCCGCATATGTTGACGACCTTCTCGAACGGATGACGAACCCGCACCTACGCACTCCGGTTGAACACGTCACGCGCGACCCCGTCCGCAAGCTCGGGTGGGATGACCGCCTCATCGGCACCGTACGGCTTGCGCTGGCCCACGGCATACAGCCCGTCCGCTACGCCGTCGGCGCCGCAGCGGCCCTTTCGACTTTCGTGCCGTCCGGCGAAGCTTCGCCTGATGTAGTTCGCGACCTGTTCCAGCGTACAGTCATCGCCGAGCCAACTGTGATCGGCTCAGCGACGAGTGACCTTGAGGAGTACGAAAACGTACTTGCTGCCGTGCTCGACGGATACCGGAGACTCGGCATCTGGACCCGTTCCGAAAGCTCTGACCCGCAGGTGATGCTGTAGCCGGACCAGCCTCCGGTTTCCCGTCGCTATCCTCAAGCTGCGCGGATCAGCGTCAGCTGCCCCGATACAAGGGGCCGAAGTTCGCACAGGCGCGATAGTCGCTGCCTTCGAGGTCCATGCCGAACGCGGTCCAGGCGCTCGGCCGATACACTGCGCTCTCCGGCACGTTGTGCATGTAGACCGGTATTCGCAGCATCGAGGCCAGCGTAATGAGATCACCGCCGTAGTGCCCGTAGCCGATGGCGCCGTGGTTCGAGCCCCAGTTGAGCATCACTGTGTAGACATCGCGAAACCGGGCGTTGTCGGCGAGGCGCGGAACGAACCAGGTGGTCGGCCAGGTCTCGTTGGTCCGTTCGTTGAGTACCGCGTGAATCTGCGCGTCGACCGTGACCGCCCAGCCCTCGGCGATCTGCAGCGCGGGGCCGAGTCCCTCGATGATGTTCACCCTGCACATCGTAATCGGCATCTCACCTTTGGTGAGATACTGCGTCGAAAAGCCGCCGCCGCGAAAATACTCAACCACACCGGCATGCCAACTGGTGGCCTTCAAACATGCTACCGCCTCGTCGGGAGTGATCTCCCAAAACGGCTTCATTGCCGGCTGCCCATCCTCGGTTTGTTCCCCGGTTCCGTCCAGCGTGGCCGGCCCTGAGTTGATCAGGTGAATCATGCCGTCTGAAGCACGTCCGCTGAGACTCTTACCGGTCACTCGCTTCACCGCCTCCGGACTCCAGTAGGTACGCACATCGGCGAAGATCTGCGCGCGGTTAGTCAGGAGATGCCCGAACAGCATTGAGACGGCATTGAGGTTGTCGTTCTCGGTCGCAAGCATGAACGGTTGGCGGATGCCGCTCCAGTCAAACGAAGAGGTGAGCATGGCCTCCATGAAATCGCCGTTAGGCATGAAATCCGTCCATTGCCGCTGCCCTTGGAACCCTGCTGCAAGCGCGTTCCTGCCCATCGCCTCCTCTTCATACCCCAGCTCCGCGAGGCGCGGATTGCCGATCATGATATCGCGGGTAATAAGCGCCATCTTGACCGATTGTGCCCAGTCCTCGTCTTTCTGTTCGCGCGTCCGTTGCTTCTCCGGTGGGTTCGGATCCTTGCCCTCGTTCACCTTGCAGTACTCCTCGGTCCACGCCAGCGCGCGTTCGTACTCCTCCGGATCGTAGATCTCCAACTGCATTCGCCGGATAAGCTCGGTCATGTCGACATACTCATTGCGCATGCCGAGGTATTCTTTGTAGAAGCTCTCGGTGGGATAACACCCGGCAATACCCATCGAGACTCCGCCGAGTGACAGGTAGCTCTTTCCGCGCATCGCGGCCACGGCCAAGCCCGCGCGCACGAACTGCA
>PUPD01000201.1 GCA_003552985.1 Spirochaetaceae bacterium
ACGGCTCAAGAATGATGTCCAACATGCTCGACCTCCTGCGCCACTCCGTCCTCGAGCTCGAAGATCACGTCGTAGCCGTCCTCGCGTACCGAGGTGTCGTGGGTTGCGGCGATCACGGTGCAGTTGCGGCTGATCAAGTCGTTGATCACGCGCTCGAACACATTTCGCGTTCCCTGGTCGACACCGGCCAGCGGCTCATCGAGCAGCAGAATCTCGGCGTCCTGTGCCAGCGCGCGCGCGAGCAACGCGCGCTGCTGCTGACCGCCGGAGAGCATGCCGATCTGGCGGTCGGCGAGATGCCCTATTCCGAGCTGCGCGAGCGCGGCGTCGGTAATCTCGTAGTCCACGCGACCCGGTCTGCGGATCCATCCGAGGTGGACGAAGCGGCCGGCAAGCACCAGCCGCCTAACAGAGACCGGAAAGCGCCAGTTGATGTCGCCGCGTTGCGGCAGGTAGGCGACACGATGGTGGCACCCGCCTACCGGCAGGCCCGCGATTCGAATCGTGCCGGCGCGAACCGGCACAATTCCGCAGAGCGCCTTCATAAGGGTGGACTTCCCCGATCCGTTGGCTCCGATCAGCGCCGCACAGACGCCTTGCGGGAACCGCACCGCGACGCCGCGTAGCGCATCGTGGTCCGAACGTGGATACCTCACCCAGAGATTATGAGTTTCAACGGCAGGTGCGCCGCGAACCGCAGCACATTCCCGGCGTAGGCTATACGGTAATACCATATCCTACCTACCATTCAACGCGTTATCGAGCCAGCGCGTCAACCATGATCTCGATATTGTGCCGCATCATGTCGATGTAGGTCCCTGCCTCGGTGCCGGGCTCATCGAGCGCGTCGCTGTAGATCGGCGCGACGAACTCCACGCCGGCCTCGTCAGCTACCCGCCGCGCAAGGGTGGGGTTGACGATGGTCTCCGAAAACACCGCCGGTGCCCGGGTGTCCCGAATCTCGTCGATCAATGCGGCGATCTCCCCGGCCGACGGGTCGGCACCCTCGGTCGTGATCGCACCTAGCGTAGCGCCTAACTGCCGGAAACCGTAGCGGTCCGCGAAGTACTGATACGCGAGGTGCCCGGTAACCAAGATGCGTCGCTCGTGCGGTATCATCGTGGCGAGCTCAAAGATATAATCGTCGAGCTCCTCAAGCTCGGCGATGTAGGCGGCGGCGTTATCCTCGTAGAGCTGGGCATTCGCCGGATCGGCATCCATCAGCCCGTCGCGGATGTTCTCCACCATCACGATCGCGTTCGCTACACTTTGCCAGACGTGCGGATCATACTCGCCGTGCACGTGATCGTGATCATGGTCGTGGTCATGCCCGTGATCGTGGTCATCATGGGCGTGTCCATGCACGTCATGATCGACACGTACGGCGATCGGGGGGGTGACATATCGGAGTTCACCACGGTGAGTCCAGGAGAACACTACCTCGGTGGATCCTTCAGCGATACCACGGATATGGACATGATCTCCATGGTCGACGAACTCAACGATGTCCTCGGTCGCACCCGGTGCGAGTGCCACGATGAAGTCGTTCACCGCGGGATCTGAAAGATCGCGGTCCCGTCCATCTGCTGAGACGATGATGGCGCCAAGAGAAACTCGATCACCGACGGGAACGTTGGGAATAGCTCCATGCCAATGGTTATCCCTGATGTCGGCAACAACCGCCCGGCCGGAGCCGCGGTCGAGGATTCTGAACTCGCCGATCTCGCCCACCGACGCGTGGTCGTGGCTGTCATGCCCATGATCGTGGCCGTGGTCGTCGTGGCCGTGTCCGTGATCGTGGCCGTGCTCCCCTTCGTAGTCGAGCAGTCGCACGCCGTCGCTCACGACCACGCGCGTGGCGTTGGAGCCCGACTGTCGGTAGAGCGGGTCGAACCAGCCCTTCAGCAGCAAGCCGTTCTCGAACACGAGGTCGGCCTCGAGCAGGATGCGGCTGTCGGCCGGCGCCGGCTCGTACACGTGCGGATCCTGGTTGGGCCCCGCGAGCATCGTCAGCTCTACCGCATCGCCGGCAACATTGCGCACGAAATCGCCGATAATACTGTGCGTGGCGACCACACGGAGCCGGCCGTCCTCCGGCGCCTCTTCAGCGGCGCCGCGCGCGAACAGATGCAGCGAACCGAACGCAAGCATTGCCGTCAGACCGAGCGCGAAAACCATCCGGGCGCCGCGTACGCCCCCCTGCGAAAACCGCGGCTTATTGTTGTGCACCATAGAACCTCCTGAATGTAGTGTGGTATTCTTTTGTAATACCTACGGTATTCTTATACTCCGTCCGCCCAAGAAGCGTCAACCCTAGGAGTGGTACGAACCTTGTTGCGGGGACAGCCGCATCTCCTTTCCTCGCGGCCCGTTAGGGCTTTGCGAGCGACAATTCAAAGGGTTCACCCAGTTCGGCACGGCTAAGCCCCTCTCCGGCAAACAGATATTGCAGACGGCTGCAACAAGCTTCGCACCAGTATTTGACCTAGCCTCGACTAACACTGTATGATCAGCCATATAAGGTTGATTGATTTGATCAGCAATCTGTATTAGTTTTTTGGAGGACCATATGCAATTACCATATCGAGGCCGTGCGGCGGTCATTATTACGCTATTGATCTCGACCACAGTGATGCTGGGCGCAGCCGGAGTGGCGTTCGGCATGGGCGGAGCCGAGCGTGATGCCCTGACGCTCTATTCGGGGCGCGGCGAGTCGCTCGTCGATCCGCTGATCGAGCGCTTTGAAGATGAGACCGGTATTTCCGTCAATGTCCGCTACGGGGGAACCGCAGAGCTCGCGGTGCTGCTGCAGGAAGAAGGCGACCGCACGCCCGCAGATCTGTACTGGGCCCAGGACGCGGGTGCGCTCGGCGCGCTCGCGCTTGCCGGACGGTTCGCCGAGCTGCCTGAGGGCATTTACACCGAGCTTCCCTCGATTTTCCGCAGCCGAACCGGGAGCTGGGTCGCCACCAGCGGCCGAGCGCGCGTCCTGACCTACTCCACCGAGCGTGTCGATGAGGACGAGCTCCCCGATTCGGTGTTCGACCTCACCGACGAGCGCTACGCGGGCCGCTTTGGATGGGCGCCGACCAACGGCTCGTTCCAGGCCTTCGTCACCGCAATGCGCATCGCCCATGGTGACGACACCACCCGCGAGTGGCTGCGACAGCTCGATCAGAACGGCGCGTTGCGCTACCGCAACAACACCGCCCTCGTAGAGGCCATCGGCGCCGGCGAGATCGACTTCACGATCACGAACAACTACTACCTTCTGCGATTCCTTGCCGATGACCCGGACTATCCGGCGGCACAGGTGGTCTTCGATGACGGGGATATCGGCAACCTGGTCAACGTCGCCGGAGTCGCGGTACTCGCTACCAGTAATCAGCAGGAACAGGCGCTCGAGTTCGTTCGTTTCCTGCTCTCCGACTCGGCGCAACAGTTCTTCACGAGCGAGATCTATGAATACCCGGTGACCGACGGCGTCGTTGAGAACCCGCAGCTTGAGTCCTTCGAGGCGTTGCTGGAAGCCAGCCCGGATCTGGACCTCGACGCGATGGAAGACCTCGACGGTACCCTGGCACTGTTACGGGAGCTCGGACTACTCTGATGAAATACGCCGCGCAGGGACAACGCCGACCGCCCTGGTATCTGTTGGCAACCGCCTCGCTTGGGGCGGTCGGTGTGCTCCTGCCGCTGGCGTACCTGGTGTTGCGTGCCGTGGAAGCGGACATCGAGGTTGTGCGCGAGCTCGTGCTCCGTACACGCAATCTGCGGCTTCTGGCAAACACGCTGCTGCTGTGCGCCGGCGTCCTGGCCGGAACAACCCTGATCTCGGTGCCGCTGGCGTTTATCACCGTGCGTACCGACCTGCGCTACAAGCGCGTCCTGACGGTGCTCTGCGCGTTGCCGCTTGCGGTGCCGGGATACGTCATGGCCTACGCGCTGATCAGCCTCGGCGGGAACTACGGCATTCTCGCCCGGCTGACCGGCCTCGTGATGCCGCGCCTGAGCGGCTTCTGGGGCGCCACGGTCGCGCTCACCCTCTACACCTATCCGTACCTGTTTCTCAACCTGCGCGCCGCGCTTGCGGGCGTGGACCCGAGCTACGAGGAGAGCGCACGCAGCCTTGGGTACGGCCGCGCCGAAGTATTCTTTCGCGTGACCCTGCCCCACCTGCGCCCTGCGCTCCTTGCCGGGTGGCTGGTCATCGGCCTGTACGTCCTCGGGGATTTCGGCGCGGTGGCGCTCATGCGCTACGAGGTGTTCAGCTACGCGATCTTCACGCAGTACCACGGCGCCTTCGACCGCGTCTACGCGGCCTGGCTGTCGCTGATGCTGCTGGGCGTCACGGTGGCGGTTGTGGCGCTCGAGTGGCGGCTGCTCGGGCGCGTACGCCTCACCCGCACCGGCAGCGGCGTGGGGCGGCGGCCGACCGAGATCCCGCTCGTGGCAACCCGGGCGGCGGCGAAGCTCTTCGTCTGGAGCGTCATCGCGGCCGCCGTGGGGTTGCCGGTGCTCATTCTCGGGTACTGGCTGTTGCTCTCCCCGCCGGCGATCAGCCCGGTGGAGGTGCTGCGGTCCTTCCTCGCCTCGGCCGGAGCTTCGGCGCCCGCGGCCGTGGTGGCTTCGCTGCTGGCGCTGCCGGTAGCCTACACCGCCGCACGCTACCCGTCGCTGACCGCCCGAATGTTGGAACGCGCGGCCTATATCGGCTACGCTATTCCGCCGCTCGCGCTCGCGCTCGCGATGGTGTTCTTCGCGCTGCATTCGGCGCCGGTGCTCTACCAGACGCTGCCGCTGCTGGTGCTCGCCTACGCGCTCAACTTCCAGGCCCTCGCGCTGGGGCCGATCCGCAGCGCCGTCATGCAGGCGTCGCCGCGCCTAGAGGAGGCAGCGCGCTCGCTCGGCCGTAACCGCTTTCAGGCGTTCGTTGCAACCGTCCTGCCGCTGATGCGCCGCGGCATCATCGCCGGCTCGGTACTGGTGTTCGTAATCGCGATGAAGGAGCTACCCATCACATTTCTTCTGGCGCCCACCGGCTATCGCACGCTGGCGATGAACGTGTTCAGCCGGACTTCGGAAGCGATGCTTGCGCAGGCGGCCCCGTACGCGGCCGCGATTGTGGTATTCTCGGGGCTGTTTATCGGGTTCTTGCTGAAATATGAAAGCCCGCAGTAGCGTTAGGAGAGCGATATGCAACTGTTGAATGTTTGCCGACTGACCAAAAGCTTCGACGAAACGCACGGACCGGTCGTTGACTGCGTGGAGTTCTCGGTTCGCCCCGGTGAGATTTTCGGGTTGCTCGGCCCCTCCGGCTGCGGCAAGACCACGATGCTGCGCCTGATCGCGGGCTTCGAGTCACCGGACGCCGGAGACATTCTCCTGAACGAGCGCTCGATACTCGCCACTCCCGCCGAGCGCCGCGAGATCGGGCTTGTGTTTCAGGACTACGCGCTGTTCCCGCACCTCTCAGTGACAGACAACATCGCGTTCGCTCTACGTCGGGTGCCGAAGCGCGAGAAACAGGCGCGCATCACCGAAGTGCTCCGGCTGGTCGGTCTCACGCGTTTCGCCTCACGCATGCCCCACGAGCTCTCCGGCGGGCAGCAGCAACGCGTGGCGCTCGGGCGCGCGATCGCCGCCGAGCCGAGGATCATTCTGCTCGACGAGCCGTTTTCCAATCTCGACGCTTCCCTGCGCGAGTCCACCCGCAGCGATGTCCGCGGCCTTCTGAAGGAAACCGGCATGAGCGCGATTCTCGTGACCCATGATCAGGAGGAGGCCTTATCGATCTCCGACCGGCTTGCGGTCATGAACGAAGGCCATATCGAGCAGACCGGAACGCCTGAAACGGTGTACCACCGGCCGCGCACCCCGTTCGTCGCTCAGTTCCTAGGACGCACCAACATTATCTACGGCAACGCCGTTGGGGACCAGGCCGATACGCCGCTCGGGCGCCTGCCGATCGACCGGCGGACGCACGGCTCGGTGCTGCTCTCGCTGCGCCCCGAACACCTCGAGCTCCTGCGCGAAGAAACCCCGCATCCGCCCGCTACCGTTCTGGTGCGGGAGTTCAAGGGCCATGATATCACCTACCGCATCGAGCTCGGCGGAATCGAGTATCTCGCACACACCGAGTACTGCCGCTCGTTCCACCCCGGCCAAGGCGTGCGGGTCGTGCCCCGGGCCCCGGCGGTAGTGCTCCAGCACCGCACCTGGTGCACCGATCCGGCCGCTCAGGCCCAGAAATCCGCCACATCCGAGGCTGCCGGCGCCTTAGTCCACGATCACGCATCGTCTCTTTGAGTACTCGTACGCAGCCTATTTGTGTTCTCCGTGATAGTAATCTATACTGTATACGTCGGCCGTAATGAGCCGATACTAGGAGGGAGCGAGCTGGATGAGTGTGGGTAAGAAAGGCGAAGTGATCACCTTCAAGGTCGACGAGTCTCTCGCACGCGAGCTGGAAGGCATCCCCAATCGGTCGCAGTTCATCCGCTCGGCGATCTTAAACGCACTCGAGAACACCTGCCCGGTCTGCCGCGGGGTAGGGATTCTCACCCCCAACCAGCGCGAGCATTGGAATGCGTTTGCCGAGCACCATTCGATCGAGGAATGCGAGGTCTGCCATGAGCTCCATATCACCTGTGATGCGATGGGCGCCGACCCGCACTCACATTAGACCGAAGGCATAGCAACCCATAGCAGCAAAGGCAGGGTCCATGGCAGCAGACGCTGAAAAGCTCCGAGATATCATCAGTCTGGATTCCGAGCTTAACAAGCTTCAGGACCTCGACGTACTGCTCGAGCGCATCCTGCGTGAAGCGCGCAGGGTACTGAACGCAGACGCCGGTTCAATCTACATCAGTGACGGCGAAAACCTGACCATCAACTATGCCCAGAACGATACGCTGCAGGCACAGCTACCGCCCGGCGAGAAGCTGATCTACAACGTATTTACGATTCCGATCAACAAGAAAACGATCTCCGGCTACGCGGCAGCCACCGGCAAGCCGGTTATTATTCCCGACGTGTACGAGATCGCCGAGTCTGCACCTTACGGGTTCAATCCCCATTACGACCGCGTCTCCGGCTACAAAAGCACCTCGATGCTCGCGATTCCGCTTTCCACTAATCGAGGCGACATTCTCGGTGTAATCCAGGTCATCAACAAGCAGAACGAAAACGGTAACGTTATTCCGTTTGACGCCGAGGATGAAATCGTGGTGACGCATTTTGCCGCCAACGCTACCGTCGCTCTCCAACGCGCCCAGATGACACGCGCGATCCTGCTACGCATGATCAAAATGGCGGAGCTTCGCGATCCCAAGGAGACCGGTCCGCACGTTAACCGGGTCGCCGGGTATGCGGTTGAGATTTACGAACGCTGGGCCGCCGACAAGGGGCTGGATCAGCACGAGATCGAGCGTACCAAGGACAACTTGCGCATGGCGGCGATGCTTCACGATGTCGGCAAGGTGGCAATATCCGACGTCATCCTCAAGAAGCCCGGCCGGTTCAGCGAGGACGAGTTCGAGATCATGAAATCGCACACCTTCCAGGGCTCGCGACTGTTCGTGAACAAACAGTCGGAGTTCGACGAGCTCGCACAGCTGGTCGCCCTCAATCATCACGAGAACTGGGACGGCACCGGGTATCCCGGGCATATCGATCCCGAGACCGGCGACGCGCTGAAGATCGACGATAACGGGCGCCCGCTCGGCAAGAGGGGAGAAGAGATTCCGCTGTTCGGTCGCATCGTGGCGATCGCCGACGTCTACGACGCGCTGATGTCCAACCGCGTTTACAAGGAAGCCTGGACCGAGGAGGACACGCTCAACACTATCCGCGGCATGGCTGGTACTAAGTTCGACCCTGAGCTGGTCGAGGTGTTCTTCAAAGTCCTGCCGACGATCAAGACCATAGCCAACAAATACAAGGACAACCACGAACCTGTCCCGGGGAACAACACACAGAGCTCATGAAATCGCACGGTGCCACCAGAACGTTCGGAATCTTAGCCAGCGGGGGCGATTGCCCCGGGCTTAACTCCCTCATCCGCGGGGTCGCCGAAGCGGCGACCAACCGCTACAACATGAACATCATCGCGTTCGTCAACGGCTATCGCGGCTTCATCGCCGGCGAAGCGCATACCCTGCGCAGCGGTGAGTTCG
>PUPD01000013.1 GCA_003552985.1 Spirochaetaceae bacterium
AGGCAGTGCATTCACACCGGCTTCGGCCTGGAGTACTTCACGCGGGATCTGACCGGCCCCGAGTACCTTGCGCGTCTCGTGCGGCGTGTGAAGCAGCGTGAGATCGAGCTCCGACTCGACACTACCGTGATTGACCTGCAGCCCGGCCCGCAGGCGACGCTGGTTTCGGCGGCCCACGGCGTCAGTCAGGTGAGGGCACGGGCGGTGATCCTTGCCACTGGGTCATACGAGCGCACGCGGGAGAACCTGCAGATAGCCGGTACCCGGCCCGCCGGCGTCTTTACCGCCGGGCAGGCGCAGCAGCTGATCAACCTCTACGGCTATCGTATCGGGTCTCGCGCGGTGGTGCAGGGGACCGGCGACATCGGCCTTATCATGACACGCCGGCTTCTGCTGGAAGGCTATGAGATTGCAGCTGTGTTCGAGCGCCTGCCGTTTGTGGCCGGGTTGTTGCGCAACAAGGTACAATGCCTCGACGACTTTGATGTACAGCCGCAGTTCGAGCATCAGATTGTCGAGATTCACGGCGCGTCGCGCGTTACCGGCGTGACCGTAGCACGCGTAAGGCTGGAAACAGACGGGAGCGCGGCGGAACGTGTGGCGGGGAGCGAGCGCTACGTGGCCTGCGACACGGTCGTGCTTTCGGCGGGGCTGATCCCTAACCGTGAGCTGCTCGGCTATGAGGCTGACCACGCGCTCAACGCGGCCTTGCAGGCGGGAAACAGCGGTGTGTTTCTGGCCGGGAACGCGGTAGAGATTCACGACCTCGCCGACGGCGCCTCCGCGCAGGGCGAGTTCGCGGCGGACCGCGCGGTGGAGCGGCTTTGCGGACGCAGCTCGCCCTATGCCGGGCAGCCGCACCGAACCGGGGAGTTCGTCTCGCGCTGGTCGGTGCCTGCGCGCGGTAGCGATACCGGTGGGGTGGTATGTATTGTCTGCCCCAAAGGGTGCGTGCTTACCGACCACTCGAACGGTTGCCGGCAGGGAGCTGATTTCCTACAGCAGGAGCGAGAGCAGAAACAGCGCACGCTCACCACCACCCGCTGGATCACCGCTGGTGGAAAGACCGTACGGGTAGCCGTACGCTCCGCCACGCCGCTGCCGTTCGCCCGGCAGCCGGAGGTAGTGCAGACGATCAAGCGGTCCTCGCTGGACCGGCAGAGTTTCCGGGCAACACGGGTAGATGTACCGCAATGAGCAAGAACGCCGAGTAATGTCGGAATGCCGAGTATTGCCGCCGGCGTGCCGTGCCTCTTGAGCGAGAGGCAAGAGGGCTTTCAGCGTGATGTCTGCAGTCTGCTCGAGCCGGCTTCGGCCTCGAGCTCCGGCTCCACCACAGCCCCGCCATCTGTGCTTGACCGCGCGCCGCGTTTGCTGCAGCGTCGCCGTAGGCTGTTCAGCACTAGACACGCCGCGCTTACGCCGACCGCGTTTATCAGCACGTCCAAAAGCGAGCCCTCGCGGCCGTACGGCAACAACTCCTGCGCCAGCTCAATTGCCGCGCCAAAGCCGACTGCTGCAACCCAGAGCAGACGCAGGTTCAGCCGCTGTATGCCGCGCAGTGCGGCAATGCTAGTCCCGGCAAGTAAGGCCCACCCGCCGAACAGCACCAGGTGGCCCAGCTTGGCAACGACGTTAGGGACTTCAGGTCCAATAGCGCGTCCGGGCAGCAACGTAACCAGTAGCGTGGCCAGGGACCATACAAGCAGCATCAGCAGTGAAACTATCGCGGCGGAGCGCCTCATGCGCCCCAATGTATCACGCCGCCCCGCAGTCCACCAACCGCCCCGGAGCCCGTCAGTGGCGGCAGGGTGTCTTCAGCGCATAGGATATGTAGACAATCAAGGAAAGTCGGGATGGTGCATGAATCGCTCAGCGTCGTAATAGCGGCTTTTCTCATCTCGGCAGGCTTGATCAGGGTCATTTTGGTGGTGGCCCACAAGCTGAGCCTTTACGAGAAAACTGACCATCGCCGCACGCACAGCGGAAATGTTCCGTTTCTCGGCGGGGTCGCGATTTTCTTGGGCTTCTGCGTAGCGGCCGCGGCGGCATACACGCTGTTACCGCAGCTTCACCCTGCCCGTGCCTTTCCGGTGCGATATCCGGCGGCGCTCTTGCTCGCCGGGTTCACCATTCACATTACCGGAGTGGTGGACGATCTATATGGCATTCCGGCTTTAGGCAAGCTGGCGCTGCAACTGCTGGCCGCCGGTATTGCCGTCAGCGGCGGGGTTTTGATAGATCAGGTCAGCGCCGGCGGCATCGACGAGGCAATCCCATTGGGCGCATTATCGATCCCGCTCACCGTGCTCTGGATTGTAGGGGTCAGCAACGCCGTCAACCTACTGGACGGAATGGACGGCCTCGCCGGCGGAGTGAGCCTGATCGTCGCGGTCACACTCGGAATCTGGGCAGTTCTCGCCGGCAATCCGTTGGTACTGATGCTCTGCAGTGCGCTGACTGGTGCTCTGGTCGGGTTTCTGCTGTTCAACCGGCCTCCTGCACGCGTCTTCATGGGTGACGGAGGCTCGCTGTTCCTGGGATTCTCGCTTGCGGTGCTTCCGTTGCTCCAGGGCGGCGGCGCACCGCAGCCGTTTGTGGTTCCGGCGCTGATGCTGTTGCTGATCGTGCCTGCGGCCGACACCCTGGCGGCCATAATCCGCCGCACCGCGCGCGGCATTCCGTTTTACGAACCGGACCGCGAACACATACACCACAAGTTGCAGGATCTGGGGGTGCCCACGCGCCAGGCGCTGCTGGTCCTGTACGCCGTCTGTCTGCTAGGGGCCGTGTCGGCTACCGTCTGGCTGTTTGCCGGCGGTTCGCTGCGTTTCACTCTGGCGCCGGCCGTGGGAGTGCTTACGAGCCTGGCGGTCCGGCGGCTGTACAGTATTGTGCCGCCCGCCGCGCCTGCTGAAACGTTATCGAGGTTGATGCTGCCGGTCCACCGCCTCGGTAAGGCCAACGGAACTCAGCGCCGTCATAACTCCGGTATCAGTCTCCACGACCGCCGGCCGAATCACGCTTCTCAGTTCCCGCCGGTCTCCCAGCCTGAAGAGCGGGAGTAGACCATCGTTTCTCAGCGGCGTTCAGGTGTGTTGACTAGACGTGTGTTGACCAGGCTCGGCACTACGGCCGCTGGTCTAAGGAGCAGCTCTTTTGTCCGCAACGTGGCGGTGGTTGCCGGCGGCACCGCGGTCGCCCAGGCAATCAATATCGCCGCCACGCCGTTCATCACGCGCCTGTACGGACCGGAAGCCTTCGGGCTGCTGGGGGTGTTTAACTCGCTCGTCGTAGCCCTCATTCCACTAGCCTGTCTAAGCTACGAAACAGCGATAGTCATTCCGAAGAGCGGTCGCGATGCGCGCGCACTGGTCCGGCTTTCATCCGTGTTGGCGGTCGGGGCATCGGCAGTGGTGGCCGTTGCGGCACTGGCCGGCTACAACCGGCTCGGTGAGCTATTGGGGTTGGGAGCCTCCGGCTGGTACCTGTTGCTTGTGCCCGTCGCGCTGTTGGCCGCGGCGATTGCCGAGATCCTCAGCCACTGGCTGGTTCGCGTCGAGCGTTTCCAGCCGCTGGCGCGCGTGGCAATCTCTCAGAGCAGCCTTGCGGCCGGTGCCAGTGTCGGTCTTGGATTTCTCTGGCCGAACGCCATTGTTCTGATCGCGGTCTCGACTGCGCGGCACTTCTTTAGGGCGCTGCGCCTTGCGCTTCTGACGCAACGCGATCTGCGCGGCTCGTGGTTTCGCCGTTCCGGCTCGGAAGATCCGCTCGGCTTGAAACACGCGGCAGTTCAGTACCGCGACTTTCCGCAGTTGGAGTTGCCGCGAGTGTTCGCCGAACGAACCGGTGAAGCCGCCCCTACGCTGATCCTGGCGGCGTTGTTTGGACCGGCCTTTGCCGGCTTCTACGAGCTTGCACGGCGTATCGTCAAGCTGCCGTCAAGTCTCCTGGCGCATTCAATCAGCCAGGTGTACCGGTCGCGCGCGGCCCGGGCGGTGCACGACGGGCGGAGTCTCAACCGTGACCTGCTGCGGATCAGCGGCAGCCTCCTGCTGCTCGGGGTGATTCCGTACGGTGTCGTCGGTGTGTTCGGTCCGTCGTTGTTTGTCGTGGTCTTCGGGCCGCAGTGGGATGCGGCCGGGCAGGTAGCGCGCTGGCTGGCCTTGTGGTACCTGGTGCATGTTGCGGTGCAGCCGGGAACACAGGCGCTCAAGGTGACTCGGCATCTGCGGTTCAACCTTGGATGGGCGGTTGTCGCCAATGTGGTCAAGCTCGCTGCGCTGACGGCGGCAGCACTGTTTACCGGGGATCCCATAGTTGCCATAGCGGTCTACGCCGTCGTTTCAATCGGCGCGGACATCGTTCTAATCGCGGCGGCCTATCGCAGATCGGCTGTTCCAATTTCAACGGAACGTAAACTGCAGCAGTAATGGTACCGTACTTCCTTATCTTGATTCTGGCCGTATTTCTCGTCTATGTCGGGCAGCAAACCGGTAGAACGGTTTCCACATTCGCGTGGGGTACAACCTTTGTGCTGATGGCGCTGTTTGCGGGACTGCGCAGCCTTGAGGTAGGAACGGACTCCGAAAGCTTCGCGCGGATATTCCTTGCAAGCGATACCTTCAGTTACGTTCTTGAGCATAGACACACGGGCTTTGTGTTGGTCTCCTGGCTAACCAGGCAGTTCACGCGCGAGTATCTGTTCGTATTCGTGTTTTTCGCTGCGATCACCTACGCCTGCTATCTCCGTGCCATCAAGCGCGACTCTATCTACCCGACGCTTTCGCTCTTCGTCTTCATCGTTGGAGGGAACTACACATACCCGTTTAACCTGGTGAGTCAGGGGGCCGCAATGGCCGTAGTTCTCCTCGGGATGGAGGCAATTTATAACGAGAGCTTCAAACGCTTCTTTGTCTACGTGATGATAGCGTCCGTCTTTCACCGGTCGGCAATTTTTCTTCTGCCATTCTATTTCGTCGTTATTCAGAAGAACGTCACAACGCATGTGCTCATTCTGACCTCCGGCACGGTGTTCGCGCTTTTCTTTGATCGCTTTTTGGCCGTAACGCTCCCAGTCATTGCGTTTGAGGATTATTTGCATTATGTAGATTGGCGTACCGACGCAGTGGGGCTGGTCTCGACGCTGTTTCTGGCCGCGCTGGCGCTGTTCTACCTTGTCTTTCGAGTACGAGTAAAAGCGTATCGGCCGGAATACGATAAGCTCCTCAATATGTTCCTGCTGGGTCTCGTCATTGCCGCCGCTACCGCGTATCATGGGCTGGCCGCCGGCGGCACCAGGCGGCTGTCGCTCTACCTGACCATGAGCAGCGTCTATCTGTGGCCGATCGTCTACAAGAATCTCACCAATAGCGAGCGGATAATTTTCATCGCAACCTTTGTCCCGCTCTATCTGCTCTACTACTATATGACAACAAACGCGTTTGGAGACGTGATGCCGTACCGGATTAACCCCATCATATGGTGAGCGTTGGGTTCTATGAGCGATGAAACTCCGCTTGTCACCGTCGTATTGCCGGTTTTCCGTAATCTCCAGGACCTCCAGACAACCGTTGAGTCAGTTCTGAGCCAGTCCCTGCGTGCGTTCGAGCTCATTATCATAGACGACGGCAATCAAGATGCCGACAGGGATGTCATCACCGCAGTCGCAGGCACGGACTCCCGGATCCGAGTTCTGCGGAACGCCACCAACAGAGGCGCTACCGTCAGCAATATGCTCGGCTGCGAGGCTGCCGGAGGACGCTACATCGCAAAGATTGATAACGGTGATCTGATGGTACCCAGGACAAGGCTCGAGGAACAGGTGTCTCTGTTGGAGCAGGACCCCTCACTCGTGATTGTGGGTGGCGGGTTGGAGATCGTGGATGGCCTGAATGGGCACTGCTACCGGTCGAGACCGGAGTACCAACAGCATGAGCAGATCGCAAGCAAGCCTGGTTATCTCACCTGTTTCCCGCAGGTGACGGTCATGATGAGGACCTCGGCCTATGAGCAATCCGGCGGCTACAACCCAAAGCTGTCCGTAGGCGCCGACACCGATCTCTGGCCCCGGATTCTGCGTTGCGGCAGAGGCTTGCTGGTTCCCACAGTCTACGCCGTAGCGGTTATGAAACCGGGCTCGATCTCGGTTGCCGGGAACAACAAGCAGATCCTGGGCAAAATCGATAAGATACGCGAGAGCCGCACGCAGGGCGGACTGCGGTTCCCGGATCTGTACGGGTTGATGCTGATTGCGGTGGAGCTCGCCAAGCTGGCGCTGCCGATCAGAGTCCGCGTGTTTCTGCGCTACCGCAAACAGATGGACTACGTCTATCCGATCGATAAAGACACCGCGCGCAGTCTGGCTGCGGTTCGCAGGTTCTACACCCAAAAAGGGCTGTATCCGCTGACGCAATGATGGGGCGCCACGGTGGATAGATTCAAGCTGTGCGTTGTCGTGACCCCGGCAATGACTCTGTGGGGTCATTATCGCGATGAGTTCGATTTCCTGCGCTGCAACGGCTTTGAGGTAACGGCGATTGCCGATCGGGGAGAGGAGCATGAACTGCTTCGCCGGCGCGGATTCAGAACGATTGTGATCCCAATGAAACGGCGCCCGGCTCCGATGCACGACTTGATAGCACTGGTACGGATGGCGGCCTTCTTCAGGTCCAACCGATTTGACGTTGTCTGCGTATCAACGCCCAAAGCGTCGCTGATAGGGGCACTCGCTGCCTTTCTGACCCGTCAGAGGAGATTGATCTTCATGGTTCGAGGCCGGGCGTACGAGAATATGAGCGGCCCGGCTCGATGGTTCTATGAAGGTCTGGACAAGCTGATCTGCTCGCTTTCCGATCTGGTGCTCTCAATTTCCAGGGAGATCATGGATGATTTCGTGCGCAAGGGAATCTGCCCGCAATCCAGGATCTCTCTGATTGCATCGGGTTCAACGAGCGGCGTAGATCTGAACCGCTTCACCAGATCACGGGAGCTGATAGAGGCTGGAAGCGAGATCAGAGCGCAGCTGGGAATCCCGGACAAGGCCGTGGCGGTCCTCTATTCCGGCCGGATCCGAGCAGAGAAGGGGATCGATGAGTTGGTAGAAGCCTTCGAGAGCATCGTTGCGGTCAGGCCCGACACCCACCTCATAATCCAGGGCAGGTTTGAACTGGAAGACCCGTTGAAACCGCAGACCGTTCGGGCGATTGAGCGCAATCCGCAGATTCACCTCGCCGGTTGGTGCAACGACGTCGAGCGCTACTTTGCCGCTGCGGATATCTTTGCGTTTCCGAGCTACCGCGAAGGGTTCGGTAACGTTGCGATTGAAGCTGCCGCGATGGAACTGCCGGTAGTCGCGTTCTCGGTTGTAGGCGTCAGAGAGAGTGTTGTGGATGGGGTTACCGGCATTCTGTGTCCGACGATAAGCCCGGAGCCGCTGAAGCGCGCCTTGCTGAAGCTGATCGACAATCCGGAGCTGCGGGCTCAGTACGCCGCTGCGGGTCGTGCTCGCGCGGTCGCCGAGTTTGACAGCCGCATTGTGTGGCAGGATCTGCTCGAGCACTACCGCCGGCAAGCCCGGTGCGGGCGGGAGTTGTCTTAGGCGCTCCGCGCATCCATGCGCTCGGCTCGAATCGTCTATCACGCAACCAGTCTCGGCCTTATAAACGATGCCGCGCTGCTCAGGGCGGCGCTACGGCGACGTGGAATAGAGGTTACGGACGCTCCGCGGCGGGGAGACCGCGCATCGCGTATATCCGATCGCGTGATCGAGTCACTGCGTCGCGGTCCGGCCCGCGGCCTGTTCCGGCGCGGCTGGGGCACAGCTTGCAGTGCTGCAGTTGAGGTGGTCGATGTCAACTTCTTTCTGGAACGCGTTTTCCCTGCTTTTGTACCGTTCGCAGGCCGCAATGTGCTCATACCGAATCCGGAGTGGTTCGAAAAGCGATGGATCCGGCACCTGGGGTTCATTGACGCTGTTCTGTGCAAGAGTAATCATGCCGTTGGGCTGTTCAGGCAGCATACCGCTGCCGTCGAGTGTATCGGTTTTACGAGCCGGGACCGCAGTAGCGCAACGCAGCCCGGTCATCCTGCGGACGCCCGCTGGCTGCATCTCGCCAGCGCGGGCCTGAGCAAAGGCACGGCAACGGTCCTGCAGGCGTGGCAGGCTCATCCGCACTGGCCCGGTATCACCGTACTGCAGTCACGCAGACCGGCGCTCGGGCGGAGCGGCAGCAACATCACCTATCGGGCGGAGTGCGTGGATGACGTCGAGCTTGTGGATCTTATGAATAACCGCAGCGTCCATCTCTGTCCCTCAGAAGCGGAAGGGTTCGGGCATTCGATCGTCGAAGCAATGAGCTGCGGAGCGCTGGTACTGACGACCGACGCTCCGCCGATGAACGAGCTGGTGCAGGAAGACCGCGGTGTACTGATTCCGGCCTCCGAAGCCGTGCCTCAGCGCTGCGGTGAGCGTTTTGGTGTTACTATCTCCGCGCTGGCCGCCTCGGTAGAGCGTGTGTTGGGCATGCCTCACTCAGCGATCCGGCAACGCCGAGCAGCCGCCCGTCTCTGGTATGAAGAGAACAACAGGCAGTTCGAGAAGCGCCTGGCAGCGGCGCTGCGCAATCTATGAGAGGCCGCGCTGCGTGGGAAACGGTCTCGCTTCCTAATCTCCGTACCGAAAAGGGAACCATGGACTCAGGAAACCAATGTCACGCGGGCGAGCACCGCGCTTCGAGCATGACCGACGATCGAAACCGCCTTGAGCAGTTCATAGCGGGCAATTCCGGTAAGCCCTGCGTGGTTGTTCAAGGGCTCGGTTTTGTGGGTGCGGTTATGGCGCTGGTGTGCGCCAATGCGCACGGGCAGGACTACGCTGTCATCGGCGTCGATCGTGCCGACGAGAGCGGACGGCGCAGAGTGAGCTCACTGAACGAAGGCGTATTCCCGCTGGTCGCCGACGACCCCAAGATAGAGCAGCTCTACCGGAGCGCGCGTGAGCGCAATAACCTCTGCGCAACCTGCGACGATTACGCTTACAGCCTGGGCGATGTGATCGTGGTTGATATTAATTTAGATGTCGACAAGACGCACGGCGAGTTGAACGACCTCGGCGGCTACAGCGTTGATCTCACCGCATTCCGGGCCGCCATGCGTGCCATTGCCCGGCGTTGCCGGGAAGACGTTCTGGTTTTGGTGGAAACCACGGTTCCGCCCGGAACCTGCGAGCAGCTGGTCAAACCGGTCATTGAGGAGGGTCTGCGGCAGCGCGGGCTTGCAACGCAGCGCTTCAGGCTGGGCCACTCGTGCGAGCGCGTCATGCCGGGGCGCAACTACGTGGACTCCATTCGGAACTTCTACCGCGCGTACGCCGGTATTGACGACAGGAGCGCCGACGCCACCGCGGCTTTTCTGAGCACCGTGGTCCGCACCGACGAATACCCGCTCACGCGTCTGGCCGGCACCAACGCCTCCGAAATGACCAAGGTGCTGGAGAACGCCTATCGGGCTATGAATATCGCCTTCATCGCGGAGTGGTCGCGCTTTGCCGAGGAGGCAGGGGTGAACCTCTATGAGGTCATTGACGCCATCCGCAAGCGACCGACGCATTCCAACATGATGTACCCCGGAGTCGGTGTCGGCGGATACTGTCTGACCAAGGATCCGCTGATGGCCGCCTGGGCTCGCAAGACGCTGTTCGGCAGCGAAGAGACACTGCCGCAGTCTGAGGCCGCGGTGCGTATCAATGACCGGATGCCGGTCGATGCTTTTCGGTTCATCGAGCGCGCGGCCGGTCGGGCGCTGGCCGGCGCCGGAGTTGTTCTACTGGGGGTGTCCTATCGCGGTGACGTCGGTGACACCCGCTCTACGCCGGTCGGGCCTCTGTTCGATCTTCTGGTCGGCGCCGGAAGCCGGGTGACGCTGCACGACCCCTACGTCTCCTACTGGCCCGAGAAAGAGCTGGCGGTAGAGCGTGATCTCAGCGCGGCGCTTGCGGGTGCAGTCGATCTGGTGGTAGTGAGCACCGGTCACGCCCTTTACCGCTGCCGAAACACAGTAGATGCGTTGCAAGCGCTAAAGCCCGCCGTGATTATAGACACCCTGGGGCTTTTCAGCGCAGCCGATATTGAAAGACTGCAGACCAGGCACCGCGTCAAAGTCCTCGGGCGCGGCGATCTCTAGAACCGCACTATTCCAGGCCCATACCCACGGAGAATGCATGCCTAAACCCAAAGTACTGTTGCTCGGCGGCGCGGGTTTCATCGGTTTCGGAATCGCCTCCTTCCTGGCCCAACAGCGCGATTGTGACCTCACGATTGCGGACCAGTTCTCACCTGGACAGAAGGACAGCGAGTTCACCGAGCTTGTCGCCCGTCACAATATCACCCTCATCGAGGGCGATTTTACCGATCCTGCGCTGTTCGACTACCTCGAGTCCGAGTACGACTACGTCTATATGCTTGCGGCCGTGGTGGGGGTCAACCGCTGCCTCGAGCATCCGGAGGAAGTTATTCGCATCAATACCGCGCTGACGGTGAACACGCTTGCGTGGCTGCGCAGGAGCCGAGTTCGCAGAGTACTGTTCGCATCGTCCAGTGAGTGCTACGCGGGAACTACCACGGCGTTCAACTACCCGGTTCCGACTGGCGAGGATGTGCCTCTCTGCGTCGAGGATATCCGCCACCCGCGCTACACCTACGCCGTTACCAAGATGCTCGGAGAATCGGCTTTTCTCAACTGTGCCGTGCCCTACGGCTTTGAAGCTACCGTTGTGCGCTATCAAAACGTCTTCGGCCCGCGTATGGGGTTCAAGCACGTTATCCCGCACCTCGTGGAGCGGTTTCTATCAGCATCGGAGAACCCCTTTCAGATCTACGGGGCCGACCAGACGCGCGCGTTCTGCTACATCTCTGACGCGGTTGAGGGTAGCGTACGCGCCGTCGAGAGTCCCCGCGCGGCCGGGAAGGTTTACCACATCGGCGCGACCGAGGAGGTCAGCATCGAGACGCTCGTACGAGCTGTGGGAGATATCATGGGCTACCGCGGCGGGTACGCGCGTGCGCCCACCTATCCGGGCTCGGTCGCCCGCCGCTGTCCCGACATTTCCAAGGCTCGCGCCGAGCTCGGCTATCAGCCCAAAGTTCCGTGGCGCGAGGGCCTCGAGCGCACTGTAGCCTGGTATTGCCGCTTCTTTGAATCCGGGGCGCGCATTCCGGACGGCGGCTTTGCCGCTCCCGAGGGGCTCAGCTACCGCGGAGCAGGGAGCGCGTAGTGACGCGCCTGTTCGACGTTCTGATTGCCTCGGTGATGCTGCTGCTGGTGTTTCCGCTAGGCATCGCAATAGCGGTTGTGCTGCGCTTCACCGGCGAGAGGCAGGTGTTCTATCGCCAGCAACGTGTCGGCAAGGACGGCCGGCCGCTCGGCGTGTTTAAGTTTGTAACCATGAGGAAGGGCAGTGAGGCGATCGGTACCCGTGACGTTACCATCAAGGACGACCCCCGTGTGCTACCAGTGGGCAGGTTCCTGCGCAAGACCAAGCTCAACGAGCTGCCGCAGCTGCTCAACATTCTGCTGGGCGACATGAGCCTCGTCGGGCCGCGACCGCAGACGCCGAGCAACTTTGCCTACTTCCCGCCTCACGCGCAGGATATCATCTGCCGAATGCGGCCTGGTTTGACCGGTATCGGCTCAGTGGTGTTCCGGAACGAGGAGAGCATTGTGGCCGCCTCCGGTAAGCCTTTGGATCAGGTCTTACGCGAAGACATCTACCCCCACAAGGGAGAGCTGGAGATCTGGTACTACCGGCACCGTAGTTTGGCCACCTACTTCGGTCTCATCTGCGTCACCGCGTGGTCCGTGCTCTTCCCGGACTCCACTCTCTACCGCCGCCTCTGGAAAACGCTGCCGCCGCCGCCCGCGGATCTACTGTCTGGCGAACACGCCGGAGACGCAAACTATGGAAGCTTTGGAGCAGGATTATGAGTGAGAACACGTCGGCACCCCCACCTCCACCGGAGGGCTCTATGCGACGCGACGAGCGCGAGATTGATCTCGTCGATCTGCTTGCGGTATTTTGGCGCTACAAATGGCTGATTTTCGCCCTCCCGTTTCTCGCCGGTCTCGGGGTAATTGTATTTCACGTCGTCGCGATGAGGCTCCCCCCGGAGCGCAGTCCGGCGCCGAACGTCTACACACCGCAGGCGCTGGCGCTGGTGCATAGTGATTACGATGCGTCCGGCAGCGGTGCGCGACCCACGATGTGGGATGTGACGTCTTTCGCCGGACTCAGCCAGGTCGACGGCGTGAAGCAGGCACAGCTCGCGATGCGGTTAGCAGTGAGTGACAGCTTTGTTGACACGATTGCAGAGGAGTTTGAGTTCTCGCGCCGCTATGAACTCGAGCAGGAGCGCGCGCCGCGTACTGCGGCGCGTCAGATGATCCGCCGTAATCTGCGGCTCAATCATGATGAGGAGACCGGTGTGATTGAGATCGGTTACACTGACGTGGATCCCGAGTTCGCCACCAGGATCACCAACCGCGTGACCGAGCTCCTGGACGCGCGCATGACCGATATCGGTTCGGCGCGCGATCGCATTCGCATGGAACTGATCGAGCAGAACCTGGTTGAGATCGAGGCCGAGGTTGCGGAGATTGAGAATGAGATAGCGGCGTTTCAGTCGCGCTACGGTGTGCTCGACGTGGTCAATCTCGCTCAGGAGCAGATGGCCACAATCGCACAGCTCCGGGAGCGGTTGATCGGGACCGAGATCGAGATTGCGACCTATGCGGACTTTGCGCGTGGCGACGATCCCACTATGCGCCGGCTGCGCTCCGAACGCGAAAATCTGAGAAGTCTGGTGCGCGAGATTCAGAGCGGTTTCGAAGAGTTTGAAGGGCTGATGCCCACCCAGGAAGAGTTGCCACGTATCGCCCTCGCGTTCGAACGGCTCAAGCGCGAGGCCCGCGTGCGCGAGCAGCTCCTCACCAGTCTGTCCGAACACTATGAGCTGGCCCGGCTCGGCGAGGGCGCCACCGCGCCGTTGTTCCAGGTTCTGGAAGTGGCGGAGGTTCCTGAGCTTAGGTCCGGACCGGATCGTGTGAGAGCCGTTGTTTTCGGTGTCCTGATCGCCGGGGCGGCGGCAGTGATGCTCGCTTTTGTGTTGGAGTTCATCAGAAGGATACGTCGTGACCCCCGGCAACTGCAGAGACTGCGAGGCGACTATGCGTGACAGCGTAATAGCTTTTCTGCTAATAGCACTCCTGCTGTGGCCGAGCGCCGCGGTCCCCCTGGCGGCCGAGGACTTCGGACCCGTGCCGTTTGCCGAGCAGCAGGCTGATGTCGAGGCGGCGTTCGCAATGACTCTTGAAGACTATCCGGCCACACCCGGGGACGTCTACGAGCTGGTGTTCCGCTCCGATCGCGGCATCTACCGGGCACAGTTCGTTGTGGAGCATGATTATCAGCTGCAGCTCGACCTCTTCGGCACGTTGAACGTGCGCGGGATGAGCTTTCCCGAGGTTCGTGATCAGGTTCGCGAGCGGGTGATGCAGCAGTATCCCAACAGCTACCCGAGGCTGGTGATTGTACGGGTAGGGGAGTTCCATGTCCACCTTAGCGGAGAGGTTATAGAGAGCGGATGGTACCGCGTAAATGCGCTGTCGCGGCTGCAGGACGTGGTCGACGAACGCGCTACCGCCTTTGCGGCGTTGCGACAGGTAATCGTACATGACGACCGCGGTGAGGCCCAAAGCTGGGATCTGTTTGCGGCCTCCCGAGACGGTCAGCCGGAGCAGAACCCGTACGTGCGCCCCGGCGACCGCATCGAGCTCCTGCGGGCTGAGCGCCAGGTGCGGCTTTCAGGGGAGGTGCGGCGCCCCGGAATGTACGAGCTGCTTCCGGGAGAAGCTCTTGGTGAGCTGATTGAACGCTATGGCGACGGTTTCACGCGCACCGCCGATCACAAGCGGGTAGCCATTCGTCGCGTTCCTGAGCAGCCTGACCGCGCGAGCGAACGGCTGCGGGTCAATTTTCGATCGGTGAGCGGGCCGGATACCGCGCTAAGAGACCAGGACGCGGTTACCGTGCCTACCCGCGAAGAGTTTTTGCCGGTGGTGTTTTTCGAGGGCGCGGTGCGTCCCGACGGACCGGGCGGAGAACCTGCCGGCGACCTGCGCGATGGTGAGCGGGCAAGCGAGCTCCAGTTTGCTCGTTTTGCTTATCGTTTTGACGAAGGTGAGCTGCTGTCGGAAGCCGCTCTCGCTGTACAGGAGGAGTTCCGCGGTGCGGCCGACCTGCGTGAAGCTTATATCGTTCGCTCCGGCATGGGAGGCGTGCGTCGTGTCAACCTCGAAGAGCTATTGTACCGCGGCTCCGTCGAACAGGATATGGAGCTTAGCGACGGCGACCGGATCGTGATTCCGTTTCAGCAGCGTTTTGTGACTGTGACCGGTGCGGTGAACAATCCCGGACTGTTTCGTTACGTTCAGGGCCGCACGTTCGAGTATTATCTTGACTTGGCCGGAGGCACCAATATCAATCAGACCTGGGTTCGGCGTCCGCTGATCCGCGGCCGTGACGGCGAAAGGCGAAGCCGGTCGGAGGTAATACAGCCTGAGGACCGAATTCACATGCGTAAGGTCAGCCCGGCGCTTTATCTCGGCATTGCCGGTGCCATGGCCGGTTCGGTTCTGGCTATCTGGGCTCTTCTCGACACCGACCGAAGCCCGATCCCGTGGGACTGACCGATTCCGGCACGCGACGACAGAGAGGGTCTAATTATTTCGCTGTCGGGAAAGCTATCCGCCTACAAGCACCGAAACGCCCTGCAAGCTATTTCGGTTCTTTGGCTGGGGACTGTGGGCGGATCTCTCCTTGCTGTGTTAACGAAGGTGGTCCTGGCGAGAACGCTGGGGGTGGAGCAGTTCGGCGAGTTTTCGGCTGCCCTTGCGACCGTTACACTTGCCGCCGCCCTGGCCGGGTTCGGCGTCCCCGGATTCTGGCTCTACTCGTACGGGAAGGAAGGGTGGAGTGCCGGCCGCTGGCTGCCCGGGTCGTTCCGGTTTTTGAAGCTGAGCGCCGGCGCGAGCGTGGTGATTATCCTTCTCTGGGCCTGGCTCGGCCCCCACGGTGCCGGTACCGCGCTGGTGCTGTCGGCGCTGGCCGCATTCATTCTTGGACAGGCGATGGTGGAGCTGGCCGGTGCAAAGCTCCAACTGGAGGGGCGGCACACCCGGCTGGCGATATGGCATTTCACGCCTCATGCGCTCCGGTTCGCAGGCGCGCTCGCAGTTTTGGTTGCCGCACTACTGTTGGAGCTTGAGGCGAATGCCCTTCATGCAGCCATCGCGTTTTCGGCGGCGTCGCTCATCGTTTTTTTAGTCGGGGTTCGCGAGCTGGCCACGATGACCGGCGAGAGCTTCCGGTTGGAAGGGCACGGCGGACGACCGGAACGAACGGAAGGGAACAGTCCCGGGGCAAACGTCGTCCTTCGACATGCATGGTTATATGGCGCCACTTCCGCTCTCTACATCGTCTACCTGCAAAGCAGCGTGGTTTTCGTGCGGTATTTTACCGGGGAGCATGAGGCCGGGCTTTTTGCCGGCGCAATGCTGGTGATGCTCGCAGTCTACCTCTTACCGACGGTAGTGTACAAAAAGTTCCTCCTGCCCAGAATGCACCGCTGGGCCCACCACGAACAAGAACGTCTCGCGCGAGTGTACCATGAAGGTAATCGAGTGATGCTGCTATTGGGTGCGGTGTTCGCTGTAGGCATTCTGCTGTTGGCGCGCCCATTGGTTCCCATTGTGTTGGGTCAAAACTACCGGGGGGCAGCTCCGGTTCTCATGGTGCTGGCACTGGCTGCACCGTTCCGGTTTTTTGCGGCCGGCGCAGGGGCCGTAATCACAACCGGCGGTCTGATTCGGGCCAAGGTAGTGATCATGGCCTTAACCGCGAGCGGGAACGTAGGATTGAATCTCGCGCTTATCCCCCGTTTCGGCCTTCTCGGTGCCGCAGTGGCAGTTGTAGTTACGGAAACCGGGCGGGCTATCGCGTTCTACGCCCGCATCCGGGCTCATTTCGCGCGGGCTCTCGAAGGACTCGAGGCAGCCGGTAGTGATCCGGAAAGGATGCAATAACAGGCATTCTGTTTTCCGGGTACTCCGGGATAGGGAGCTTCGAAGACGGAAGACCGTGGCCGAGGTCGTCATCCGCTGTTTGAACGAACGGAACCCGAACGAAGACTTCGTGCTTGCCTGTTATACGCGGGAAAGGCTCGAGGTGGGATCCCGTTTGAAGCACGTAAGTATAGCGAGGAAGGGATTCAGGGAGTCTGCGGCAGGATTGCGGGGATGGGCGCCTTTTTCAGCGTGAGACTGCATGACGCGATTGTTGCATATCATTGCAGCGAGTATCGCGGATTGAGCGAACGAAGCTTTACCCAGGCGCCGGTATAGAAGCGAAGGCAAAGCAACTCGACGACAATGGAAGAAACCCAAGTTGGAGCACCTGTATCCGTCATCATTCCGTGCTTTCGATGCACGAACACGATCGATCGCGCGATCGCCTCGGTGTGGAATCAGAGTTGGGTTCCATCGGAAGTGATTGTCGTCGACGATTGCAGCGAAGATGGAACTCTGCACCACCTCCGGCAGATCGCAGAAAGCTACCCGGACGAGTGGGTGCGAATCGTTGCGTCGCCGAAGAACATGGGTCCCGGCTCGGCGCGCAATAGAGGCTGGGAAGCCGCATCACAGCCCCTGATCGCGTTTCTTGACGCCGACGACGCCTGGCACAGGGAAAAGGTGTGGCACCAGGCAACATGGATGCTGGAGAACCCCGGTGTTGCGCTCACGGCGCACGCGTGCCGTCAGATAAAGGATGAAGACTGGGAAGCTGCGGCTAAGGCGGCCGGCGTCTCTCTGGAGCCGTTTCGCGCGGTTTTGAGGTTCCGTCTTCTGTGGCGGAACATATTTCCCACGCGCTCGGTCATGCTACGTCGAGACATTGCGCTACGGTTTCTTGAAGGAAAGCGATATAGCGAGGATTTCTTGCTGTGGCTCGAGATTGTGTACGAAAACCGTCTTAGAGCTGCGCTGAGTCCGGCGCCCCTGGCGTTCCTCTTTAAGGATCACTTCGGCGCCGGTGGTCTAAGTGGAAATGTGCACCGAATGTACTCTGGGGTTTGCGAAAACTGGCGACTTCTGAGAGAGAGGGAGGCGATCGGATGGCCGCTTTACCTGGCCGTTTCGGCGAAGAGCTACCTTAAGCACACTAGAAGGGTATTGATCATGCAAGCGAAGAGAGCCGAGAGGTTTTTCAAAACACAGCCGTCAAACAAGGTTCTTTTCAAGCATTACATCAAGACCGTGGCATCCTGGGGTTTCCGGGTCTTGCCACGCCGGATGGTGGTGGGCGTTCGGTATTGGCTTCGGTTGGGCCGGTGGCCGAACATCAAGACCGGGGAGCGATTCTCGGAGGTAATTCAGCGCCGAAAGATCCGGGCTTGCTCCGTCTCGGATGTCGTTGTGGCTGATAAGATCGCGGTCAGGAAGTACATCGAGGAGAAGGGATTCGGAGATACCCTAAACGAGTTGGTCTGGGTTGGAAACCGACTCACTAAGGCCGAGTTTGAAAGTTTGCCGAAACGTTTCGTGGTTAAGTCTAATAACGCGAGTAAAACGAATTTTGTTGTCACTGACAAAAGTAAGATCTCACGCCTGCGGTTGAACGCCCTGATGCTCGCGTGGCGCCGGCTGCAGTACGGAGCCCTCTCAGCTGAGAGATTCTACGACCAAATGCCGGCCCGGTGCCTGATCGAAAACTATTTGGGGTCGGGCGACAATGTCCCGGAGGATTACAAGCTTTTTGTGTTCCACGGCGAGGTCGCGTTCATTGTAGTGGATCTAGATCGGTTTAAGGGTCACCGTCGCAAGATTTTCGACCGAGACTGGAACGAGGCCGGGTTTTCTTTGAACTTACCGTCTGATCCCGAACCGATGCCGAAACCGGCCGGTCTCGATCGCATGATCGCGTTGGCGGAAACGGTTGGCGCGGGTTTTGAGTTCATCCGTGTCGATCTCTACGAGATCGCCGGCAAGATAGTCTTTGGCGAGATGACCCATTCCCCTGCGGCCGGCTACTGCCGGTTTGAACCTGACGAAAAAGACTACGAATTTGGGCGCATGATTGAGAGAACTCACCTT
Organism: Spirochaetaceae bacterium; assembly: GCA_003552985.1. GTDB lineage: Bacteria > Spirochaetota > Spirochaetia > DSM-27196 > SLAA01 > B1Sed10-166. The sequence goes on from PUPD01000013.1 coordinate 18,205, forward strand.
GCCGTATAATGGGCCGGGAGATTCCGACTGGTATGATCGGCACTCGCAGAAGCGTCTCGCGGTGATTACCGGAACACTTGCCGTGTTTTGCCACAGCCTCTGACAGAGTGCCTGCATGAGTAGAATTCGGGTCCTGCACCCCATCACCTGCCTCGCCATCGGGGGAGCGCAGGAGAATACGATCCTCACGGCCGATTTGATGAACAAGGGTATTGTCGGCAACGGGCATTACCACGTTGAAATCGTCAGCGGTCCCCAGACCGGCCCCGAGGGCTCACTGATCGAAGAAGTGCGTGAACGGGACATTCCCCTCACCGTTCTTCCCGCCCTGCGACGGGAGCTTAGCCCGCTGCATGAGCTGCCCGCCGTTCGCTACCTGCGTCGGCTCATGACCGATGGCAGCGGCCGTCCTCGCTTTGATATCGTCCATACGCACAGCTCTAAGGCCGGCGTCGTAGGGCGAATCGCCGCTGCGTGGGCGAAGATTCCCCTGATTGTTCACACCGTCCACGGGTGGAGCTTTCACGATCAGATGCCGCCGGCCCGGCGCCGGCTGTACGTGGCGTTTGAGCGCCTTGCCGCCCGTTATAGCCACAAAACGATTGTTGTATCCGCCACGGACATCGAGAAAGGTCTATCTGAAGGTATTGGGCGGCCGGAGGATTACGTCGTAATCCGCAGCGGCATTGAACTGGACCGCTTTGGCCATCCCTCGGTGCCCCCCGCGGAAATGCGCCGCCGACTGGGCATTCCCTCGAATGCGCTCGTTATCGGCAGCGTAACCCGCCTCTTGCCGCAAAAGGCGCCGCTCGATCTGCTCAACGCCTTCGCCCTGGTCCATCGCAAACGCCCCGACGTCTGGCTCACGGTGGTGGGCGATGGCTTCCTCCGGGCCGAGATGGAACAGCGTCTGAACGAGCTTCGAATAGCCGACAGAGTGATTCTGACTGGAGTGCGCCGCGACATTCCCGAACTGATGGCTATGTTCGACGTGTTTCTTCTCAGCAGTTTGTGGGAAGGGCTGCCACGAGTTCTGCCCGAGGCGATGGCTAACGGCTTGCCGATTGTTTGCACCGAAGCGGACGGTTCTTCCGAGGCGGTATTGGACGGGGAAACTGGTTTCATAACACCGCGCGGCCGCCCGGACCTCTTGGCCGCTCGCCTCCTGACCCTGTTGACCGATGAGTCATTACGGCGCCGAATGGGAGAAAGCGGCCGCGCTCGCGCCCCCGAGTTCGGCGCTAGAAAGATGGTGCAGGACATTGAGGCCCTCTACCGGGAGCTCCGCCGCGACCGACAGCTCGCCCAATCTCTCGCATCTCAGTCACGATGTGCCTCAGGATCTGCGGGCGGTTAGTATGCTGTAGAGCCGCACGAACGGGCCGGCCAAGTAGGTCAGATAGATAGCAGGCGACGAACGGCTGATCCCGAACAGCTCCTCCTGGTACCAGAGCGGCGGGAACAGAGCGCGCCAGTACCACAGCAGCGACTTAGCGAGCCCTCCGCCAATCGCAAACGGCATGTAGAGCGTGTAGCGCGCACGATGAACGAGCGAGGCGCGGCCGAGACCGCGGTAACAACGGCAGTGAATCTCGGCTAAGCGCTGTTGGCGGCGAGTAAGGAGCGGTTCCAGCCGGCGCGCCGTGGCTGCCGCTTCTGTGGATCCCAGGCTTTCGGCTGCAATCCGCAGTGAGACGTAAGCGTAATAGCCGATCGCCCAGCTGCGGCAGAGCTCAACAAAGCGCGCCTCGTCTATGCCCTTTTGCAGCGCATGCACGATCTCGTAGCCGTGGCGCAGGATATAGGTGTTGAGTGCGGGAGACCGTTTGGTGGCCGAGTGCACGCACAAAAGTGCGAGGCTTGCCTCGAGCGAGGGTATCAGGCATCCGAGCTCGTCATCAAAGCTGCTTTCTTGCCGGAACTCATCAACGCTGTCAAGCAGGCGGCCGAGGTTTTCAAGGCGGATACGGTCACGCTCAAACAGGTTAATATGGACCTCAACGGTGAGTCCGCCGTGCGGGGAGCGAAACTGAAACTGGTTGTTCCAGGTTAGCTGCTTTTCCCACCGTTGCTTCTCTTTCTCAGAGATCACCTCGCTTCCCACGTACCGATACCCATCGCGCTCAAGCGCAGCCCGAGCCCGCTCAAGATCCTCACGCCGGATGAGAACGTCGAGATCGTTCGTAATGCGTACCGGGCTCCTGTCGATCGCCAGGCCTTTGATATGCACGAAGGAAACCCCTGCGCGCCCGAATAGCTTTGAGAGGCGTCTGAGCTCCTGCCTGACCAACGCGTTTGCGGCCATGACGCGGAGAATCGCCTGCTCGGCGACCGGGGCAACGCGAGCACGCAGGTCCGGCTGCAGGCGCAGACCTACAAGCCGCTGCAGCACCAGCGCCGACACCATGTGGCGCTCAGCGAGCCTAAGGAGCCCGTCCAGGTCAAACTGGGCCGAATCAATCACCTGCTGTGCCTCAGCACTACGCCCTGCAGTTAGTGCGACGATCAGCCGCTCTTCCGGCGACGGTGGTGTGTAGCTCTGCCGCATCTCCGTTTCAGCCTCGCATCGCGGTATCGCGCCCTTCAAGCGCCGCGCTTGCAGATACCGGATTATAGCGTGAGTAGCCACGCTTAGATAATAGGACCAAAGCGATCGCGAATGTGATCGCAGAACCGAAGCCAATTCAACCCGAAATCGTCGGGATTGGGGAGGAAACAATGAAAAATGTATTGGTGTTACGAGTGGTGGTGTTGGTGGTTCTGGCAGTCGTGGTTTCCGGCTGCAACTTGTTTATGTCGCCCGACAGCGAAGAAACCGGCGATCTTGTGCTGTCGTTCCGCACGGGTACAGGGTCGATCGGGGCTTTGTCGAACGGAGCCGAGGACGGATTCGAGGAGCTCACGCCGGAACTGACTGTGAGCCGTTATGAAGTCGAGGGTAGCGGACCGGGAGACGGTGACCAATTCGGCCCAGTGGAGGTTGACCTCAGCGAAAACGGACCGACGACCGTCACCCAAACGGGATTGGCTCCAGGAGACTGGGAAATCAGGGTAACCGCCTACGGTGCTATCAAGGGTGAAGAGGGCGACAATCACGAGATCGGCGAGGGCGTACGGACAGTACAGGTGCGTGCAGGCCTACGGCAGTCGGCAACCGTTTTGGTGCAGCCGTTTCTCGGTGAGGGTGAGCTCGGCGATCTTGACCTGACCCTCAGTTGGCCTGATGGTTTTATCGAAGCTCCAGAGATCGAGGCATGGCTCGAAGGGCCTCGGCATGCCGACCAGGAAGGTACCATCGTGCTTGACTGGAGTGAAGATGACGAACCGGCTGGGGAAGGGCTCGTGAGCTGGTCGACAGAACAAACAGGCATATCCGCAGGGTACTACAAGTTCTTCATTGAGCTTCAAGAAACGGCAACTGATAACGGTGACGGTGAAAACAACGATGGCGAAGATGAGAGCGGCGTCGTATGGGCGCGTGAGTATACAGTGCGCATTATCAGTGGGAGAACTACCACAGGCTCGGCGGTTCTCGGTGAGTCCGAGCTGAGCGAAGGCGAGCTCGAGGTGGTCATTGAGGAGGACATGCAGAACCCTTTCGAAGTTAGCCTGCGTGACCCAAACGGCAACGGCAGCGACCCTCCCTCTGAGCTGACGACCGGAGAGGAACTGAGCGTACGTGCGGAAATCGAGGGCGACAGCGACGGCGCCGGCTACGAGTGGTATCTCTCAGGCGAAGCTATTGACGATGCTGACCCCGGAAGCGATACTCTCACGCACGGCCCGCTCGATGAAGGCAGCTACCGCCTCACCGTATTCGTCACCAAAGCAAACGGAGCGATGAGCTCGGCGAGCTTCAACTTCTCGGTCGTGCCTGAGTAAAAACCGCGACGAACCCGCACCCACCACAAAGACGCTGCCTCCAGCCTACATTCAGCGACCACGGCCCCGGGGCGGCGTCTTAATTCTCTTCGCAATCTCTGGTATGGTATGTGCGGTTTTTTGCCCGATGAGGCGGTATTTTTGTAAATTATAGTCGCAATCAACATTAGTATGGTGCTTGGAGCTTTTGCGGAAACGCGGTCTTGCAACAGCCAAGCGCGGGAGAGCAATTACTGTCATGAACAGCGTCCTGCTGTTTTCGTTGAATCCAACCTCGCGCGCGAATACGCACAAGTCATTGAAACGCAGTGGGTACCGGGTGGATCTGGGAGAGAGCCTCGGCCACGTGCAGGAGCTCGGTGAGCAGTATGGGTATGACGCGCTCGTCGCCGAGGTAGACGACTCTATCGAGCTCTTTCACAAAGTGCTCAGCGTGCGTGATGAAACTCTGCCCGAGGCGGTGCTGATTATCATCGCCGACCGCAAGATCGTAAGCAATCTCGCACCCAAAGCACATGAACACGAGTTCGACGTACTAGAGAAGCCGTACTCGGTGGAGCGGCTGAAACTCAACCTTGAGCGCGCGCTCGAAGCACGCAGGCTGCGCTATGAGGCGCAGAGCCTGCGCCATGAGCGCCACCTCATCCACCAAACGCACGGTTTCGTGGCCGTCAGCCCGGCAACCAAGAACGTGCTCGCTCTCGCGCGCAAGGTGGCAAAGAGCGACTCTACCGCACTCCTCACCGGCGAAACCGGCACCGGTAAGGAGCTTGTGGCCGGGGCCATTCACTACGAAAGCGCCCGTGCCGGGGGGCCGTTTGTGAAGGTCAACTGCGCCGCGCTTCCGGCGCAGCTGCTCGAAAGCGAGCTCTTCGGCCACGAGAAGGGGGCTTTCACAAGTGCCGACCGGCTGCGCATCGGCCGCTTCGAGCAGGCGAATACCGGCACCATCTTCTTCGACGAAGTCGGCGACATGAGCCTCGAGACGCAGGCCAAGGTTCTGCGGGTGGTGCAGGAGCGCGAGTTTCAGCGGTTAGGCAGCAGCCGCACCATTCACACCGACGTGCGTCTCATTGCCGCCACCAACAAGCCGCTGGGGGACATGGTTGAGGCGGGTGAGTTTCGCGAAGACCTGTTCTATCGCCTGAACGTCATCTCGATCGAGATTCCTCCACTGCGCGAGCGGCGTGAGGATATCCTTCCGCTTGTCGATTTTTTCTCGCTGAAGTTCGCCGGGGACCTGAAGAAGCCGCACAAGGAGTTCAGCTCCGAAGCGGTGATGGCGCTGCTCGGCTACTCCTGGCCGGGTAATATCCGTGAGCTTCAGAACGTGGTTGAGCGCGGGGTTCTGCTCTCCGACGGGCCGACGATCACGGTCAGCGACCTCGGCCTCCCACCCATGCGGCAGGGGCCTGACTCGTCGGAGAAGTCCAGGGAACCGGCTGTGAAGCTTCCTGCCGGCGGCGTCGATCTCAAAGAGGTGGAGCGAAGCCTCGTGCTTCAGGCGCTCGAGCGCAGCAACTGGGTGCAGAAAGAGGCCGCGAAGCTCCTGGGAGTCTCCACCCGCGTGCTCAACCACAAGATCCGGACCTTCGGAATTACACATCCGCGCTGGCGGCGCAACGTCTGAGCCCGGAAACGCCGTTTTCAGCCCGGATTTCGTCTTTTTTTTGCCTTTGAATTACATATTCGTAATTCACGGCCAAAACTGGTATTTTTTTTTGGACACAGCGGCGGGGTCGCCACGCAGCACAGCTCGTGGCCCGGCCGCTAATCTGACGGAGTGTGGTAAGATATAGTTTCAAAGACCGGGCTGGGTTTTTGGCACGCATATTGCTTTTTGTCTGTATTCTAACAGACGGAGGCAGTTATGCAGTGTTCACACCCAATGTATAAAAGTGCGCGAACTGCCTATCACAACAAGTTCGAAAAGCGCGGTAATGCACGCCTGCTTGCAGCGGTTATCACCGCGCTGGCGGTGGCAAGCCTTGGAGCGTGCGACATGCCGCACACAGATAACGGCGCCGAGGAAGAGAGCGGCGCGCTTCGCCTCACGATTCACTCCGGTGACTCGCTCGGCGCGCTCACGCTTCTTCCGGACAAAGACATGGAGCCCGCCGAATACCGCATCAGCGGTACCGGTCCAGGCGACGCCGGCTTCGAGACCTCAACGAGCGGCGGCACGCAGGAGTTCCGGGACCTCAGTCGCGGCGAGTGGGAGATCGAGGTGTCGGCGTTCAATGCCGACGAAGAGGAGATTGGCTACGGCCGGCAGACCGTTGAGATCAACAATGGTGAAACTGCCGAGGTGGGAATTACGGTTCGAGCGCTCAGCGGGACCGGGAGCCTTTCGCTCTCGGTAGTATGGCCGGGCGGTGAAGTCGGCGCAGCTGAGGTTGTCGCAACGCTCACCGATTCCGGAGGCGAGTCACAGAGCCTGAGCTTTGAAAACACCGCCGAAGGCGCGGCTGAGTATTCAGGCAGCGAGATTGCCGCCGGCTATTACACATTGGTGCTTCAGCTCAAGGACGGCGAGCATGTCGTCGCCGGCGCTGTTGACTCGGTTCGTATTGTACAGGATGGGTTAACCGAAGGTGAGTTCAACTTTGAAGACCTGAACCATCCCACCGGCGAGATTGAGATCATCGTCGTGCCGGAGATGGACGACCCGCTCGAGGTCGAGATCAGCGGCGCAGGCGAGACGCTCGCCTACGGCGAAAGCATGACCGTTGAAGCGGTGGTGGAGAATGCCGATGGGGCGATCTTAGTCTACGAATGGTACCTCAACGGCGCCCCGGTGGGCTCAGAGAGCTCGCTGACATTCGGTTACAACCTCAGCGAGGGCAGTTACCGCCTTGATCTGGTGGTTTTCGCTGAAGACGGGCAGCGCTCCGGCTCGGCTGCTCACAACCTGACGGTGGAGTAGCGGCAGCTATGAAAGTTCAGTATCCGCCGGTGCACGCGGGGGCTTCCCCGGTGCGCCGGCGCAGTCTAGGACGCAGGGTTTTGGTGGTGCTTGTGATCGTTTTCATGCCTGCTGTGCTTACGGTGTCCTGCAGCCAGCCGATTGGCGGCGGCGGCGATGAAGGCTCGCTCTCGATTGGGCTCGGCGATGTTGCGGCGGCGAGTACCTACGGCGATCAAGGTCTAGAGCCGGAGAGCTACCTCTTCAGCGGCACCGGCCCCAACGGCGAGACGTTCTCGGTGGTTTCCAGTGAGGAGAAGACCACGGTCCCGGGCCTCAAGAGCGGGGAGTGGGAAGTGCGCGTTGAAGGGCTCAATGGAAACGACGAGGTGATCCTCGCCGGCGAGGGCACGGTAGAGGTTCTGCCGTTTGAGGACGCCGCCGTTGAGCTCGCGCTCCGTCCGGTGGACGGCATCGGCGCGATCGAAGTCCGGGCAGCATGGAAGGCGGATCACACGCTTGACCCGTCGGTGACGATAACCGTAACCGGCTCGGACGGCCAGTCTGAGACGCTTACCGCCGCAGCTAACAGTGGTGCCGCCGAGAAGCGGATTGAAGAGCTTCCCACCGGTTACTACCGCGTTGCGGTACGCTTGTACGATGGTGAAGAGGAAGTTGCCGGAAGCGCGCACACCGTGCGCATCGTCAACGGCTCGGGGGTCAAGCTCAACAGTGAGCTTGATGCGCTCAACAAGGTCGGGAAGCCGATCGAGATCAACGGCGAGCAGTTCACAATCGCATGGGACGCGCCGGCTGATTCAGAGCCCGAGGTGTACCGGGTGTATTACCGGCAGCGCGGTGAGTACCACTGGGAACTGATTGAAGCAATAGATGCACAAAGCAATCCGCAGTATACCGTTACGAAAGACACGCTTTCGTACGGCACCTACGAGCTTGCGGTAAGCTCGGTGAGTAAAGGTGAAGAGTCGGCCTTGCATTCGTCGATGGCCGATAGTGCTCAGCCTGAAAGCGGCTGGTATGTACGGTGGGAGGGCCCTTGAGATGACATTCCTTACTATGAGTTCGCAAACTAAGCGGTCTGCCCTGGCGCAGGTGATTTGGATAGCGGCGGTGCTCGCCGCTGCGGCTTTGGCGATAGCTGCGTGCGACAACGCGCTGCAGACTGCAACTCCCGGCAGCCAAAGCAACAGCGACTCTTCAACCGGGGCGCTGCGGCTTTCCATCGGCACGGTGGGCTCGTTGGGCCTTGTGCCGGATATCAGCATGACCCCCGCACGCTATCAGATTAGCGGCGTAGGTCCGGATGATGATGAGTTCGGCGTGGAAACCGGCGACAGTACCGTAACGGTGAGTGACCTGGCGATCGGCACCTGGTCGGTGACGGTAGACGCGTTCAACGACACCGATGATCACATCGGCTCGGGGATTGGAACTGTGACCGTGGAGGCCGGCAGGGTGAGTGGACTTTCGCTCTCGGTTCGGCCGCTCTCCGGGCCCGGCACCCTCGAGCTCGAGGTCACCTGGCTCGAAGAAGCGCTGGTGGAGCCCGCGATCTCGGCGCGGCTCATCGCTCCCAACCGCTCCGAGCGTGAGCTTGAGTTCACCATGGCAGGCGGCAGTGCGGCCGAGTTCCAGGCCGACGACATCGACGCAGGCTACTACACCCTGGCGATGCAGCTTCTTGACGACGAGGTGGTGGTCACCGGAGCGGTGCAGTCGGTACGCATCGCCGAGGGCGCGCGAACGCACGGAAGTTACGAGTTCTACGAGCTTAACGAGGCGGGCGGCGGTGTTGATATCGTGATCACTCCGGAGCTCGATGAGCCCCTCCAGGTTTCAATCAGCGGCGCAGCCGAGCAGATCGGCACCGGCGAGAGCATGGCGGTCACTGCCGAAACCGACAATGCAGGCGGCGATGAAGTATTCTACAGCTGGTACGTAAACGGTACGCCGGCAGGCAGCGGCGAAAGCGCCGAGATAGGCTCAGAACTGCCGCGCGGCAGCTACCGGCTCGATGCTGTTGCCTTCAGTTCAGACGGCTGCCGCTCCGGCTCGGTCAGCCACAGTTTCACAGTCGGTGATGACGGGTCAGCGGACCCGCAGCCCGAACCGGAATATGAGTTCATCGACACCTTTGAGAACGGTGAAATAGACACTGACAAGTGGCAGATCGGGACCTGGAGAGAGCACGGCGGCCAGCTCAGCCGGGACCGCGCCTATGTGGAAAACGACAAGCTCGTTCTTGTGTTCGAATACGACACCGAGTACTACGAAGATACCGGTCTGTTTAAGAGCTCCGCGATTCAGACTCGGCGCGACGACTTTGGTTACGGTCGCTGGGAGGCCCGCCTGAGGATTCCCGACGTGGATGGGGTGCTTCCCACCATGTACACCATCGACTGGCGTGACCCGGACGTTCGGACACGGCAGGAGATCGACATTGAGTTTGTGACGATCAATATCAGCGACGATTACAGCGAGGTTCATTTCGCCGTGCACGGGGCTGAGTACGACAGCTGGGAAACACAAGTCGAGCTTCCGTTCAACCCGGCCGACGACTACCATGTCTGGGGTTTTGATATCACTGAGGAGCGCATTCAGTGGTTTGTGGACGACATTGTGCTCTACGAGTACTACTACGACGAGCAACCGGGCCGCATAGACGCACCTTACATGCTGAAGTTTAACTTCTGGTCGGCAAAGCTCGAGGATGGAGGTGCAGGCAACTGGATCCAGGGCCCGCCGGTTGCGAATACCGAGATCTACTACCACATCGACTGGGTGCGGTTCACCTCGCACGAATGAGGAAGGAGCGCAATGGCGAGCTTGGCAGAGGTTCGAGCGGTCCTGGCCGAAGCGCGGCCGGCCCTGATGGCTCGGCGCAACGTAACCGCGACCGGTGTGGGCTATAAGTACAGCAATGGCCGGCGGACTGATGAGCTGTCGATCATCTGCTCGGTGGAGTCAAAGAAACCCTCCGGCAGGCTTGCTTCAGCGGACCTGATCCCGCCTACCGTGACCGGCGTCACGACCGACGTGGTTGCAACCGGTATGCTGACGGCGCTCGCAGAGCGAACCGGGCGATTCCGCCCGGCACCCGGCGGTGTGAGCGCCGGGCACGTGCAGATCACCACCGGCACATTCGGCTGCGTGGTGCTCAGGGACGGCGTCAGGTACATGCTCTCAAACAACCATGTCTTCGCAGACAGTAACGACGCCTTGCCGGGCGACGCCATCCTGCAGCCGGGTGCGGCCGACGGGGGCCGGGAGGAGACCGATACGCTCGCGCGCCTGGCTGAGTATATCCCAATTGTGTTTGAGAACGGAGAGAACGGCGATTCCGGGAGCGGCTGCCGCACGGCGAAGCTGGCTGCAGACGCGCTCAACGCGCTTGCAGCCCTGGCGGGCAGCAGAACCCGCCTGCGCCCCCACCGCGTGGCGGCAGCCGGAAACACCGTGGACTGCGCGCTCGCCGAACCACTGAACAGCGCGGACATCACCGACGAGATCCTCGAGATCGGGACGGTTGCGGGAACGGCGGAGGGCGAGCTGGGCATGAACGTGAAAAAGAGCGGACGAACCACCGGGCTCACCTTCGGGAGCATTCAGCAGATCGACGTTACGGCACGCGTCCGCTTCGGCCTGGGGCGAGCGGCGGTGTTCGAGGATCAGCTGATCGCGGACGGTATGGCCCAGGGCGGTGACAGTG
>PUPD01000072.1 GCA_003552985.1 Spirochaetaceae bacterium
GCCTTCAAGCAGCCCGGCCACAGATAAAATAGCCCGCCTGGATAGGCGGGCATAATTAGGCGCCGGCCGGACTGCCTTCAAGCAGCCCGGCCACAGATAAAATAGCCCGCCTGGATAGGCGGGCATAATTAGGCGCCGGCCGGATTCGAACCGGCGAATAGAGGTTTTGCAGACCTCCCCCTTACCACTTGGGTACGGCGCCAAGTTTCCGTTTGGAATCGCCCATAATGTAACAAAAACGGGGTGGACTGTCCAGTATACCTCGAACTGACACGCACGCTGTTGGTGTTTTATCGTTGCTCAAGCGAAGCGCCGTACCGGTGGGGGCGGTGTATGAGGGTAGGAGGATTGATAACCTGATGCATACCCCAAACGACCACGATACGCCGCATGCTTTGAGCGAGGCAGGCGCCTCACAGGCGGAACAGGCGACAACGCCGCACAAGCGAAGCGGAGTCGAGAGAGGGCAGGTACGGCGGTGCGGGACAGGCGAAGTGCGACCCCTCAGCGAAGATCAGGCAAGGCGCATCCCGATCGGAAGCTGTTCCGCTGAACCAGTTGATATCAGGCTGCTTCGCGGCGGAAAGCCGTTTATCGCCCCCTTCTGCCCCGGGCGAAGCTGCCCGATGCACCTGCGAGCGCTTGGCAATGGGCACGATGGCGAGCACCGTGGCTACGGCGAAGCGCAGGACGCGACCGACGGCGCTGCAGCGGTGGTGAGCGGGCACGGCGGAGTTGCAGATGAGGAGCGCTGGTACATCCGCTGGGGCACCTACCGTGATGCGAGCTTCGGGCGCATTCAGCGCTATCGCTGCCGCCACTGCGGGCTGTGTTTTAGCGAGATGAGCTTTTCAATCGACTACGCGGTCAAACGCAAGCTCGACTACCGACGGCTTGAGGCGCTACTGTGCGAGGGCTCGGGGGTTCGGGCACTCGCAAGGCTGCTTGGCGCCTCAACCGAAACCATCGCAAACCGCCTCGGACGGCTCGGGCGGAGCTCGCTTGCGGTGCAGGCGGCACTCGAGCCGCGCTTACTGCACACCGAAGCCTTGGCTTTCGACGGGTTTCGAAGTTTCAGTGTCTCCCAGCACGCCCCCTGTGACATTACCATCCTTGTGGGAAGCGAGAGCGAGTACCTGTACGGTTTCGACTTCGCTCCGCTGCGCCGCGGGGGAGCGATGCGCCCGGATCAGCGCCGCAGCCGCGAGCGCTTTGAGCGCCTGCTTCGCGCCGGCCGCCGAGCGGTTGAGTACAGTGCGAGGAGAATTTATGACTATGTGGCGGCAACGATGGAGCTTCCGCCTGCAGCGCCCCCACGGGTGATCACAAGCGACCGCCACTACGCCTACCGCGATGCTTGGCGCAAGCACCCGGCGATGCGTCATCTCAGTGCCCGCCGGTGGCTTTTGCACCGTACGGTAAGCTCGAGGGCGCTACGCACAGCCGCCAACCCGCTTCGGCCGGTGAACTACTTCGACCGCGAGATCAGAAAGGACCTCGCCGAGCACCGCCGCGAGACAGTCTGTTTCGCCCGCAGCCCGGCGGCGATGCTCTTGCGCTTCGCTGTATACGTGGCGCATCACAACCTGCACAAACCCAAGCGCATTCGCGAAACCCGCTCGGTGGGAGCCGCTGAGGCGACGCTTCGCTCGCATGCGGTGGCAGCCGGGGTCTCTCCGAGTGTGGTGGCAGGGCTGCGCATCGTGCGCTTCACCTCTCGGCCGTTTCTCGCCCGTGCTGGGCTCAGGCCGTTCGCCGAGCTGGTGTGGACCGCAGCAATTCCAACGCCGCCGCACGGAAGGCGCATGAAGCTCCCCGCCCATGCGCTTGCCTGAGCAGAAGCGCGTCGCCGAAGTAGCTGACCGTACCAACAGCGTGCGTGTCAGTTCGGTTGAAATCAACAGGATCAGTGAGTATACTCCGACTGATCCTATGGCCCAAAATGCGGTGTCGGACACCAATTCGCTGATCAACTTCCTACAGGTACATCCCCTGCTCGGGATCGGGATGATGTTGCTGTTCGGCTACGCCCTTGCGCGGCTGGTGCAGCGCATCGGCCTTCCCGAGATTACCGGATTCATCATCGCCGGACTGATCATGGGAGGCGGCGGGTTGGCGGTGGTGGGCGAGAAAGCTGCTGAGGAGCTTGCGATCATCACGGAGATTGCGCTCGGCTTGATCGCGCTGACGATCGGCGGCGAGTTACGCATCGCGAAACTGCGCCGGATCTACCACTCGGTGGCCTGGATAACGGGCGGACAATTCGTAGCGACCTTTGTGCTGGTGAGCGGACTGCTGCTGGCTGCGGGGATGCCGCTCCTGTTTGTGTTGCTGCTCGGAGTGATTGCGACGAGCACCTCACCGGCGGCTGTTGTGTCGGTGGTTCGGTCTACGCGTGCGCGGGGCGCGTTCGTCGACCAGTTGTTCGGAACTGTCGCGCTAGGGGCGGCGATTACCGTGGCAAGCTTCGGTATCGTGATGGGAGTGCTTCCGGCCGTTATCGGTAGTGATAGCAGCGTTGCCGAACTGGTGTTTGAATCAATCAGCGAGCTTTCGGTCAGCCTGTTCCTTGGGGGATTGCTCGGGTTTCTTATCTACATTACGACGCGCTCGGAGCAGAATCAGGGCGAGGTGTTGATACTCACCCTGGGGTTCCTGTTTCTTTCCACCGCAACAGCTGCCGCATTCGGCCTTTCACCACTGCTCATGAACATGGCGGCCGGCGCTGCGGTGGCGAATCTGAGCGCGGCCGGGAGCAGGGTCATGCGTGCGCTCGAGCCGATGACTCCGCCCATCTATGCGTTGTTCTTCGTGATTGCGGGGACAAAACTCAATCCGGCGATCTTGCTCGGCGCAGAGGTTCTGCTCTTTGGGACGCTTTTCATAGTGGGCCGGTGGGTCGGTAAGTATTTTGGTACGTTCGGAGGGGTGGTGCTGGCCGACGGGGAGCGCAACGTGCGCAACTGGCTGGGGCTCAGCCTGTTTCCCCAGGCCGGCGTAGCGCTCGGGCTGGTGTTGCTGCTTGAGTCGGCTCCTGCCCTTGGCCATATGCCGGCCCTTGCCCCCGGGATTGTTCAAACAGCCGTGAACGTGGTGCTCATGGCGGTATTCGTGAATGAAATCAGCGGTCCGCCGATTGTTAAGTATGCCATCTATCGTGCGTTGAAATTGGAGGGAAGATGAATCTGGTCGATGTTCTCGATCCGAAAGCGTGTGCGACGGATCTGACTGCAAAGGATAAGCGCGAGGTGGTACGCCTGTTGGCCGAGCTTGCTTCACGCAGTGAGGCGACGGAAGGAATCGATCCCGATACGATCTTCCAGGCACTGTACGAGCGCGAACAGCAGGGCTCCACCGGGTTCGGCAAAGAGGTCGCTCTGCCGCATGCCCGCATTCCGGGGATGCAGAGCTTTCTTGTGTATATCGCTGTGTTCCCGCGCGGGGTGCCGTTTAACGCGATAGACAAGAAGAAGGTCAAGGTGTGCTTCGTGATACTCGGGCCACCGGAGCGCATACAGGAGCATCTTCGCATACTTGCAGGTATCTCACGTCTGTTGGCGCACACGAACGCGAAACAGGAGCTCCAGCGCGCCGGAACTCCGCAGGTGGCGGTTGAAGTGGTGCAGCGCTATGTGGGGGAGGCGGAGACCTCGAAGCCGGCGCCAGCCGAGACGATGAAGCTGCTCCTGGTGACGGTGTACGTCGAAGCGTACATGTACGATATTCTCGAGTTGCTTATCGACTTCGGTATTGAGGGCGCTACCATCCTCGAATCCACCGGCATGAGTCGCTATATCTCAAACGTACCATTGTTCGCTGAGTTCATCGGCTTCATGAATGAGAGCAAGAACGCCAGTAAGACGATTCTCGCGGTCGTTCCCGAACGCCATGTCAACCGGATAGTTGAGCGAATTGAAGAGGTCACCGGTGATCTGGACGAGCGCGAGGGAGCGATCGTGCTCGCGCTTGACCTGTCGTTCGCAAAAGGCTCAATGAAGATGATGTAGGATCGCGCGCGATGTGCTCGTGCGCCGCGTCACCACCCGGTCCCCCGCGGCGGAGCGCAGGAGTCGGGCAGGCGCTTCACAGGCAGGGTGCTTACACCAGGCAGTCTTCGTTGCCGTCAACCCAGCTGTGAATCTCCTCATGCGTGAAGAACAGACCGAGCTCCCGCTCGGCGCTCTCTGGGGAGTCCGAGGCGTGTACAAGGTTCTTCTGTGTGATCGCGGCGAAGTCGCCCCGGATGGTGCCGGGCTCGGCGTCAGCTGCGTTGGTGGCACCGGCAAGCTTGCGCATCATTGGTATCGCCTCTTCGCCGCTTGCCATCATAGCGATTGCCGGCCCCGAGCTGATGTACTCCACAAGTCCTTCATAGAACGGCTTTCCTTTGTGCTCCGCATATTGCCGTTCGCATAGCTCGCGCGAGATCTGTATAAGCTTCATCGCCTCAATGCGCAGCCCTTTACGCTCAATTCGCGTGATTATCTCGCCGACAAGGCGGCGCTGCAGCACGCCCGGTTTGATCATTACGAAGGTCTGTTGTTTTGCCATGCCGCCATTATAGTCATGCGCGCGATTCTGTACAGGTGTATACACGAACAAGCGATGCCCGTCAAAATAGAAAATTCATGCACGATTTACGATTATTGTGCGGGAACTCGCCCGTCGGCGTCAAGCGGAATCAATGCGATGACTCGGTCGTTTAAGTGGTGCAAACAAGAAGTGCAAACGTTCTGCAGTCCATGACAAACGTCAATTGTATGGCGATATTCCTTACTTTAGTGCTTTTTATTGACTAACCACCAACTTAGGTCTATTATTGCGACAATCAAATTTCTCTCGCACGGAGGTGTAACGTGGTTGACACGGTCACAACGATCAACAATGCGGTCAACTCGGTTGTTTGGGGCCCTCCCTTTATGGTCCTACTCATCGGTACCGGGCTCTACCTGACTATCCGGCTGGGGTTCTTTCAGTTCACCCACTTTCGGTTGTCATGGAGGCAGAGCTTCGGGCGCCACTTTGGGAAGGCGCGCAAGGAAGAGGCCGAAGGCGGTGCCATCAGCTCGTTCGGAGCAATCAGCTCCGCGATGGCTGCAACAATCGGGGTTGGTAACATCGCCGGTGTGAGCACGGCTCTCGCACTTGGTGGCCCTGGCGCGGTTTTCTGGATGTGGATCTCCGCACTTGTGGGGATGGCTACCAAGTTCGGCGAGGCGTCGCTCGGGGTGAAGTACCGCGAGATCGATCCTGACGGTAACGTCAAGGGTGGCGTCATGTACTATATCGAGAAAGGCCTTGGCCCGGGGTGGAAATGGCTCGCCGTCATCTACGCCCTCCTGGCCGCGATTGCCGCTCTCGGTATCGGAAACATGGTGCAGGCCAACACGATGGCTGCGGCGCTCAATACTGCATTCGGGCTTCCGCATGCAGTAACCGGCGTGCTTGCCGTCATATTGGTAGCGCTCGTCATTCTCGGGGGCATTAAGCGAATTGCCGCCACCGCCGAGCGGCTGGTTCCGATTATGACGGTCCTGTATATTCTCGGCGCGCTGATTATCATCATCATCAACATCGCGCACGTTCCGGCCGCGCTCGGGCAGATCTTCTACTACGCGTTCAACCCGATCTCCGCAGCCGGTGGTTTTGCGGGCTCGGCAGTCGCCTCCACCATTCGCTACGGTATCGCCCGTGGTATCTTCTCGAACGAAGCCGGTCTCGGTGCCGCTTCAATCGTCCACGCGCAGGCTCGCAACAACCCGACCCGCCAGGGTATGTGGGGTATCTGGGAAGTCTTCATCGACACCATCGTGGTTTGTACCATGACCGCCCTGGTAGTCATCCTGACCGATGCAATCCCCACCGGCGAGACCGGTGCCGACCTTGCCTCGCACGCGTTCAACACCGGACTGCCCGGGCCGGGAGGTTACGTCGTTCTGCTTGGTCTGGCGCTGTTCGCCTATACGACGATGCTGACCTGGTCGTTCTACGGTGAGAAGAGCCTCGAGTACGTGGCCGGCGAGAAGTCGCGGCTGCCGTATCGGCTCCTGTTCCTGGTCTTCCTGTTTGTCGGCGCGGTCGGCGGACTGGAGCTGATCTGGGATATCGCCGATACCTTGAACGGTCTCATGGCCGCTCCAAACCTGGTGGCACTGCTGGTCCTCGGTGGCGTGCTTGCCAAGGAGAAGATCGAGTACATGAACTCGCCTGAAGCCAAAGAGTAACACGCTTCGCGGCTCACTCGCGTTCTTAGCTTTAACCAAGGCCGGCTGGCGGTGCGTTGCACTGCAGCCGGCCTTTTTTGGTGCGGCCGCCAGGGCGCACGTGTGCCGGCGGCTCCACTGGGCGGCGAGCTGGTAACTCCGGCGCAGCCAGTAGGGCGGGCGGCGCGCCTGCCACGTGCCGGCGCGGCGGTGTCGTGGGAACGGTGCGGCTCAGCGCGTGACCTCGGCCTCAAGCTTACGGCGGTAGGCCTTCAGGTAGGCGTCGTATAGTTTGGCGGCGGTGTGCACGATCTCCGGGATGGATACCGCCTGCCGGTCTATGCGGCTGACCGGGATTACCTTGCTCGAGCTGCTGGTGAGGAAAAAACCCGCATAACTCCCGAGCTCGTCGGCTCGGAGTGGCCGCTCATGCACCTCATGCCCGGCTTCGCCGAGCGCCTCAATAACGGTTGCGCGCGTGACGCCGCTCAATACCTGCTCGGACGGAGGCGTGTAAAGCCCGGTGCCGTCGGTATAGAAGAGGTTGGTGCGGGTGCCCTCGGTCAGAAAGCCGTCCCGGTTGAGGAGCAGGGCGTCGTAGGCGCCGGCGGCGCGCGCACGGCGAAACGCTACGGTGCTCGTGAGCATGCTCAGGCTCTTGGCTTGCGGATACGGGCGCTCGGCCGCCACGGTGATGGCCTCGACACCGTCACGATAGCTCTTGCGCGGTGGGAAATACGGCGGGAGCGCCATGATAAACAGCTTAGCGTCGGCGGCGGTATCGCCGCCGATCAGCAGGAGCTTGATATTGGCGTTATCAAGCTCGTTGGCGCGGCACAGTTCGCGGAGCGCCGTGAGCAAAAGCTCACAGCCGATCTCGTGCGGGAGCTCTATGATTCTCGCCGACTCCAACAGGCGCGAGACGTGTTGTTCGGGAAAGTAGAGCAGCCCGGCGCGCACCTTCATCGTCTCGTACACGCCAAAGCCGTAGGCGAACTGTATGTCGTCGGCCGGAACAACCGCTTCCGCCACCGGCCGCAGCTCACGGTCACGCCAGAAGTATGGTCCAATCATGCAGCATAGCCCTCGATGCTGGGTCTCCGGTTAGCGCTTGCACGCGCGGGGTTACGGCTTGCATGCCGCCAGGCGCACCACCGCACCGAGACCCTTATGGCCGCGACCCTCTCGCAGCTTGTACTCGGTTTCTTCCAAAACGTCAATCTTCCAGCCTGCAAAGGCTTCACGAAGCTCATCGGCGGTGACCATCGCCTCAGGCTGCGGCGGGCCGCCGCTGCGGTAGCCCGCAGTGCGCTGTTCAGGCCGGAACCACTCGCCGAGAACCCAGCCGCCGCTGCGTACCGCCTCGCGGAGGAGCGCGTAGTAACGCCGTCGACTGTCCGGCGGCCCGTGCAGGAACGCGGTGACTGCGGCATCGTAGCGCAGCACCGGCCGAAACGTGAGCAGGTCAGCCTCGATCAGCTCGGGGTGGCTGCGCTTCTTGAGCGCAAGCCCCCGGGCCTTGCGCAAGGCTTCGGCCGAGAAGTCTACCCCGGTGACCTGATAGCCGCGAGCGGCAAAATACACCGCATTGCGGCCCTCGCCGCAGGCGATCTCGAGCACGCGCCCGCCATCCGGCAGATAGCGGTCCAGGCGCGTCAGAAACACGTTCGGCTTGGTTCCGTAGAAATAGCTCCCGGCGGAATATCGCTCGTCCCAGTACTCAGCGGTGCTCATATTCGGTCAATCGAACCCTCCGTCCCCCGCTTCGCCGGCACTTTCGAAGGCGGCGTCCAGACAGGCATTTGCAGCTTATCACAAAAAAGCCCGCCTGAAACCAGGCGGGCAAGGTCAAGGCTCACTGCAACTGGCGCCGTTTCGCCGGTCACAGTGACGGGATGGGGCCGCGAAAAATAAACTCACGCGGCACCGAA
>PUPD01000255.1 GCA_003552985.1 Spirochaetaceae bacterium
AGAGCATCCTCGTCTTCAGGCCGGGCTTCACGATATTCAATGCAGTCGTTCATTTGTCAGATGCCAAGGACGGCGTTGAGCGGCTGCGCCGGCTTGCCGTTCGCAGACCGCTCCGGCGCCATGTCAGCCTGGCCGCTATTGTGAGCCTCCCCATTATGTGGCCTCCTTTCGACCTTCTACCATAAAGCCCAGGATATCAGTTCGGTCCATGCTCAGGTTGATCCCGTCCACCCGGCGCGAGTGAGTGTCTTATTCCGCGCCAAGATTTTTCAGGATCTCGCTTGCGAGTGGTTCTTTTATCTCGTTATGACGAGGAATGGTTTCGATCGAACCGCTGCGCGGATTTATCCAGATGGAATGGGATGCACCTTCGCGTTTTAGGTAACACCCTGCTGTGCGCAGCCGCGGTTTCCAGTTCACGACGTTTCACTCGACGACCACTTTTTCCTTTATCACGTCGTCGGGTAAACCACGGAGCACATCGGCCGTACGATCTTCGATAATGAGGAGGATCGCATCGCGAAGGTTGTCCTTCGCCTCTTGTACGGTTTCTCCCTGGCCGTTCGCTCCCGGGATTTCGGGACATATAGCCCAGTACCCACCTTCCGGAGCCGACTCGATTATGGCGGTGAACTCTGCTTTCATCCGGTACTCCCACTGTGATGATCATACCACAACAACAACCAACGACCACGTCGAGCTCGCCGGTCGCGGACCGGTTCTTGTAACCAAATCCCCCGGAAAGCACCGCATTAAGCACATCGGCAAGCGTTTCTCGGCGCGTGGCGACTATCTCCAAGGCGTCGCACACATCCGCTGTACCAACACCGAATATCGCCAACCCATTGCTGTGCGATTGGCGCGCGTGAACCCCCGACTGGACGCTGACGCCCCTTATATGTGTTGGGCCATAATTCCCACGCTACTTACCGCGTCTTTTTTGGAATGCTTGAAAACGAGAATTAAGTGCAAACACGTACATCAAAAGCGCTTCCGTAAAATCTAAAGCATCTCTGGCATCGTCTTTGAGCAGATGGGCTTCCGTGTCGTGTGCCGCCTCGTTTCCAACAGCTCGAATCCCATGCGCCCATTCCGCTATTCTTTTATCCACGACGCCCGCAGCGGCGAGATGGTCTAGTTTGGCTTGAAGGGATTTCCCAGTGGCCTGAGTGGTATTACACAAGGTCTCTATGGATCGGCGGCACATCAATGCGCATGCCTCATACGCAGATGCAGAAAAGCAGCTAAGCGCTTGGTCGTATGCACGGCGCACCGAGTCCGGGACACCTTCTATAGGCAGCCGGGAGGTTTGGGGATACAGAACGGATTCATCGGTGATCGTTTCGAACTCGCCTGGGACACCATACAGGGAGCGTTTCACCAAGAACGGTGCGGAACACTTATTGCACAGTGCGACAAGATACGTATCCCCGTGATATTCGGCATCAGCAACGTCGATAGTGTTCATAGAACTACTGCTGAAACCGCCATGGCCTTGACATATGACCGCGGCGGAAACCTGCATGTTGCAATCAGGACAGAACGTGTCGAATGCCTCTTCGGTCACTTGACTCTCCCTTCCGCCCAACGTTCCGGTTCAGCGGCGGCGCGAAGTGCCGTCCCGTGCAACCGGTTGTTGGGCCGCTCGATCTCGCAGACGTCTCAAGAACGGGTCATCGATCTTCTGCGAGGCAAGCCACTCCAACTCCTCCTCCAGGATCATGTCTTCAATCTCGGCTGAAATCCGATCTCGAACCGATCGCATCATTGCGACCGCATCGAACTCCTTTTCCGTCTTATTCATCTGACAATACCTCCCTGGGCGTCCGGATCTCTATCATTGGATAGCCCTGGCGTAGGTTCACCGAATTGTAACCATGGATCCGTTCCAGGTTGACGATGTGCTTGAAGTTCCAACTCACTAGCACATCAACGCGGCCTACGGTCGCGATGGCGATGTGCTGTGCATCGACCCGCATTCGGGGCGGCAGCACGGCGGCGGCAATGTACGCCTCTGCCAGATCCCTGGCTTCGGCATCAAACTGCAGCGTCTCGATGTGCATTTCGGGTACCGAGGCAACTCGACCGCGGACTTGTGCAGGTGCTTCCGCAAGTTCCTGGACGGTGAGGATAGACAAGACAAGAATGTGTTCACCGCGGACGAAGCTATCGAGAAGCCTCAACAAATGCTCCGCGAACTCCTGGTCTTCGCAGCCACCGATCGCGGATCTGTCCGAGTAGATCCGCAGCTTCATACAGTCATCCTATCAGAAAGGGGCGCTTCCATCTATCTTTGTCTGCGTCGGGGATCATTCGCACGGGGATAGTCCTCCTAACGGAGCGCTCGAGCTGCGCCGGGCCCAGCGAAGGTCGTGCCCGTAAGGGCCAGACGTCGACGTAGAATCCAGGGTTCCCGTGAATAGAGATATTGGAGTTAGGCGACAGCTCGAAGCGCTTGTTATGAAGCCCGAACAGAGCGGTCAGTCAGAGCCTATCCGATCCGTGCCACGTTTGGCATCTTTCTCAACAACAAATAGGCTGAGAATAATGAGTGCGAAACCAACGATGACGCTTGCGACTTTCAGTTCAATCGTTGGCATGCCGAGGAAACTGCCGGCTACGATGCCACCCAACGCGTTCACTGAGGTCTGGAAGATGTTCTGGCGAGAAAGTGAGCGGACGCGGGTTTGCAGCACGGCGGAATCAACCTCGACACGCTGATACTTCTCGACCTTGGCGGACAAAACGGTGTTCTCGCTCTTCAGCTCGTCCAGGCGATCGATTATCAGCTTCTTCGCTCCATCCGAGTCCAGATCCTTCCACGTCAACTCGATATTGAGCTTCTTGAGGATACGAAGACTGGATAGATACTTCTCATCTGTCTCGTTTGGGATAACGCCACCAGGCGATTGAATCGCATCCGAAGGAGTAGGCTCATCGTCTGTGGGGACGTGAGCCTTCGGTCGTTCAATCGTTGGTTTTCTCTCGGCTTGGCGGGAAGTCGTAACGTACTTCGCAAGTGCCACTTGATCGAACTCAATATGCGTCTCCCGTCCGCGTCCGGCGCGCACATACTTGCCAAGTCCGGCAGCATCAAGCAATTGGAAGTAGAAGATCGCCGCACGACCTAAGTCTTCCTCGGAAAGTTCCTTGACGACCGAGGTGAAATGCTCGTTCCAATATGAGGCGACTTCTACTTTGGTGGGCTGGAAGAGACTCTCATGATGGGATCTTTCGAGTGTGAGGTCGTATATTTCGATGTCTTTGAGCACCTGCCAGAGAATGGACGCTTCGTCTCCCGTCCCCGTTTGCTGCACGTACTGTCGGCCGGGACCGGCGGTCGAGACAGAGTCGCCATCTACCAAGCATAGTCCCAAGAACGCGGCAGCCTCTGCAGCAGAACGAGACGCGTTGCTGCTAACCTTCGTCAGCTCGTCGATTGGAGTTGGCTTTATGCGTCCGGCAAGAACGTCAAGGACAGCGACGATATCATCCAACGTCACACCGAACGGAATTGATGGAACAGACGCCATGATACACCTCGCAATGCTAAGGATTGGTTGGAGTGTAACACACAGAGCGGTACTGGCAAGGGCGGAGGAATCTCAGGGCTTCATAACGCTGCCATTGAGGCGCGGCGCTAATGCGCCGTCGCCTCCTATGGCTTGTTCGCCATGGGTAGTTCTCCCAGTTCTCGCCGAAAATGACGTGGCACTTGTCCCATCGCATAGCCGTAGATCATGATCCAAGTTGCCAGAAAGCAGAATGCCGCAAGCAAGAACCACCACCAAGATGTTCCTCTGAAGGGAGCGACAAGAGCCGCGATACCGATGGCGAAGTAGGTCAGAGCCCCGAACCAGCCGAACAGACTGGATTTCGCTAAGTCGCGAAGCAGTGGCACGGGCGCCAATGCCCTCTCCATTCGGTAGGCCGGTGACTCGCTTCTGGCGATTGAGCAATTGCCCTTGAGCGTGCCCCTAAGGCAAAATCGCGTGCGTTTAGGGCCATCATGTACGATCTGGACGACAGCGCCGTCTCTTGAGTCAAGGTAGTCGAATGTAAGCGAGATTGATGCTTCATCCTCAGTCTTGCGCACGTCGCGAATCTGAATCTTGTTGGTTGGTTCATTGGACTCGACGATTCGATGGTCTAGGACGGCAATATCCTTCGAGCATACGATCCGAAGCGGATCATCTGTGAAATCCCCCACGCGAATGGTTTCCGTTCCAGCATTCCAAAAGACGAAGCGCGTGACAGTAATCCTTTCCTGGGGTACACCTTTGTACCGCACTTCGATTCCCTCAAGCGCTCCCGCGAGACCCTCAACCAATGATCTCCCAATAGAATCGTATCGGACGCGCGACACTCGGCGACTACCGATGAAGAAGACGACGGCAAGAATGATCCCAATTACGCCCAAGAGGATTCCGCCTATGGGAACCAATGGATTGTCTGAAACAGCCTTTAGAATCTCTTGCATGTATCATCTCCTCGGCTGGCGAACTATATCTATACGGTTCCCGTCGAAACCTTAGTCATGGAGTATCTGTCAGTATAAGGCCCAAATAATGAAACAGCGCACCGGCAGTAATTTTAGCAACCATCTCTTATTCCACCCGACGCAGCAAAATGTATCTTGCTATCCTGATCCGTATAGACGGCTACCATTTCCCCACGTTAGCCCTATCGATTGGGCTCCCGTCGTCCGACAGCTCCGGATTAATGCACTTGAACGCCATCGCAATTCTAGTGACGCCCTATTCCTCGTCAGTAGGTCTGCGTTGGGTAATCGGCGATCTCCTGCAAATCTTCTATTCCTTGCCGTTGGTCAGGACTGCCGCCCACAGTACCGCAAGTACTCTGTCTCCTACTCGATTTAGAGGATGCCGGCCGGTGAACACTGACTAGTGATGACGCTGTAAATCTCGTGGTGGTCTTTAGGTGGTGTCTGACTGATTCCGGCGAAACCTTGTAGAGCCGGGGACCTCATGGACCATATGGTACCATGGCGTGCGAAATGCGTCATTCTCAATGAAGCTTGCAGCGCACAGTATCCAATCGAAACCGGGTCACTACCGACCACACGTTTAGCCGAGGTGCACAAGTTTTCGTAATCCAGTTGTTTCCTCTGGGTGGTGATTCTCCGACCATCCGGTCGGATTGGTGCCGGCAGTTATCTGTTTCGACTGCAATAGGTGGTCTCGAATTACCCGAGATTATCTGTTCCGCACCCGCGCAGTCTGTGAAGCCCGCCCGCCTTTGAAAGTGCTGATGGACGCATCACCTCGTCATGTCGTCGATAAACTCCGACACTGGTTCGAGGCCGGTGATGAGCAGGTGGTCGCGGGCGCGGGTGCAGGCGACGTAGAAGAGGTGCCGCTCGGTATTGTAGACCTCCTCGAGGTCGGCGGTGTCGCCGGTTTCCTCTATGCGGCTTTGCAGCGGTAGAACCTCGTCGTCGCAGGCCATTACCGCTACGGCGCGGAACTCCAGCCCTTTGGCGGCGTGCATCGTACCCACAGAGAGCCGGCCCGAGACGATGTCCGGCTGGGTATCGAAGACCTGAAACGGCAGCTTCGACGCCTCAGCGGCCGCCCTGGCTCGGGGAACCTCTGCATCCGAGCGCACGAACACTGCAAGCTCGTGCGGTTTGCACCCCTCGGCGCTTCGATCCTGCAGCCACTTGGCCACGGTTGCAATCTCCTCACCCTCGGTCCTGCAGACCTCAATGGCCGGTTCCGGGCCGCCGAATACCGACACAGTACCGCGGCGGTCCTCAACGTAGCCGTCGGCGTCGGCTACTTCGCGATCAAGCAAGCGATCGGCAAGCCAGCGTATCTGGTGCGAGGTTCGGTAGTTCACCTTGAGGGTGTGGGAGCGGCCACGAATCTCGATCCCCAGTGCCTTCCATGAAAAGAGCTGTTGAAAGATGCGCTGGCCGAGGTCGCCGGAAAAGAACAGCCCGTTCTCACGGCCGGCAGCCATTGCGGCAAAGAACTGCAGCTCGGCGACGCCGAGATCCTGTGCCTCGTCTACGACCGCAAAGTCATAAGGGGCCGCTTTCCCTTGTCGGTAGGCCTCTGCAAGGTCGAAGTAGATCTGTGCAAGTGTCTTTTCGTTGCGTGCAGCCAGGTTCGCGCGCGCTTCAGAGAAGATCGCCCAGAGCGTTCTGCGTTTTGCCTCGGCAAGGCGAGTCTTTCGGCCGAGTCGAACAACGTCGCGATAATCCTCCCAATCGGTTAGCTGCCGCGCGTCCACTACCTGCCGCCACTCAGCCAACAGGAACCGGTCACTGAACTCGTGTCCCTCAACGCTGTGAGCGGCCTCGCTGAGAACCTCGCGCACGGTTTGAGAGGATGCCGGCGTAACCGGGCCCAGCACGGCCTTGTGCAGGCGCAGCGCGAGCGAGTCGAGCGAGTGCACCTCGATGCGTTCGGCCACGGCCGGCTCGGAGCCGAGTAGCCGCCGAAGTTTCATCCGCAGCGCATAGGCGAGCGGTTGGGAGAAGGTTGCAAGCAGCACTCGAGCTTCGGGATTTGTACGCGCGAGGAATGCAGCACGATGGAGTGCTACGATGGTTTTGCCGGTACCGGCCGAGCCTGAAACGCGCACCGGGCCGTTGTAGTTGCGCTCAACGAGCTGTCGCTGGTCCGGATGTAAAAAGACGATCCATTTCTCCCAGGGATACTCGAGCGCCTGTTTGAGCTCTTCGTTTGAGGTGATGTTACGAAAACGGCGTTGCGCATCGGGATGCGCGAACGGGTCTGCTCCGGCGGTTGCGGCGGTTTTCGCCGGCGCGGGCCGGCCCCCGGTTGCCAACTCAAGAAGCGCTTCAGATGCCTCGGCCGGCAGGCGCTCTGCAAGCAGCAGAAGCTCCTCCTCATCGGCTTGCCGCACATCGTCCACCCAGTCAGGCGGCACACCGTAACCGAGCAGCACCTCGTCGCTGAGCTCGGCGAACAGCGTGGGGCCGGCCGCCTGGGACGGCTGGGCCTCCGGAGACTCGTCTGCGGTATAGACCGGCACGCGAACCTCTTCAACAGTTTCGCGTACCTCAACGAGCTGAGCCGCTCCGGTTTTGGGATGGGTTTCAAGCTTGCGGCGCTCTGCCCAGGCATAGGCTTTGTCATGGTGGTCGACATAACAGAGCAACAGGCTGCCGCCGCTACGGTGCACAATTAGCCTGATATCGGCGTTCACGCGTACCGACCAGAAGTTCTTGTCCTTGGCCCGATCGAGCTTATGAAACTGGAACCCGGGGTGGGCCGGGTTCATCTGCAGGTCGAACGCGGTTGTCTTGGTAAGCTTCTGCTCTTGCGGCTTAAGACGGCTGAGACTTTGGGTGAAGGTCTCGGCTATGCGGAACTCCATGGCGCCTATGATTTGAACACCTTCATCACCTCGTCGCCGAGATGATTGATGACCTTCACCGCAATCCGGCCGGTTGTCGGCTTCTCGAAAGGCCGCGAGGTATCGCTGTGCAGTGTTTCCCAGGCTTCTTCGCTTATCTCGGCCTTGAGCGTATTCTTGAGCGCCTTGTAGGGATCGTTCGCGCCGAGGAAGTAGGCGTGCCGCACGAAGAAGCTCTCACCGTTGTAGTCGGTGTCAATAAACCAACAGGCGATCCCGTCGGCGTTGTCGCTTCGCACCTCGCCCGAGGTTGGATCAAAGACATCCACACCGTTTATCTTCACCTGCAGACGGTTGTCCTCGGCGGGGATGATATCGATGTCGGGCTCGCCGAAGATTACGAACAGATTGCCGCTTCCGGTGTTCTTGAGATCGTCGGCCATATGCATGTCGGCGTTGATGCGCGCCTTGAGAATCGGGATGCGGCCGAGCTTGTGAAACTCCCCGGCGTGCGCCTCGTAGTTGAAGGCGCAGGCGATGAGCGCGTCAAAACCTGCGTCACCGGCTTCGCGAGCAGCTTCCACCAAATCGGGCCGTGTAACGGTCCCAAACTCAGGGCCGATGAAGATGCCCGCCCGCTTGCCGGCCTCGCCCTCGAGATAGCGGCCCTCGGCAAAGATATACTCACCCGGCCAGCCGCTGAGTGAAGTGAAGCTGATCTTGTCTTCTTTATGCGCTTGCTGCACCCCTGCG
>PUPD01000065.1 GCA_003552985.1 Spirochaetaceae bacterium
GCCTTGTCTCCCCGGCTGATGAATTGGTGCAGGCGGAACGCAAAGGGAGTTTTTTCGCCGGTCATCTGCGCGAGCTTGACCCCCGCCAGAAGATGACGCCGAATCACGGTAGCGCAGTGAGCCTCGGGAATGCCCGTGTCTTCAGAGAGCGCCGACGCCGCCCCGTTCTCCCCGCTGATGGGGCGAGCCGGCCGACGGCGCAATCTGCCGCTTTCCGGCTCGCGTTCGAGCCCAAAGTTCCACTCTATCCAGTTGGTGAGCGGATTGTCGTGATACTCCTCCATCGTCTGCGGCGCATTGACCTCGTCACTCCCCGGCGCCTGGTAATCGCCTATCACCCGCACGAGGTTCTCGCGCGTCTCGGCGTCCCTGCAATCGAGCTCCTCGGTGGTATTGGTCACGGTCTCGCCGACCACATTCTCGCTCTTCACGGTCGCGCCGAAGATCGAGCCGGCAACCTGCGAGACCTTCTGCTGCTGCTCTTCGTAGCTTCCCGGCCCCGCCAAGGTGGCCGAGGTACCGACACACTGCAACTGGGAAGCATTGAACGCGGCCCGAACCCGGCGCACCAGCATCGACACATCCGAACATTGCCGCCCGCGATAGGTGTGGAGCTCGTCGAGCACGATGAAATGCAGCGCCGGCGACAGCCGGATGAACTCTCGCTCCCGAAACCGTGTCAGAATGAGCTCGAGCATAACGTAGTTGGTGAGCAGGATATCGGGCGGGTCTCTCAGCAGTTCATCGCGCCGCGCCTGGTCTTCCTGTCCGGTATATGTCGCGAAGCGCACCGGCTCGTTTCCCTCCCCGAAACCGTGAACCAGAAACTTAGCCAGTTCGTCGTGCTGGCTGTTTGCGAGCGCGTTCATAGGGTATACAACGATCGCCTGGATACCTCGACGGCTTCCGTTGCCCAGCACATGGTTCACGATCGGGATGATGTAGGCGAGGCTCTTTCCCGAGCCGGTGCCGGTGGTCAGGACGCAGTTCTCTCCGGTTACGGCGCGCCGAATCGCCTCTTCCTGATGGCGGTGCAATCGCATCGTGTCGCCTTCGGCATTCTTGTCTTTTCCGACTCGAAAAATCTTCGCGCACAGCTCGTGAATCACCCCCTCCTCCACGAGCTCGTCGATGGTCTTGCCCGGCTTAAACGACGGATTGAGCTGCAACATCGGCTCCGGCCAGAGCTTCTCGCTCTCAAAATGCTCATTCACGCGATCGGCAACATCGTCGGTGGAAGGATTGACGAAGCTCCCGACGAATTCAGCGTACTCGTTGACGATATCATCTCGAAGCTCAAACACGTTCACGCGGACACTCCTTGCGCCACCGCCTCATCCTCCGTTCGCTCCCGCTGAAGAAGCAATGCGTGCGCTCGCTTCACTAGGCTCACGACCGGATCGTCGTTTTCTTCCGGCAAGAAGAGCTGCAGGTTATCCATCGCGCGGGTTACCGCGACGTACAAGAGATTGAAGTTCTGATCCGCCGCCATCCTGGGCGTCAGGCTTTTGGGTTTGGCGAAAGCGGGAAGGTATAGCATCACCACCGGGAACTCGACTCCTTTAGCGGAGTGAAGAGTGGAAATCCTCACGCCGCGCGTACTCTCGAAGTCGAACTGCTTGTGTCGGATATCCTGAGTATCGTACCCCGCGTGTTGGAGGAGCGCCTTGATCTGCTCCACGTGCTTGTCGAACGGAGTCAGGACCGCAATGTTCTCAGGCTCGTACCCAAGCACACTAAGGAAGAACTCAACCCGCTTGACGAGAGCGCGCTCACTGTCCTCACTCAGCACATGGGTCCACAGCTCCGGGGTGGGGCCTTCCCGATACGCCGCTTCGTCCGCGACCTGTGGCTCTTCGTCCTGCGCGCTCCAGAGAGCCTCGCAGATACGTCCGAACGTAGCGATCTGCCTGGTGTTTCGGTAGTTGGTCGACAGCTCCGTGGCCCGGCCTAACACATCAATCCCCAGGCTACGGAAGCTCATCCCCGCCTGGTAGATTGCCTGTTGCTCATCGCCTGCAAGGACTACTCCCCTGCGGGAGAGCAGCTTGAGCGCCTTGAGCTCAACCGGCGCAAGGTCCTGCACCTCGTCGACAAAGAGCCGGTCGACCTGCGCCTCATCCCTGAACGCGCTGTCTCTTTCAAGCGCCTCCGCCAGATACAGCCTGCTCAGGTTCTTACTCAGCTTGAACTGTTGGAGCATCCAGTTGCGGCCCCGTTGCGCGAGGTCCCAGACCTCGGCTCGCTGTGCCCTGCTAAGCGGCTGCTTCATCCCCCGCCTCGCGCCCGGAGATTCCAGATAGCCGTCCTGTGAAAGGACGCGTCCGAATATGACATCTTCTATCTCGCTGTAGAGCTCTTCGGGCGAGAGAAAGGCCACCTTGTTGTTTTCGGCGAAGCTTCTGAATGCGTTGTAGTCCATATGAAAACGCCCATCCCGCTTTTGTGCCGTCTGCAGGACGAAAGAATCGACGGTGCTGATAAGCGCTTTGGTGCGGTGGCGGCCGAGTATCCCGGAGAGATATTCATCGAAACGAACCAGAGTCTTGGTATAGGTCAGGAGCACTATCGGCGCCGTCTCGCTGTCGGTAAGCCCGAGCTCCTGGTCACGTTTCAGCAATTGCTGATCCAAGGCGTGGAGGAGGACAAAGGTCTTTCCGGTACCCGCCGGCCCGTGCACCAGATAGTCACCGGTTTCGCGGATGCGCTCGGCGGCCTTCTTCTGTTCGGGAGACAGCTGAAGAACCGTCCGCTCATAGTCAGCTCGAGAGCGGGTATAGGCGGTGAACCGTTCCAGGTACGACAGGTAGAGCTCTGCCGACTGCAGGCGCTCGGCGTGCTCAAGGAGCTCGACCTTCTGCTCTTCGGCTATCCGGAGCTTCTGTCTGAGCTGGTTGCTCTTTTCCTTGCGCCCGGCGGCGGTTTGCTTGAGCTGCACAAGCTCCTGTTCCTTTTGCTTAAGCTCCGCCCGAACCGCCTCGAGGGCAGCCCGAGTATCCCTTGAGTCTGCGATTTCCTTCTCTACTTCCTGTTTCTCATCTTGCAGCCTGTTGTATTGAAGACGAAGCTTTCGCATTTCGCGGTACTGCTCGATAGGTGTCTTTTTCCCCCGCCATAGCTTAAGACCCTCTTCTAGTTCGTTCAAAAGATGATGCTCCCACCCTACGGTTCTGCAGAACTCCAGAAAGTTGAACGTGGCGCTACGCGCCTCTTCGGAGGAAAGCTCCTGAAAGTCGTGCCTAACGCGATTGGTGGCGGCGTGCTCCTGGGTCAGTCGCTTTGCCAATCGCGGGACAGCTCCGGTTTCCGGGTTACACAATCCCAGATCGCGGAAGAGAATGTCTATCTTCTCTCCAAACCGGTCCAGGGTTGCGATGTAAGGTGACTGAGCGTTTGCATAGCCCTCAATCAGGGAGTGGAGTGCTACGACAAAGAACCCCTCATCCGTTCCGTTGAGCGCGAGGATTCTCTTGAGATTTGCGGGTAAGTCAGCCGTACCGAAAGACATATGGTCAGTTGCCTCTCTGTCCAGGTCCCTTCTATCAGCGTCCACCGCTGGTACGTCTTGCGAGCATGCATACCGGACATGCGCGCCGAACGAGTGTGCGTACGACGTAGCCGGAGCGCGGTGCAATACAATCCATCCGCGTCATGACGATGCTACCATAACACGGTTGGAATGGCCGTTGGTTGTTGATTATCCGGAAAAAACGACATACCCATTCCTTTGCAACGTCGAAAGTCTGATCCCTCTCTAAACCTACACCGTCATCAATGTTGATCACCCCTCCTTCCCGAACCGCTCCCGCCACGCTTTGCGGAAGGCGTGGCCGCTGATCCCGAGTAGTGATGCTGCCTGCTCGGCGTTACCGGAAGTACGCTCCAAGGCCTTCTCGTAGAGGGAGCGCTCGGCGTTGCTGAGCAACGCGCGCAGATTCACCCCTTCCTCCGGCAATCGTAGGTCGCCGAGGAGCCCGATGCTGTCCGTGGTGTTTGTGCTTCCCCGTTGTGGAGCAATCGCCGGTGGCAGCAGTTCCGGGCCGATACGATCAGTTCGCGCCGAGGCACAGATCGCGATAATGGCGTTCTCGAGTTCCCGCACGTTTCCCGGCCAGCTGTATCGGCACAGGCAATCGAGCGCTTCGGGTTCGATCTCCTTCGCCTCGTGGTACCGTGCGTTCCAATCACCAAGGAAGCGCTCGACCAGGAGTCGAATATCTTCCGGGCGCTCGCGAAGCGGCGGCAACAGAAGCGTTGTCTGATTGAGGCGTTCGTACAGGTCGCGGCGGAACGTGCCCTGCTCGATCATCTCCTCGAGTTCCTTGTTCGTTGCGGCGATCACACGCACGTCGACCGGCACCGGGGTGTCCTGCCCGACCGGAACGACCACTTTCTCCTCAAGCACACGCAATAGCTTCGGCTGTAGGTCGAGCGGGAGATCGCCGATTTCGTCGAGAAAGATGGTTCCGCCATCGGCCGCGCGGAACTGCCCAAGCCGGTCGGTGGCGGCGCCGGTGAACGCGCCCTTTACGTGTCCGAATAGTTCGCTCTCGGCAAGACTCGCGGCAATAGCAGAACAGTTAAGTGCCAGGAAGGCCGAGCCCACGCGGCTACTCTTCGAGTGGATGAGGCGCGCGACGAGTCCTTTGCCGGTACCGGTC
Source organism: Spirochaetaceae bacterium (assembly GCA_003552985.1). Lineage (GTDB taxonomy): Bacteria > Spirochaetota > Spirochaetia > DSM-27196 > SLAA01 > B1Sed10-166. The sequence goes on from PUPD01000065.1 coordinate 4,662, forward strand.
TCACCGCGGATCAGGATCGATATGTCGTACTGCGCTACTCGTGCCGCCTTTTCGAGTACATCAGTGAACACCTTCGCTCGTCCAACGATATTCACCCCTCCGGTGTTCAGCCATTCGGTCGCCTGCGGCGCGCTGACTATTGCGAGCTCGCCGTCACCCCGCTCTCGACTGCGCACCGTCGAACGTGTTGAACGCGAGCGCCCCGCTTTGCTTTGAGCGTTTTGCGGTGTACGGATCTCCGGCAGCACTCCTGAATCGAGCCTGATCTCCTTGACCTTGTAGACCCCGCCGGCAAACCGCGGCGGGACTCCCTGCAGCAGCGTGGCATCAATCTCTCCCGCACCGACAAGCAGAAACCAACTCGTCTGCATTTGAGGAGTGCCCGGATCGAGCAATACCGAAAGCTGTGGCGATCGATGCTCGACGCTTCGCAGCACTTGGGCCGTTGCAGTGCGGAGCGCAGTGTAGATCTCCTCATAATCCACCGGTGAGTCAAGCTCGAAGTTGACGAAAGAGAACTGGACGGCAGGATCATCGATCTCCACAATCTGCTGGACGCTCCGCGCACGCTCGAGGTAGTCACCACCGGTACAGAAGAGAACGACTCGATCGAATTTGCGGAGTTCGAGGAGCGACAGGAGCGGTCCGTACTCCTCCGAGCCTTCCGGATGGGGATCGCGATAACCAACGAAGGACAGGAGTATACGCGGGTTCACGGCCACTTCATCACTATATCCCTGCACACCGATTCCATGCAAATTTCGTGCCGCTGTACCGCTCATTAAAACTCAATCGAGCACGATACACACGCGATGGCTGCTCGGCGCAATGCCATTCGTCTGCTCAGCGGTCCGGAGCCGGGAATATAATGACCGCCGCTGTAGCTATCGCGAGTGAATCGTGCATTCTCACGAACTGTAGCGATGCGTCGGCCGGATCTCGTTCAATCGTTCGTTCCGAAGCGAGACGTATCCGTAACTTCGGTTCCGCTGGGGTGGAACTGCGGTTACCAGTCGCCGTTGGAAAGTAGCAGCACCCATTTCCGGGTCGGCGTAGTTTCCCTTTCCGGTGTTGCAATTGTGTCGCGAGCAACGGATTACGCCGCTGCAGTGTCATCACCCGTCCATGGGCCAAGTTGGCATCCTTGTTGCTTCAGTACCGGCATTGCGGGCGCGAACACCTTGGTCTCTGACAATGAGCGGAGCGTGATCGAGGGCGCACGTAGGAGGTGATTCATGTATTCGGGAGAACGTGCAGTGCAGCGATTAACGGCGTCGATAAGCGGTCACGTTGCAGTTGCGTTTATGGTCGTCGTTATCTCGTTTTCCGTGTGCCCTTCGGCTACGGCACAGGATAGTGCGCGGGTCGGTGCGAAAGCGGCCGTCAATGTCAGCTGGTTCGCAGGCTCGGATTGGAACGACGCGCTGAGTTTGCTCGAAAGCCATCCGGACATCGAGAATGTCTCCAACGATTCACGTATTGGCATAATCGCCGGGGCATTCGTTGAGGTTCCTCTCGCTCCGAATTTCGCTTTCCAGTCGGAGGTCCTGTATGCAAACGTGGGAGGTGCTTACAGCTACGATGTCCCGTCGGCCGGCATGAGTTTCGATGGCACGATATCCGCAACTGCGCTCAAGCTTCCGTTATTGCTCAAGCCGAGCACCTCCACCGGCGACGACGGAGCGCTGTTCGCGATCGTTGGTCCGACACCGATATTCATTCCCGGAGACATAACGCTTGAAGAAGCCGGCGGCGGTTTCTCGGTGAGTGCCTCCGAACCGCCCGACAACCGGTTCGTTCTCGCGGCGAGCTTAGGCGCCGGCTATCAGCACACCGTCGGTTCCGGCGCAATCACTCTGGAATTCCGCTACAACCGCACGTTCACCGACATTTTCCGGAATGACAACACCCGGATTAGCGGCATTAATATCTACGTGGGGTATGGATTTGATGTGTAGTCGCCACGCAACGGTCGTCTCAGTGCTGCTCACTACCGTGCTGCTCATCGTTGTCACCAATGGGCTCGGCGCCGGCGATGAGTTCCGCCTGGCACAACAGAGCGGCTCGTCGGACCACGGATCGTTCACCGAATACCTCGAACAGACGTCCGAAGCACGAGCTGAATGGCGCCGGGAGTCGTCCGCCGCAATGCGTCGCTTTCAGGAAGCCGTTGCTCCATACCGCGAGTACTGGCTTGACCGCGCAGCGGAATTGAGCAGGCGAAGCCTCGGCGCAACGCCGGCTGAACGAGCGCGACTGAGGGAAGAACGGACTCGGTTATACGACTGGTACAGAGAGCAAACCCGCGACGCATATGACCGGTGGTCGCGGGAGTCATCGGCAGCCAGAGAACGCTATCTCGATCGAAGACAGCCGTATTTTGAGGCGTGGGCGAACGAAGCTCGCGCACGCTATGAGGCAATGGTCCGCGATTTTCGGCGGCGGTCGGACAGCGGCGACGAGCAATTCCCAGCCCGGCGCGAGGTATACTCATCACTTCTTGATCTTACCGCCTACTCCGGTAGCGGTCCGGTATCCGAGCAAGTCCTGGAAACCGTCTACGATGCGTACGGCTCAGCGGGCGGAGTTTCGTGGGACGATGTACAACGCTTCCAACACGACCTCGTGCGTACCACCGACTACCGCCATGAGGCGCGAGCGCTGCACCCAAGTGAGTTCTACGCAACCGGTGGCGGCAACTGCGTCGACTATGCGCTGGCTACCGCCGCGTTCCTGCAACATCATGGCGTGCGAAGCTATGTCGGCGGCTTCTTTCCGCCGGGTGAACAACTCGGTCATGCGGTGGTGCTGGTACCGGTGACCGAGGTGCCCGCCGGATTCGCCTCGGTCACCATCTCCGGCTGGAAGACCGAGGACGGACGAAGCGTCCCCGACGGCACCTACGTCCCGATCGACTACGAACATGTCGGTGGTTTCTCCAACGCCACCGCACCGAACGCCGAGCTCACGCGCATCTGGCGTCCGGAGCATCTTGTGGGTTTGTGGTGAGGGTGCGATGCTTCTCGACGGGGAGTGGTTTGTCGTACGTTGGTTTCCATAACACCGAGTGTAATACCTACGCTTGAGTGTTCGGTTCAGGGAGATAAGGAGGAGGCTATGGAAGAGGCTTTGACGGGACTGCTCATCGGGATTCTTGTGGCGGTTGGTATCTTTCTCATCACGCGGGAGTTCTGGTGCTGGTACTTCAAGATCAATAAGACGTTGGGCGAGCTCAATATGCAGAACCAGATGCTCGCCGAGCAGAACGCAACACTGCGCCGACAGACGCTGATCATGGCCGAATGGGCGAAGCAGGAAGGTGTCCGGGTTCAGCTCGATGAAGAATCACCGTCGAAGCGCAC
>PUPD01000030.1 GCA_003552985.1 Spirochaetaceae bacterium
CCGGTGGGGCTTTTACCGAAACAGCTGCTTCGGGCGCATCCAGCGCTACCGCTGCCTCGGCTGCGAGGTGTGCTTTAGCGAGATGAGCTTCTCGATTGACTACCAGGTCAAGCGCCGGCTTTCAAGCGACCGGCACTACGCCTACCGCGAGGCGTGGGCAAAGCACAAAGCGATTCGCCACCTCGCTGCGCGCGGATGGCTTCAGCGCGAGCTTGTGAGCTCAAGGCGCATCCGTGACCGCCACAATCCGCTTCGCCCGGTGGCCGGTGTCGATGTTGTGGCGCTTTGCAATCTATGCCGCCCGGCACAACCTGCACAAGAGGCGTCGCATTCGCGGTAACGCGCATGTGGGTGCCGCGGAGGTGGTGGGCGAGTCGCATGCGGTTGCCGCAGGCGTGGATGCGGCGACAGTGGCCGGCGCTCAGATCCGGCGGGTAACCGAGCGGCAGGGCGGGCAAACCGGCGGCGGCAGGCGGGGCGGGCTCCCGCGCTACCGCCGCGAATATCACCAACACGGTGCGGGGCAGTTCCGGTTGAGCATGTCCTCTACCGCGTACTCGAGCTGGCGGTCGCGCTGGGCTACTTCGTCTTCGGGCGTCTGCCGCACGCGGATGTCGGGTTCGGCGCCGTAGTGCTCCATATCGGTTCCATCAGGGAGGTACCACCCGCGGAACGGCCGTCGGACGGTCGCACCGTCGATCAGCGTGTGAACTCCGGTTGAGATTACCCCGCCGTAGGTCTGTTCGCCCACCAGCGTGCCGCGATCCAACGTTCGAAAGGCATGCGCGAGAATCTCGGCGTTGGAGTAGCTCTTCTCGTTTGCCAGCATATTGATCGGCAGGGTGTACCGCGGGGCGTCCAACCGGTCCTGCGGGTAGTGTCCGCGCTGTGCCGGATCGGCCCCGGCCGGAATGGTGTACGCGTGCTCTTTGGCCATGATCGAGGTCAGAATACGGTCGGTTGTGTGTCCGCCGCCGTTGTTACGCACGTCGATGATGAGCCCCTCCTTGCCGTAGGCGGCTGCGTAGAGGTCACCCTGAAACTCCTCGAGCGAGGTCTGGTTCATCGCCTCGATGTGAATGTAGCCGAGGCGTCCGTCGGAAAGCTCCCTGACGAGCTCGCGGCTGCGCTCGCGAAACGCGTTGTACTTCAGCTCAGCGAGCTCGCCGTATCCGATCGGCGTCAGGAGCGCGCGGTACTCGAGCCGGCCGTCGGCCACCGGACGCTCGAAGGTCACGATTATCTCCTGGTCGACGCTCCCGCGCAGGCTGCGAAGCAGTGTGTCTCGCCTTCTGAACGGCTCCAGATTGATCTCGGTGATGATATCGCCTACCTGCAGTCGCATCGGCCCGCGGGCGGCAGGCCCCTCCGGCACCACCTCGAGCACCCGATATCCTTCACGGTCATCCTCGAGGGCAACCCGCTCGTGCTCGATGCCGAGGCGCCCCGACGGCTCGCGAAGCGCAGATGCCGGCCCCGGATTGGAGACGCCCATGTGCGATGCGGCCAGCTCGCCCATGAGGCTGTTGATCACATCGCTGAACTCGCTTGCCGTCCGCGCGCGCCCCACTAGCTGTTCGTACTCCTCGACCAGCGCCGGCCAGTCCAGGCCCTTCATATCCGGTTGGTAGAAGCTCTCGCCGATCATGCGTGCGGCTTCATGAAACTTCTGCAGCGATTCCTGCCGGAGGTCGACGCGGATGCGGTCTGAGATATCAGGTCGAACGTGCTGCCCCCCGGCCAACGGAGCCACACCGACGCGCCCGCCGGCGACGTAGACCACCCGGTCACCGCTGATGCTCAGATGCTGAACCGCGGCGGATGCCCCGATGAGCCGACGCTCGCCGCCGTCCCAGTCCATCACCGTCAGGCCTTGCCCGCTGACGTTGAAGACGTAGCGGTTACCGCCCGGGGTCATCTCATTGCCGAACTCGTGGTACGGCGTGGCGGTCACTCGCTCGACCCGCCGCCACGCCGTTTCCAGATCGTGGCGCGTGAACGAAGACTCGGGTTCCGCCGCGGGGTCGTACTCGGCAGCCGGGGCTTCAGAGTCCGGCGCCGCACCCGGCACGCGTACCGGTAGGGGAGTCCGCCGGCCCGCGGCGGCGGCCGCATCGCGATAGTAGGTCGAAAGCTCGCGCGGCGTATAGGTCTCGAGCTCGCGGTCGAGGTAGACCCGGTACAAATCGTAGGTGTCTCCCGAACGGTTCGAGATGAAGGTGAGAATCCGTCCATCGGCCGACCAGCGCGGGTTGTGGTCGTTTCGAGGATGCCTGGTGACGTTCACCGGATCGGCGGAGCCGTCGGCAGGCACAATGAAGATATTCGCGCTGAAGTTCAGATCGTTCTGGGCGTACGCGATGAACTGCGAGTCGGGCGACCAGCGCCACTGAATAGTGCTGTCCCAACCTTCGACCAGCACGCGCTCGTGGCGAGTCTCAAGGTTGCGTATCACCAGGTCGCCGCGACCCCTTCTAAACGCGAGGTAGCGTCCGTCCGGCGAAGGGCTGGGTTCGCGGTCGTTATGCGTGGTCTGCACTACCGGACGAACCGTGAACTGTACCGCATCGTGCCAGCGCGCCGGGTCGAACTGTGCCGGGCGTGTGTCCGGATCCTCCGGGTCGAGCTCGTCCTCAGGTACAGTGTCGGGCTGCGCCGGCTGCTCCTGCGGCGGAGGCGGCTGGTGTGTCGGATCATGCGGATCGGGTGGTGTGACCGGATCGGTCGGGTGGCCGGGGTCTACCGGTCCGAACGGGTCGTCGATTTCATCCTGCTCGCGCTGCGGATCCGGCTCGTCGTTGTCGGTAGGAGGCGCTTCGGGCTCGTCGGCCGGATCCTGCGGGGGGACCAGCCTCGGAATCTCGCGGTCTTCGCGCGTTGGGGCCGGCGGTGGCTGTTCGAAGGCGCGTCGAATCTCTTCACGCGTCAGCGCCACGCGAGCTTCGTAGATCGAGGAGGTGCCGTCGGCGTCGTTGGTGAAGTACAAGCGCAGCCCGTCCGGGGACCAGCGCAGATCGCTGTGGCGCGCATGCGTGCCCGGCGTCACCGCCCGGGTGGGGCTGTGATCGTCCATGTGGCGTATGTATACGCGCCCGTAGGCGATATAAGCCATTACTCTGCCGTCAGGGCTGAGCTCGGCTTCGGTTACGCGGTTATCGATCCGGCGCAGCGCGGTATCGTCGTGTCCGTCCTCGGCTGCCTGAATCCGGACCGGTTGGGGTTCAGCCTCGGGATCCTCGAGGTCCAGTGTGTAGAGTGTGTCCCAGACCTGCAGCACTGCCGTGCTCCCGTCACGCGAGACGTCGAAATGGCGCAGGTCATGCTCCCGAAAACCGGTGAGCGTATCAAACTGCAGCTCTTCGGGATCTTCCCAGGCGCTGTTGCCGAGCTCCACGCGATACAGGTTCACCGTGTCGTTTCGGCGGTCGGACATGAAAATCAATGTCTGGTCGTCGGCCCAGTGGGCCTGCCCGTCATCGCCGTCGCTGTTCGTCACCTGGGTAAACTCTTCACTGGTGCGGTCGTAGATCCAGACGTTCATCGCATCGGGGCCGGTGTAACGACGTCTGTTCCAGTCGTGGTAGTATCCGCCGCGGGTGAAGGCGACGCGCGAGCCGTCGGGTGAGAGCCTCGGCTCCGAGCCGAACGCGTCGTGGAGGCGGCGATGCTCGCCGCCGTCGGGCGAGACGACGTAGGGGCGCTGGTCACGGTAGACGTCGGCTTCAAGCAGACCGGAAAAGGTAATCACGGTCTCGCCGCCGTCATCGGTGCCGTAGCTTGGGTTGCGCATGAACCGGTCACTGAAGGTGAGCTGCGTCGGCGCAGTGCCGTCACGGTTGATACGCCAGATATTGAGATACCCGTCGCGCATCGATGCGAACGCTATCCGGCGTCCGTCGGGGCTCCAGCTCGAATGAAGGTCGTCGAGGCTATGCCTCGTTAGCCGCAGCGCCTGCCCGCCTTCTGCCGGCACCCGCCAGAGATCGCCTCCCCAGCTGAACGCAAGCTCCGAGCCGATTGGGCTGATCGAGGGAAAGCGCGGGAGACCGACTTCCCCGCCGTCGGCGGCGAGGTCGCCGCCGACCAGGCTGAGGATGGCGACAGCCGCCAACAGCATAAGCCGGCGGCCAAAAAGAAAGGGCCGTCCCGGCCCCGTCTGCCTGTAATGCAAGCATTGCATGCGTTCGGTGTGAATAGGGCTGCGCACTAGCACGTCTCTCATAACCTCCCGGTCGAATCAACGTTTGACGTAGGCGAGCTCCTTCGGCAACGGCACATTGTTGCCGAACTGATCCTCACCGTACCCGCCTTCGGCCAGTATCTTGATGTCTTCCAGCGCCCGCCGGTCGCCGCGAAATGTGACCTTGATATCCGCTTTTATGTCTATTTGCCCCTCGGCGAGCAGCTGCTCGATCGCCCGGCGCGCGTATTCGCCGAGCGGCTCGCCCGAGGCGGGGGCGACGCTTTCCAGCGCAAGATCGCGAGAGTAGATGATGATGCGCTTGCGTCGAAACAGCTCCAGTATGGTGTCGTGAACCGCTCTACGATAATCGCTCTGGTCGGGCTGCTGCTCGGCCAGCACAACTACCTCACCGCCGATCGTTCTTCGTTTGATCGCATTGATATGCTCGTTCATCCGAATCATCTCCATCGGCGAGGAGGCATCGCAGCGCTTATCCTCGATCTCCAGTACCACTTCGCTGCCGTAGTGGCGCACGATTCGAGCGATGAGCGTGGACGGCCGCACATGGAAGCCGCGGTACGGCGGCGCCGGCAAGGTCAGCGCTGTGTTCTCGGTGTAGGTGCGAATCAACTCCCGGCAGAGGTCCTGGGCGCTGGTTGCGTATATCATCGCGAGCTCGATAGCGTAGGAGACAACCAGCCACGCCATATCCTCTACCCTGCCCTGAACGAGCTCGTCCTGCATCAGCTCGGTGACCACGATATGGCGTTCGAAGTGGTGGGTCAGACCGGTTACGATCTCAAATAGGTGGAATATAATCGTTGCATGTCCCCGCAGGTACGCCAGGTTGTCGTCGCTGTGCTCGAGGTCTGTCCCGCCGATATACGAATCGTAGAGCGCCTGCAGGTTATGGAACACCTCTTCGAAGCGGCGAAAGTCCTTCTCGCACGCCAGGATGGGAACACAGTCGGTGAAGCCTCGCTCGGACAACGCCGAGTGTAAGCCGGGCAGGTCGCTCTCCTCAACCTCGTTGAGAAACTCGGTGGCCAGTGCCACCACCGACTCGTCCGGGTTGTGCTGCACCGGGGAGTGGGTGACATCGTTGGGCAGCTGCCAGGCGACCTCTTCATCCTCCAGACACCGCGGCTCATACGGCGAGTGCTGGGAGTGCAGCTCGTAGTGATTGGCGGAGGTCAGGAATCTCTCGATAGAGCTGTTGAGCAGGCGATTGCTGCGCTCAAGCGCCGCGCCGGTTGTCGAGTTTACGTCGCGTTCGACATCCATGAGCGCGTACAGAGGAATGCTGTACTTAAGATGCAGAAGCTTGTAATGCACGTCGGAGAACAGCTTGACGGCGGCGACGGTGCGACGGAACGGCAGCCAGTGGCGGTTGGTACGCGCGCCGTACGCATCGAGCAGCTCCTCGAGCCGTCTGCTTTCCTGCAGAAGCACGCCGAGAGCGGTGCGCCCGGGATCCGCGGGCGCCAACTGCCTTATGTATTCGGCCACCGGAAGCATGTGCTGCAGCATGCAGCGCAGCACATCTACGAAATCATCCTCATTGTGTACCTTACAGCGCCGAACCATCTTCTAACAGCAATCAGAAACGATAGCGTGCGCCGATGCCCCACCAGAGCTCAAACTCGGTTGAAGGAATAATCCGAAGCCCCGGTACGATCTCGGCGAATCCTTCCAAGGGAAGCTCAGCCGAGAGGAAGCTGATCCCAAACGGCACTCGGAGCCCCGAGCGGATTGCGCCGGTGTCACCGGGATCATCACCCCGGACGCGAAAGTTTCCGCCGATGCCTAGATACAGCGGGAGCCGGTCCGGCGAGATGTCGAATGCATCGAAAAAATGGTGGAGGTAGCTCGCATGCAGGTGAAAGCGCTCGGCCTGGAAGTTCCAGGCAATCGCTGCATCGACGGCGCTGGTGGGCGTCAGCCACAGCTTCCCGCTCAGCCCGGTTGGGTGACCGACGATGATCCCCAAACTGAAGCGGTCCACGCCTTCCGGCGAGTTGGCCGCCGGAGTCTCATCGGCAACCGCAGTCGCCACGCCCGCCGCGAGCATCAGAACCAGTGCGATACTTACAATCCGGTGAATACGCATAATCCTTCCTTTTGCTGCCTATTCTAACTGTCGCCTACCGTACGTTTCCGATTATATCACACCCTCGGCCCGCCGATTATCGACCGCGACCGCAAAATACAAGCTTATTGCAAGCAGCATCACCGCGTAAATCCCCATCAGCGTGGTTGTATCCCAGGCGTCGATAATTGTGCCCGAGATCGGCCCACCGGCGGCGACCGCCGTCACCCAAAGCAGTCGAAACAGGTTTTGGTAGGTGGCGCGCATGTTCGGATGCGACAGATCATCCACGAAGGTAATGCACCCAGTGTACAGCAGACCGAATCCTACTCCGTGGAGGATGCTGATCACTGCGAAGACCCAGGTTGCCGGGCTGCCGGCGAAGCTGTAGAACAGGGCGAGTTTGGCGACCTGCGCCCCCATCCCCAAGAGAATCACCTTCGAGCCTCCGATTCGGCGTATCAGCGCCCCGGCGTTGAACATGATCGGGATCTCAGGCATGACCGAAACCGCGAAGGTCAAGCCCATGATTACGAAGCCGGCGCCGACCTCATCGAGAAAATAGCTCGTAAACAGAAAGCCGCTGTTCACGCCCAACGACGCGAAGAAGGCGAACACGAGAAAACGCTGGAACCGGGTGTTCGTTCCCAGGTGGCGCCAGGGTATACCGACCTTTTCGGGCCTTGCCTGGACTCCGGTGGCGGCGACGGCCGCGAGCACGAGAAACCCGGCCGCAAAGAGCGCGAATGTCCAGGCAGCCTGATTGGTACGAGCCAGGACGATCGCGACCAGCAGCGTGGAGAACGTAAACCCTACCGAGCCGAGCATCCGTATACGCCCGTAGTCGGAAGCCTGGCCGCGGGTGTAATGAAGATAGTGCAGGGTCTGGGTGTCGATCAGGGGGACGATCGGGTGCAGGCACAGACCGGCGATGATCACACCCGGTACCACAACCGCCAACGCAGCCTCCAGGGGCGCGGTGCCGAGGAACCCGGGCAGGGCGATCAGAGCCGCGCCGAACGCAACCCCGGCGGCGCACCCGGCAAGCACGGCGTTGCCGATTCGGAAGCGGTCGGCCACGTATCCCGCAATCGGGGTGGAAATCAGCACCGAGCCGTTGAACAGCAAAAGGATCAGCCCGATGAGGTGGTTAGCCGGCCGTCCACTGTCCAGCACCAGAATCCGTGAGAGGTAGAGCGTGAAGTAGGGGATCGCGAACCCGAAGGCGTGATAGTAACCGAAGTTGAGCAGAGACACTTTGAGCCGGCTTGGCGATGGTGCCTGTGGTGCCTGTGCCTGTGGTGCCTCTGCGTTCGTCATATGCGCGTTGCATGTTTCCTATACGGATTCCAGAGCACAGTCAACGTCGGCGATGATGTCCTCAAGGGTCTCAAGCCCTACCGAGAGGCGAACGAGGCCGGGGGTAATGTTCACCGCCCGCCGCTCGTCTTCGGTGAGTTTGGAGTGCGTGGTTGATGCCGGGTGTGTGGCGATGGTACGGGTGTCGCCGAGGTTGGAGCTCAGTGAGATCATCTGCAGCCCGTCGAGGAACCGCTTCCCCGCCTCGAACCCACCTGCGATTTCGAAGGTGACGATGCCCCCGCCCCGGCGCATCTGCCGTTTGGCAAGCTCGGCCTGCGGGTGTGTATCGAGGAACGGATAATTCACCGTGGTCAACTTTGGATGCCCCTGCAGGTGCCGCGCGAGCGCAAGCGCATGGGCGCAGTGGCGGTCCATGCGCACCGAGAGCGTTTCCAGGCTCTTGGAAAGGAGCCAGGCAGTAAACGGCGAGATCGCCGGCCCGGTGTGCCGACAGAAGAAACGCACTCGCTCGATTGCCTCTCGACTGCCGAGAACCGCGCCGCCGAGCACGCGCCCTTGTCCGTCAATGAACTTCGTGGCCGAGTGTGTCACCAGGTCGGCGCCGAACTCGGCAGGGTTTTGCAGGTACGGGGTTGCGAAACAGTTGTCGACGTTCAAGAGGGCCTGGTTCGCGCGCGCGAGCCGGCCGAGGTGTTCCAGATCGACGATCGCGAGACCGGGGTTGGACGGTGTTTCGGCGAACAGCATTCGAGTGTTCGGCCGCATCGCGCGCTCCCAGGCGGTGGGATCGCGCGGGTCGGCGTAGGTATGCTCGATGCCCCATCGCGACAGTATCTGCGTGAGGATCTGATGGGTGGAGCCGAACACGGCCCGCGAGGCGACGACATGGTCGCCGCTTGAGAGCACGCCGGCGAGGCTTGCGAACATGGCTGCCATCCCGGTGGCGGTCGCAACCCCGGTCTCGCACCCCTCCATGGCCGCGAGCTTGCCTATGAGCTCGTCGCTGTTAGGGTTGCTGTAGCGCGAGTAGATCTGCCCCTCTACCTCTTCGGCGAACAAGGCGCGGGCATGCTCGGCATTCTCGAACACGAAACTGGAGGTCAGGTAAACCGGCACCGAGTGCTCTCGATGAACACTGCGCGGCGCCTGTCCGCGGATTGCCTGGGTATCGAAATGCTCCTGCATCGGTTCACCTCCCTGCCGCGCTCTCTATACCTTTTAACAGATATCACCTTGTTCATGAACAGCGCAGGCAGGTAATCTGATCACCCGGAGGTTTGAGATGGAGCGGAATCGAGTAACGCTGGCGACGGCGTGCACGCTTACGGCGGCGCTGGGCGTGCTGGTCTTCCTGGCCGCCCGGCTTGTGGAAAGCACGCTCGAGGTCACCGATGTTCGAATCGCTGAAGCGGTATACGATCTGCATAATCCCGTGTTGCACCTGTTGATGCGTCTCGCGAGCCCGTTCGGCTCGACGGTGGGGGTGATCGTCGTAACCGCAGCGCTCGGTGCCTTCATCTGGCGCCGAGGTGACCGGCGCGCGGCGGTGATCGCATGCAGTACCATCCTCGCGGCCATCCTACTGAATCCTATCCTAAAGCTTATGTTCGCTCGGCCGCGTCCCGAGCTTTTCCCGCTGATTCGGCTGCCGCAGTCGTACGCGTTTCCGAGCGGACACACAGTGGGTGCCACGGTTGCATACGCCGTGGTGGCTATGGTGCTTACCCGCTACCGCCCCGAATGGCGGACTAGGCTTCGCGCCGGCGCAGCGGTGATTATCGTTCTGGTAGGTGCGGCGCGCGTCTACCTCGGAGTCCACTGGCCGGGCGATGTGGCTGCCGGTTGGGCATTCGGCGCGATGATGGCGACCGTCGGATGGCGGCTGCTCCGCCGCGGCACGTCTCTCTCTGTGGTTAATCGCGGTTCGAATGAGTGATCGGCCGGCGTGAGTCGCCGCTGAACTCGAACGGAACGGTGGTGCTCCCCACGAACGGGAGGTCGGTGGCGAAGGTGAGGGAACCGTCGAATCGGTACGGCACCCTCCCCTCGGCGACGATGAGGTCACGCACCCCGAGGCCCGCATCAATCCACCGTACCTCGGTGATGAGCCGCTGTTGGATTGTTTCGGACCCGCCGATAACCTCGCCGTCGTCCAGGGTTCCCGAGAGGACGCGGTGACCGGCGATCTCGAGCGCGTAGGGTACAGCCTCAAAACGGATTGCCGCCGGGTTTGGGTTCTCGACCTCAAACGCAATCGCGAGCTCCATGCCGGTCAAACCCAGGCGGCTGACCTCTATTCCACCGAACGCGACCTGCGGCAGCCGCAGCAGCGGGATGCTGCCCGAAGCCTGCAGCGGAAGCTCAACCGGGCCGATCACCGGAACCTCAATCAGCGGGGTGAGCTCGAGCCGATATGTGGTCTCGGTTTTGTCGCGGAGGGCGGTCACACTGCGGTAGAGCTCACCGTAGGAGACCCTCACCGGCAGTACTACCGCGCTCGTTCCTTCGGCCGCTATCGCGAGGTTCTTGTCGGCCCGCCCGGACAGCGGCACCGCCTCCTCGATCGTCAACGCGTAATCGATCGCGGCTAAGGTAACACCGAAGGCGTTGGGGTTCTCCACCTCGATTGTGGCGCTCAACTCCGCGCTGTCGAACGAAAGGTCAGTGAGCTCGGCCGCGATGATCTCAGCGCGCGGCGCGGACGGAGTGCGAAGGAGCGGTTGAACCGCCGCGCATCCGGTGAGGAGCAATACAGCAAGCGGGATGATTGCCGTCGTAGGCAGGCTCGGCCGTGATCGTGAAGTGCCGCGGCGGTGGGCGGTAGCGCAAGAGCGTCTGTTCATGAGAGGGGATTATACCACATGCCGTGGGTCGCAAGGCTGATTGTTGTACCGCCAATTTTGGTGCAAATGGGGCGCCAAGAGGGTGTTGAGACGGCCGATTCACGCAATAATCTTTCGAATACGATGATTCTTTTCGGAGTGATTCGGCCTCTGTTGGTTGGCATTTTTGCCTCAAGAGCCAAAAAAGCTTACCGAAAACCGAATTTCGGGGTATAATATCGCTAAGATACCATACGAACCGGCCGTGAACCAGCTTAGCTTGAACAGATAACTGTCCGACGTGTGTGGTGAAGGACTAAATTATGCGCAAAGCTGAATGGACGGACCGTCAACACCTGCCTCTTGATATCCCAAAGAATTTAGCATCCAAAACATACTTTTTCGATAAGAAAGGTTCATCCAAGCGGGCCCGGCACGCCGCTGCGCGTGCCGCAGCCTGCGTGCGTGAGGTCGCCGAACCGCGCGCGGTCCGGCGTTTGGTACGGGTGGTGCCCGGTTACCCGTACTGCTTTCTCGACGATCTGCGCTTTCCGGTGCGCAGTCGCCTGATCTCAGGTGTGCTCTCACAGTGCGATACCGCGGTTGTCTGTGCGGTATCGCTCGGCGAGCAACTCGATGAAGTGCTGCGTGATCCCTCGCTCTCAGCCCATGACCAGTGGGTGTTCGACCAGGTAGCGACTGCGGCGGTGGAGGCTGTTATGGACAAGCTGGAGGCAGAGATCACCACCGGCCTGCAGCGCGGCTACGACGCGGGACGCGCGCTCACCGCGCGCTACAGCCCGGGTTACTGCGATTGGCCGCTCACAGAGCAGCGGCTGATGTTCGCCTTGTTACGGCCCGAGAAGATCGGGCTTACGCTGTCCGAATCATATCTCATGCAGCCGCAGAAGTCGGTTACCGCGGTCATGGGTATCGGTGACGCCGCGAGGGTGGCGAAGCACGGCATCGCCTGCCGTCGTTGCGACAGACCGCGATGCCCTTTTCGTCGCCGGGCGTACGATTCCGATCAGAGCCCTGCGCGTAATCAAGGACGGGAGGCCAAGAGGTGAAACCAGTCGCGCATCAGTACAAGCCGCTGTCGGATGAAGACATCGCCCGAATCGATGCGGCAACGATGGAGGTATTCGCCGAGACCGGGTTTGAAGTGCGTGAGCCGGAGGCATTCGAGCTCTTCAAAACCGTGGCTCACTCGGCTGACGACGGCCGGCGTGTGGTCCGTCTCAAAGCAGAGACGGTTCGCGAGTTGGTTGCCCGTGCTCCGGACATCGTCACCTTATGCGGACGCGAGGAGCGTTACGATTGCGTGCTCGGCTCGGGAGAGGTCTATTTCGGGACCGGCGGTACCGCGCTTGATATGCTGGACTACCAGCAGGGTACGACGAGACGCGCCACTCTGAAGGATCTGGAGCACGTGACGCGAGTGGCGCACGAGCTCGAAAACATCGATCTATTTCTGCTCCCAACGTACCCCAGTGATCTCGAACCCGAGCAGGTGGATCTCAACCGCTTCTACACCGGTCTCAGCCATACCACTAAGCACGTTATGGGCGGGGTGTATACCGCACAGGGTATCAACGATGTCATCCGAATGGCCGAGATGATCGCCGGGTCGCCTCAGGCGTTGCGCGAACGGCCGTTCATCTCGATGATCACCTGCGGGATCAGTCCGCTGCGGCTGGACAGCAAGTACGGCGCCTACATGATGCAGGTGGCGCGCGAGGGAATACCGCTTGCGGTCCCCGCCGAGCCGCTTTGCGGCGCGACCGCCCCGATGTCGCTGGCCGGAGCGCTGGTCATACAGAACTGCGACGCGCTGATCAACGTCATGCTCACCCAGCTCGTCAACCCCGGCTGTCCGGTGATCTACGGGTGCGTTGCCTCCACGACCGATCTGCACAACCTCTCGTACCTGGGGGCGCCGGTTGAAGGGGCCATGATCAATGCCGCCACCGCGCAGTTGACCCAGCATTACGGCATACCGTACTACGCTACCGCCGGCATCAGCGACGCCAAGACGCTAGACGCGCAATCAGGTTACGAATCGGCGGTCAGCTCGTTGCTTGTGGCGCTTGCCGGCTCAGACTTCATTCATGACGCGGCGGGATTGATGGAGTTCGCCCTGACCGTCAGCCTCGAGAAGCTCGTCATCGACAACGAGATCCTCGGAATGGTGCGCCGAGCGGTGCGCGGTATCGAGGTCAGCGAGCGGACCTTGGCGGTTGACGACATCCAAAAGGTCGGGCCGGGAGGAAACTTCCTCACCAGCCGCAAGACGCGCGCGTTCATGCGTGCGGATCACTTTCACCCGCAGTTGAGTGACCGCAGCCCGCGTCCCGAATGGGAGGCAAACGGCCGCCTCACGGCTGGGTTGCGAGCGCACGAGCGCGTGCTCGATATCCTCGCGCGGGAGCCGGAGGCGCTTCTAGATGACTCTATCCGCGTGCGGGTTGAGGAACGCTTCGGACTCGCTTCCGGTCCGAGATCCGCAGCCGGGTCGACCGCAGGCGGCGGGACGACCGCAGGCGGCCCGAGCACAGTGGGAGGTGCATCATGACGATCATCGGCGAGCGGGTCAACGCAACCCGCAAACGAATCCGTGAAGCCATCCAGAGCCGCGCCAGCGAGGTGATCATCGATGAGATTCGGAGCCAGGAACAATCCGGCGCTGAGTACATCGATCTCAATGCCGGCACGGGTTCCGGCGACAAGCAGCAAGAGAAGACCGACCTGGCGTGGTTGATCGATATCGCCCTCGAACACGGGGAGAAGAAGCTCGCCCTGGACGCCGCCGGTCCCCAGGTGCTCGAGCATGCAGCCAATCACCTGGCGAATCGCCGTCCCTGGATGCTCAACTCCATCACCGGGGAGCTCACCGACGGTGACCTCGCGATGATCAAGCTCGCCGCCGAGTATGAAGTGCCGCTGATCGCGCTGGCGATGGACGAGGACGGGATTCCGGCCGAGACCGGCAAGCGTATCGCGGTGTGTGAGAAGATCCGCGACGCGGCGGGCGCTCGCGGCGTGCCTGAAGAGCGATTGTGGTTCGACCCGTTGGTGCTACCGGTTTCCACCGATGTTTCCCAGGCGATGGTTACCTTTCGCACTATCGAAGGCTTGCGCGCGCAGTTCCCGAGCGCGGGGATCACGCTCGGGCTCTCGAACGTCTCGCACGGACTTACCAAACGCGCCGTTGTTAATGCGGCGTTTCTGACTTCCGCGATCTGTTACGGTCTCACCTCGGCTATCTGCGATCCGGGACGCGAAGAGATCAGCAGGGCTATCGTGCTGGGCGAGCTGCTCGCAGGCAAGGACCGGTTCTGCCGCCGCTTCACGCGCGCTGCCAGAAACGGGCTGTTCGACGTGGCGCCGCCCGAGGGCGCGCTACGGCAGTGAGGGGAGTATGGCAGCGGCTACTATGGCAGCGGTGAGAAAAGCGCTTGCGGTTGACCCGGCGACTCGGCTGTCCGCCGACCGGGTGCAGAGCATTCACGCGGCCTCGTTGGAGCTCCTTGACGACCCTGGGATATGGTGTACGGGCGAGCGCGCGCTTGCGGTCTTTGAAGCCGGCGGGTGCAGGACGGCGCGGGTTTCCGAGGGCGGGCGGCAAGACGGCTACCGGGTGCGGATACCGGCTGCGGTAATCGAGCGGGCGCTGGAGTCGGCTCCGGATGAAGTGGTCCTCGGGGCCCGCGACCCGGCTAACACCCTGGTGTTGCGCGGGAAGGAACCCAAGGTGTACTTCGGAACCGGCTCGCAGGCGAATCTGGTGCTGGAGTCGCGCATGGCAAGCTTCCGTTCGGAGGAAGCGCCGGAGCAGGCCGCGATGCTTCCGGTGTACTCCGAGAGTACCGGCTCAATCGCGCATCTGTGCCGGTCTGCGCATCTCGCCGAGCATCTTTCGAACGTGGATTTCTTCATCCGCAACGTCAACGCGCAGGACGAGAGCATCCCTTCAGAGCACCGCGACGTCAATATCTATTTCGCCGCTCTGCTTCACACCACAAAGCACGTGCAGGGCGGGCTCGAGAGCCTGGAGGCTTTGCAGCCGATGCTGCGTCTCGCCGAGCTTGTAGCTACCGACGGCGCAGAGCCCGGCGGCGCGAACCCCGGCGGCGCGAACCCCGGCCACGCGGATCGCGGGGCCACCGGCCGCGACGGCTCCGTCCGCGGGCTGCCTGTTTCGTTTATCGCCTGCCCGGTCAAGAGTCCGCTGCAGATGGTGGCGGACACGGCCGAGAAGGTGGTGGCGATCGCGGAGGCCGACGTGCCCCTCGTGATCTCCTGTTCTCCGCAGGGCGGCTCCACCGCTCCCATTCAGGAAGAGGGCATGGTGGCGCAGATCAACGCCGAGATACTCGCCGGCCTGACGCTGGCGCAGCTTGCCCGGCCGGGGTGTCCGGTGCTTTACGGGGCGGTTCCGGTACGGGCGCGGCTCGACAATCTGCATGACTTCTACGGGGCCCCGGAGTTCGTGCACTACAATCTCGGCTGCGTTCAGATGGCGAGGAGCTACGGCATCCCGTGCTACTCCAGCGCTGGTGTCGGCGACGCCAAGCGCCCGGGCATGCAGGCGACGGTAGAAAAGCTTCCTTCGCATCTCTCGGTGGCGGCAAGCGGTGCCCAGTATATCCACTACGCGTTCGGGTTGCTGGACCGCACCAATGTCTTCTCTCCGCTGCAGGCGGTGCTCGATGACGGTGCAATCGGACTGGTGAAGCAGGTCGTGAGACCGTGCAGCTTCTCCGCCGATGATCTGACCGCTGCAGTCGAAGAGATTCGCAGCGTGGCGCGCAGTTCGGGAGTGTTTGCCCGCCGAGTGCGCAAGCAACTCCGGCGCGGCGTAGTGGGCGACGCCTACGCGTTCGCCGACGACGGGCAGGCTGACCGCGTGCTCGAGCGCGCGCAGCGCAAACTGGAGGAGCTATATCAGCTCGAGCCGAGGCGGCTGAGCGACGCGACGGTGGACCGCGTCTACGCTGCGGTTCCGGGTCTGATCGACCGACGTATGTTCGATATACGTTGAAAGGAGGCAGAAGATGAGCGAACGTGACATGCTCGAGGAGATTCGTAGATCAATCATTATGGGACATCTCGACGCCGAGGACGAAGGGTTCGACGGCAGCATGGAGGGGACGCCGGGTACGGTGGAGCTGGTCGAAGAAGCACTCGAGGCGCGAACCGAGCCGCAGCAGATCCTTACGGTGTTCAACGCAGCGATGGAGGAGGTCGGAAGGCTGTTCGAGGCGGGCGAGTATTTGCTGCCGGATATGCTCGCAAGTGCCGAATGCGTCGGAGAGGCGATGGACGTCCTGGAGCCGCATCTTGCCGGCACGGCTGATACGCAGAAGGGGACCTTCCTCATTGCCACGGTGAAGGGTGACCTGCACGACATCGGTAAGAATATCGTCATCACTATGCTCAAGGGCGCCGGGTATCAGGTGCGGGATCTCGGTATCGATGTGCCTGCCGACGACATCGTAGCCGCGGTCAAGCAACACAAGCCGCAGTATCTGGGCCTGTCGGCGCTTCTGACCACGACGATGACCGAGATGGAGACCGTGATCCGGAAGCTCAAGGAGGCGGGGATCACCGATGTGAAGGTAATCATCGGCGGTGCGCCGACCTCAGAGGAGTTCGCGCAAAAGATCGGCGCCGACGGGCATTGTCGCGACGCTCTCGAAGCGGTTGAGAAGCTCGAGGCGCTGCGGAGCGCTTCCTAAGCGAACCGCGGGAAAGACTGCCATGATTGAGATCACCGGCCGGCCGCCGGAGTTGCTGTCCGCACGCGAAAAGGACCTGATCCACGCGGCCTCCTGTGAGGTGCTCGAGACTATCGGCGTGAAGGTCAGAGATCCGAAGGTGATCGAAACCTTTACCAAGACCGGGGCCGCGATGGCGGAAAACGGCCGTCTGTACCTGCGTACCTCGGTAGTAGAGCAAGCGCTGGCTTCGGCGCCCGAAACGATCCGCTTTGACGCTCCGGCTCCGGAGCACGCGTTCACGCTCGATGCTAGCGCCGAGGTTGCGCGGTTCGGCAGCGGGGGGCAGGCTTTGTATCTGCTCGACCGGTCTGCCGGTAGCTGGGAGCGAAGGGCGGCCGGCCAGGAAGACCTGGTAAGGCTGCTGCGGCTGTGCGAACGGTTGCCGTATCTCGATTTCGTGACCCGTCCGGTGGAATGCGACGTACCGAAAGAACGAATGGACGAGGAAAAGGCGCGCGCCTTCGCCGCCAACACCACTAAACCGATGAACCTCGCCAACCTGGTGGACCCGAGCAAGCTGCAGCGCGTGATCGAGATCGTCGGCAGCGAATCGTATCTTTCGTTCATCGTCTGCCTGGTGAGCAGCCCGCTCACGGTCGATGATTCGGCCGTCGAGCGGTTGCGGGCGGTCACCGAGCGTGGAATCCCGGTCTCGATCTCGAGCTGCGCGCAGGGCGGAACCACCGCGCCATTGTCCGAGGCCGGTGAGCTCGTGCAACTGAACGCGGAGGTGTTGTTCGGGATCGCGTTCGTCCAGACGCTGAATCCCGGCGCTCCGGTGCTGTACCGGGGGATACCGCTCACCGCGGACCTTTTCGGCGACTGCTCGCCGCGCTGGTGCCGGCCCGACAGTATTCGCCGCCTGACGCTCGCTACCGAGCTGTGCCGGCATTACCGGCTGCCGTGCTGCGGCACCGCCGGTGTGTCCGATGAGCGTGAGCCGAACGCCCAGGCAATTGCGGAGAAGGCGCTAAGCCTTACCTACGTGGCGCTCGCCGGAGCGCAATATATCAACAGCGCCTTCGGGATGCTTGAGCGTGTCATGACGGTGGCGCCGGCGCAGTATCTGATAGACAACGTGATCATCGAGACGCTCGCGGAAACGCTTAAGAAGCGTCACGATCTGACCGCTCGCCAGGCTGCGCAGCAGGTTGCGCGCGCGGCGCTGGCACGGTTCGGGGTGGATCTCGGACCCGAGGCTGAGAGCGAGCTTGAAGCGCAGGTGGCCTTCATCGAAGACGGCCGCGAGGAGTACTCGCGCGGCGCGCTGGATCGCGAGCTGGAGACGATCGGTTCAGCCGTTGAAACCGATGGCGGCAGCCGCGTGTTCATGAAGAGCTCCCGAAAGGGGCTGCGCGCCGGGCTGCTTTATACCGGGGAACGCATTCAAGGCGAGCTCGACCTCACCTGCATACAGGACGATCTGGAATCGCTATGACGGCTACCCATTCGTACCGCCAATCATCCGGACAATCATCCGGACAGGCTCGGGTAGAGGATCTGATCTGCAGAGCCGAGCCTTCGGTGAGCTTTGATTTCTATCCCCCACGCGCCGGGAAGACCGCCGAGCGGCTCTACCGTTCGATCGAAGAGCTGGTTCCGCTGGGGCCGTCGTTCGTAACGGTGGGGTACGGCACCGGGCCGGTAACGCGCGCGCGTACCCATGAGCTCGTCCTGCGTATCCGGCGGATGACGGGGCTGACGGTTGTCACGCATCTGACCTGTCTCGGCTGCAGTAAGAGCGAGATCGCGCAGCTCGTCGGCACGTACCACGAGGAGGGCATCCGTAACATTCTCGCGCTGCGCGGTGAGCGTTCGGGAGCGAACGCGAAGGCTCGCCCATTTTCGGAAGCGGATGGCAAGCACGAGCGCGATTTCCCGCATGCCGCGGATCTGGTGCGCTTCATCAAGCGCGAGTTTCCGGAGATCTCGGTCGGCGCCGGCTGTCACTGCGAAGGGCATCGTGAAACCCCGAACCGTCTGCTCGAGATGGAGCACCTGCGCGCCAAGGTCGACGCAGGGGCCGACTGGCTCGTTACCCAGCTCTTTTTTGACAACCGCGAGTTCTACGACTTCCAAGCGCGCTGCAGAATGGCGGGGATCGAGGTGGCGATCCTGGCCGGAATCATGCCGGTAGTCTCCAAAAAGGACATGCACCGAATTGCAGAGCTCAGCCCGTCGACGCGCTTCCCGGCGCAGCTGCTCAAGGCGGTAGACCGGGTATCAAGTGACGCGATGGTGCGAAACGTGGGAACTACCTGGGCGACGGGTCAGGTCTTCGACCTCATCGAGAATCAGGTGGACGGGATTCATCTCTTCACTCGCAACCGCTCCAGGGCAGCGTTGGAGATCTACCGGGCCCTCGGGATGAGCGAACCTAAAGACAGCGGAGCGGAAGCTTCCGACGAACAGTCGCCGAGCGGTTAATCCCGAGCCGGACGTGTTGAAAGGAGGACAGAATGGCTGGAATCGTAGGAATCGTTGGGCGTGATGCCGATCACGATAAGGTTAACCGGATGCTCGAGTCGGTGCGGCACCGCGGCCCGCGCTCTTCCGAGGTCTTTGATGTTGCCGGCGGCGTAGTCGGCATCGCCGAGATGGCGGCCGCCGCCCCCGGAGGTCATCGCGATAGCGAGGCTTCCTCGCCGACGACGGTATTGCTCGACGGCATCGTGTACAACAAGACGCAGCCCGGCATGTCGGATGCGGCTTTCGTCCGCGAGCTGTACCGGCGCAGCGGAGCAGAGTGTTTCGGGCAGATCGACGGCAGCTTCAGCTGCGCGATCATCGACGGCGAGCGCACGATTATCGCTCGCGACGCCGTCGGTGCGCGGCCGATGGTGTACGGCGTAGCGGGGGACGGCGCGCTCCATTTCGCCTCCGAGGCGAAGGCGCTGCGCGAGGATCTGGACACCGTGGAGGAGCTTCCGCCGGGGAGCTACTTCTGCAGCCGCACCGGGCTCAAGGAGTTCACGCCGTATACTCCTCCGGTCCCTGATTTCGATGGTCCGGAGGAGGCCGTCCGCGTGTTGCGCGAGCTCGTGGTTCGTGCAGTCGAGAAGACGATGGCGGACGGGACGGTCGAAGGGGTAGCGCTGAGCGGCGGGCTTGACAGCTCGATTGTACTGGCGGTCGCACGCGAGCTCACCCCGGATCTCAGGGCGTTCAGCGCCACGATCAAAGACACCCCGGGCGAGGATCTCGAGTACGCGCAGTTGATGGCCCGCGCCGCCGGCGTTCCTCTTGAGGTCTACGCGATGACGGCGGAGGATATCGCTGCGGTGATACCGAAGGCCGTGTGGCATCTGGAGTCTTTCGACGAGGATTGCGTCTCGGGCTTCATCGCCAACTACTACACCTCGCACCTGGCCTCGCAATGGACCGACCGAGTTCTGGTCGGCGAGGGAGCCGACGAGCTCTTCGGCGGTTACTTCCGCGAGCTCACGAGCATCAGCGATGCGGCCGAGCGTGAACGGGTTGCGCGCAAGCTGTTGGCGGTAGCGTACAACACCGCGTTGCGACGACTCGACCGCGCCTGGACCGCGAACAGCGTCGACTACCGGGCGCCGTTCCTCGATGCCGCCGTTGTGGCCTACGCCGACAAGATACCGCTGGATCTGAAGGTCTATGTCTCCAAACAGGCGCCGGACACCCCGGTGGAGAAGTGGATTCTGCGCGAAGCGTTCCGCGAAATGCTTCCGCGCGAGATCGCCGAACGGCCGAAGCTGCGCTTTGCCCGTGGGGTCGGCGTGGACGCGTTGATGGACCGCGCGGTGGCCGGAGCGGCTTCAGAGGAGGAGCTCGCGAGCACGCCGGCGAGCGCTCTGGGGCTGACCTTCGGGTCGGCGAAAGAGCTGCACTTCTACCGCTTGTTGCGCGAGTTTTTTCCCGCCGGTTACGAGCGGCTGACCGCGCGCTGGGATCCCTTTAAGTAAAGATACGCCGGGGTTACTCCCAGCGGCCGGGATTACTCCCAGCGGAACAGTGCGGCCGAGGTGAACAGGAACACGACCGACATCACCGCAAGCGTCGCCACGTGCGGCATCACCTGCAGCAGCCCGGCGCCGTCGAGCATGATCGCGCGCGCGGCGGTGATGAAGTGCGTGAGCGGCAACCCAAGCGCAAGCGTCTGCAGAATCTGGGGCGTTCCTTCGAGTGAGAAGAAGACACCCGAGAGAATGATCATCGGGAAGGTGACCAGGTTTATCAGCCCCTCGGCCAGCTCCTCGCTCTTCAGTCGGCCGGACACGATCAGTCCGATGCTGATCATGCAGATCACCGCGAGCACCGTGACGAGCAACAGCGTGAGGTAGGAACCGTTCATCATGAATCCGAGAAACGCGTTGGTTGCCAGGTAAACGAAGACCGAGGTCGTGAGCGCGATCACGAGTCGGCTGGCCCCCTGGGCCGAAACAAAGGTCAGCGCCGAGACCGGCGTCGCCTTCAGCCGCTTGAGCACCCCGTTCTTGCGGTAGCGCACCAGCACATAGCCGACACCGAACAGGCAGCTGAACATCATGTTCATGCCGAGGACGCCCGGAACCACCCAGTCCACATAGCGCACCGGCTCACCCGCTATTTGGCGCTCGGTGAAGCCGAGCGCGCCCGCCGGAGGGTTCGAGTCATGCCCAGCGGCGCCGGCGATGAGCTCGGAGTCGCTTGCCGGGGACAACGGTGCGGCGACCAGACGCCGCAGAATCGGCGCGCTAGAGGCCTCGCTGTTGAGGTAGTATTCCGAGCGCTCGAGATCCACCACCATATCGATCTGATGCCGGCGCAGCCGGTTGAGAATGATCTCGAGCGACTCGACGTCTTCGCCGTCATAGCGGATAAACTCCACTCCTTCGAGCCCCGAAAGCTGCGCAGGCGGCGCGCCGTGGCCGACCAGCCCCACTCTGAACACCGATTCCCCACCGTTTGAGAACACCACCGCGAAGCCTACCACGAGCAGGGTCGGGAACAGGATGTTCCAGAACAACGCGCCGCGGTCGCGAACGAACTCCATGTTACGAGCTTTGAAAATCGCGATGAACTTCTTCACGCCTTGTCACTCCGCACCGGCTCGTCGCTCAGGTCCGCAACGAGCTTCCGGTCAGTTTCAAGAACAGATCTTCCAGGTTCGGCTTGTGAATGCTCAGGCCGTCGAGATTGAGCTCCATCGTAAGCAGTCTGCGGACCGTTTCGTCAAGCTGCGCGGTAGTGAGCTCCACAGCGCCGTCGCGAATCTCAGCGCCGCTCGGCAGTTGGGTAGGATCGGTGATGAAACGCTCGCCCGGGGCGGGAACCCGAATCAAAACGCCGGAGAAATGGCGATCGAGCAGGCGCTGCGGAGCATCGAGCTCGAGGATTCTGCCGTGGTCCATGATCGCGACCTCGTCGCACAGCAGTTGCGCCTCGTCCATGTAGTGGGTGGTGAGGATCACCGTTGTTCCCTCGGCTTTCACGCGCTTGATCAGCGACCAGAAGTTGCGTCGAGCCTGCGGGTCGAGCCCTGTCGTAGGCTCGTCCAGAAACACCACCTCGGGGGCAGGGATGATCGCAAGCGCGAGCAGCAACCGCTGGCGCTGTCCTCCCGAGAGCTTACGGTTGTCGCGGTTGATAATCTCCCGCAGCGAACAGATCTCGATGACCTCCTTCATGGCGCGCGGGTGGGGATAGAACGCCGAGAACAGCTGCAACGTCTCGCGTACGGTTATGTACTCCGGTAACGCGGTGTGCTGAAACTGTATCCCGACCTTCTCCTTGAAGCGCGTATCGATGGGGTTGCCGCGAAACAGAATCTGCCCGCCATTGGGCTCAAGAATCCCCTCCATCATCTCGATGGTGGTCGTCTTGCCCGCGCCGTTCGGGCCGAGGAGCCCGAAACAGATGCCTTCGCGGATCTCGAAACTGACGCGGTCGACAGCGAGCACGTTCTGATAGCGTTTGCTGAGCTCACATACCTGGATGATCGGTTCCATAGTTCTCTGCAACTACAGTACGAAAAACTGACCGTCTGTGGCAAGAATAGAGTTTGCTCTTAGCTCCCGATGGTGGCGACCATCACGGCCTTTATGGTGTGCATGCGGTTTTCGGCTTCGTCGAACACCTTGGAGTATTTGCTGCGGAACACCTCGTCGGTGACCTCCATCTCGGTGATTCCGAACTTCTCAGTGATCTCGGCGCCGATCTCAGTTTCGGTATCGTGGAAGGCCGGCAGGCAGTGCATGAAGATCACCTCGGGATTAGCGGTGCGTCTGATCAGGTCCATCGTGACCCGATACGGGCTCAGGAGCTTGATGCGTTTCTCGAACTGCGACTCCTCGCCCATCGATACCCAGACATCGGTGTAGACGACGTCGGCGCCCGCGATTGCCGGCTCAATGCTGTCGGTGCACTCGATCACCGCTTTGGTTTCCTCCGCGATTGCGCGCATCTCGCGCATGAGTTCATCGGCAGGGTGGAGCTCTTTGGGGCCGACCCCGATATAATGCATGCCGGTTTTCGCCGCGCCGATCATCATGGCGTTCGCCATGTTGTTGCGCGTGTCGCCCATGAACACGAGCTTGACTTGCTCGAGCGGCTTGCGGATGTGCTCGCGCACCGTCATGAAGTCGGCGAGAATCTGCGTTGGGTGGTCGGTGTCGGTCAGGCCGTTCCAGACCGGTACACCGGCGTGGCGCGCCAGCAGCTCGGCGGTGTCCTGGCTGAAGCCGCGGTATTCGATCCCGTCGTAGTAGCGCCCCAGCACCCGGGCGGTATCCTCGAGGGACTCCTTCTTGCCCATCTGGCTGTTGGAGAGAAAGGTGACATGCCCGCCTTCGTCGTAGACCGCAACCTCAAAGGCACACCGCGTTCGGGTGGATGCTTTGTCGAATATCAGGACGATGCTCTTGCCGTCGAGAAGCTTCGTCCGTATCCCGGCACGCTTCTTCTGCTTGAGGTCCAGCGAGAGGTCCAACAGGTGCTGGATCTCCTCGGTGCTCAGATCCTTCAGGGTCAGAAGATGTCGTCCTCGCAGATTAACCGGCATGCCTACCTCCAGATCCGGGCTTGCATGCTGGTACCATAACCACTGCGCGCGGCGGCGTCTACACCCGCCGCACTCATTGGCGCAGGAGCGGCATGCTCATGCAGCGCGGCCCGCCGCGCCCGCGAACCAGCTCCGACCCCTCTATCTCGAGCACCTCGATGCCGTTGCGCCTGAGCTCACGGTTCGAGATGACGTTGCGGTCGTAGGTTATGACTCTGCCGGGCGCAACCGCCAGGGTGTTGGTACTGTCGTTCCACTGCTCGCGCGCCGCGCTGAGGGTGTCGCCGTCGACATTCCTTATCAGGCGAACCTCCGGCAGCCCCAGCGCCTGCTCCAGCGCTTCGGTCAGGCTGTCGACCGGCTCAACCGTGAGCTCCGGGGTGCCGTGCAGACGGTAGACCGCGAGCTCCTGCTCTACACCGCCGAAGATCGAGAACGCGTCCTGATCCACCATCGTCAGCACGGTATCCAGATGCATGTAAGCCCGAGCCGCCGGGATCTGCACCGCAAGAACCTGCTCAAACCCGCGCTGCAGCAGCCCGGAAGCCAGTTGCTCGATTGCAGCCGGTGAGGTCCGTGCGCTGCACCCGACCGCTACCGCTCTGCGGTTGAGCACCAGGATGTCGCCGCCCTCTATGCTGTGGGCAGGATTCCCACGGTAGGTGAGCACCTCACGGTTTTCCCGCAGCAGCGGATGGTTCGCAACGAGAAAAGCGATCAAGGCGCTCTCGCGCCGCCGGGCTCCGGCTTTCATCGCGTTGATCGACAGCGTGGAACCGATTACGGTCGCAGGGTCACGCGTGAAGTACAGGTTGGCGAGGGGTGGTATGTAAAAGGGGTTCTCCTCGCGCACGTAATGGCTGAGCGGTCGTCGTGCCGGTGCGAACGAGATTTCGTGTTTCTCAAGTCCGGTGATGATCACCTCGGCGAGACTGCGTCCATCCAGCTCGCTCAGGTAGGCCTCAATCGGGCCCGCCTCCAGAGTTTCTCGCAGGCCGCAGTGCTCGAGCGTGTTTTCGATCAGCGCACGCCGAGCCTCCGCGGCGGGTTTGTGGTCGTCACCTGAAAGTACGTCGCCGAGCAGCTCGGTCAGGTAGTACACCGAGCACCCTTCCTCGGTGAGGATGCGCGCGAACTGGTCATGCTCGCGGCTCATCTTCTCAACCCAGGGGATGTCCTCGAAAAGCATATTCTCGAGGTGCTCGGGCGTAAGGCGTTCAAGCTCTCGACCAGGGCGGTGCAGCAATACCGCTTTCAGTGGGGAGACTTCAGAATCGACATTAATCGTCATAGCGACGCTCACACAGTACGGAGTTGCGTGGGGTGACCCGGCCGATAGAACTAGATCATACGGGATGATCTCCGAAACGACAAGCCGCAGCTGCACCGTTTGAGCGCAGTGTGTCGCTCAGATGCATTTCCAAATTGACAACCCCGGGTTCTCACATTAGTCTTTTGTGCGGCAAACAGTCGATTTTGCAATCCCAGATCAAAGGAATCGCTATGGAACCCCGACAACAGATCGAGTATCCCGATTTACCGCGGATGCCCAGTCTTTTTGAAGCCCTCATTCCGATCGTCTTTCTGATTGCCATCCTAAGCGTCGGCATCATCGTGCTTGAGGTCGACCCCCATATTCCGATCGTGCTCGCGGTTGCCGTCGGAGCGCTGGTGGCTATCAGAATGGGGATACGCTGGGAAGTGATCCAGGAGGGACTGTTTCGCGGAATCATGACCGGGATGCAGGCCATCCTGATTCTCATGGTAGTCGGCATGCTGATCGGGTCCTGGATTCAGGGCGGCGTGGTACCTACCATGATCTACTACGGGCTGCAGATCCTCTCGCCGAGAATCTTTCTGGTGGCTGCCGCTTTGATCACCGCGATCGTCGCGCTCTTCGTAGGGAGCTCCTGGTCGACCGCCGGCACGGTAGGGGTGGCGCTGGTTGGGATCGGCGCCGGTATGGGCGTGCCGCCGGGGCTTGTCGGCGGCGCGATTATATCGGGCGCCTATCTCGGCGACAAGCTCTCGCCGCTGTCCGATACCACGAACCTCGCGCCCGGCTCTGCGGGAGACACGGATCTCTTCGAGCACATTCGTCACATGCTCATCGTCACGATTCCCGGTTTCCTGATCGCGCTCGTGATCTACGCCGTCATCGGGATGGGGTTTGCCACCGAGGCGATCGACACCTCCGGAATCGCCGAGATCACCACCACGCTCGGGGAGGCGTTCTGGATCAACCCGCTCTTGATGGTGGTGCCGCTGTTGGTGATCGTGATGATCGTTGCCAAAGTCCCGGCCCTGCCGGCGTTGATCGCCGGCGCGATCCTCGGGGGCCTCGCGGCGATGTTTACGCAGGGTGCCGATCTGTCTTCGGTGCTCAGCACGATGCATTACGGCTATGCTCTTGAGACCGGCGTTGAAACAGTCGACGACCTGCTGACCGCCGGGGGGCTCGACGGCATGATGTGGACGATCTCGCTGATTCTTGCCGCCCTGAGCCTAGGTGGGCTGCTCGAGCACTGCGGCTTTCTGGCGGTGATTCTGGAAGCGATTCTCAGAAAGGCGCGAACCTACGGGCACATTTCGCTGGTGAGCCATCTGACGGCGATCTTCACGAACCTAGTGACCGCGGATCAGTACCTTGCGATCGTCCTGCCGGGGCGGATGTTCAATCACGCCTTCAAGGCGATCGGTGCTCATCCGAAGAATCTCTCCCGTATCACCGAATCGGCCGGAACGATTACTTCACCGCTGATTCCGTGGAATACCTGCGGGGCGTTCATGTTCGGCGTGCTCGGCATAAACCCACTGGCCTACGCCGCTTTTGCGTTCTTCAACTGGATCACGCCGCTGATCTCAATCGCTTACGGCTACCTGGGAATCGGGTACGCGCGCTGGACACCGGCCAAAAAGGTGAGTGCCGCCGAGGTAGAGGCATAAGGCGCGCCGGCGCGAACGGGAGGAACATCCTATCGCCGGACCGAGCGTTACAGTCGAGCTCGACAAGATTCACGCCAACGCGCGCGCGGTGGCGACGCTGTGTGCTGAGCACGGAATCAGTGTAACCGGCGTCACCAAGGCCACCTGCGGCATGCCGCAGGTGGCGCGCGCGATGCTCGCAGGCGGCGTGAACGCGATCGGTGAGTCACGCCTCGAGAACATTCACCGCCTGCGCGCGGGAGGCATTCTCGCGCCGATCGTGTTGCTGCGCATCCCTCCGCTGTCGGGAGCCGGCGAGATCGTTGCCTCGGTTGATCGCAGCCTAAACTCCGAAGTCTCGGTGATTAAGAACCTGGCACAGGCAGCCGAGAACCTCGGCAAGCTGCACGACGTGATCCTGATGGTGGACCTCGGCGACCTTCGGGAGGGGTTCTGGCCGGATGATCTGTTGCCGGCGGCGCGCGAAATCGCGGAGTTGCCCGGGGTTCGAATCGCCGGGATCGGCACCAACCTGAGCTGCTATGGCGGGATCATGCCGACCGAAAAGAACATGCGCACGCTCGTCGACCATGCACACCGCATCGAGGACGCGCTGGGGCTCAAGCTCGAGCTGATCTCAGGGGGTAACTCGTCCTCCCTGCCGTTAGTGGCCGCCGGCAAGATGCCTTCGGAGGTAAACCATCTGCGGGTAGGGGAGGCGATTCTCCTCGGCAGAGAGACGGTTGAGCGGCGGCCGTGGCCCGGGACAACCCAGGACGCATTCGTGATCGCAGCCGAGATCATCGAGCTCAAGACCAAACCGTCGGTACCGATCGGCGAGAGCGGGCAGGACGCCTTCGGTGCTAAGCCCCGCTTTGTCGACCGGGGTGAGAGGCTGCGCGCGATTCTGAATATCGGGCGCGAAGACG
This sequence comes from Spirochaetaceae bacterium, assembly GCA_003552985.1. Lineage (GTDB taxonomy): Bacteria > Spirochaetota > Spirochaetia > DSM-27196 > SLAA01 > B1Sed10-166. The sequence goes on from PUPD01000030.1 coordinate 27,067, forward strand.
TCGATGTATCAGGTCTCGAGCCGCTCACACCCGGAGTGACGATACTGGGGGCTTCGAGCGACCACCTGATCCTTGATGCCGGCGCCGCGGCGGAGGAGACCGAAACGTTGCGCCTCGGGGACGAGGTGCGCTTCATGCCGAACTACTCCGCTTTACTGGCGGCGATGACTTCCGGATACGTCGAGAAGCGGCCGGTGGGCGGAGAGCGGTTCAGTCGGCATAGCACTCGACTCCTCGCGGGCGGCCGGTCGCCGGTTCTGGAAGATATCGAACGGTGGCCCGGCCTGCGCGCGTTGGGGTATACGGCGGTGAAGGCCGAGCGCGGGGCAGCCGCTGAGGCGGACACCTGGGAGAAAGCCCTGAGCCCGGAAGTTCTGCCGATCATCGCGGCTCCCGAACGCCTGACCGCCACCGCGTATGGCGCGCTTGCGCGCCTGGTTGCGGCGCGCGAGCACGGGCCGCTGGGAATGCTGTGGATCTCGCCGCGCCCCGACCTCCCCGCCGAGCTGTTGGCGTCCGCGCTGCCGACGGAGACGCGGTCGGCCGGGGAGCGACACGCGAGGAAACAACCGGCCGGGGAGCGGTCTTCGCCGGAGGCGCCCACAGGTGCAGCGAGCGCGGAATCACGCGTGTCGGCCGAGAACCTCGCCCTCCTCTGCCTGCAGGACGCCGGCCCGGCCGAGCAGGAGATGATCAAGCGCCTGCGGATCGAGGCGTACACGATGGAGGACGTAGATCTGCTGGGCGTGCGAGAGGTAGTGCGGAGGGCAATGCGCAAGGCGGCGGCCGGGACGCGCGGACTGTACGTCCGGTTTGATCCCCGGTGCGCCGATAACGGGCGCGACGGTCTCACCAACCGCGAGGTGCACCTCGCGCTCGAGCTGATCGCGCTAAGCGGGCTGCTGCGAGCGTTCGACCTGTCGGGGTACACGCCGTCCGGTACGCGCGAGATCAAGCGCCTGCAACACTTCATCCTGTCGGTTCTCGGCAAACGCATTCTCTCGCGCTGATAGAACTGCCCCGCACCGTGTTGGGAAAATATCTGCGTTAAGCGAAGCGCTGTGACGCTGGAGGCGGTGGTAGATAGGTAGAAGGAGGTGTTGGAAAGATGAAACACCCGTCTACCGAGCCC
>PUPD01000204.1 GCA_003552985.1 Spirochaetaceae bacterium
ATCGCCTATGTTTCTCAACCTCTGCCTCGACAACCGGGTTCTCGGCGGCTTCGCGGACATCCTCGGGGAAATCCTCCATCTCGAAGATCGGTCGGATCTCGATTACATCACCCTCGCCGGCGGGACATTTTGCAGCCCACCGGAGGGCCTCCTTCTTGGACGCCACGTTGATGATCCAGTAGCCGCCGACCACTTCCTTCCCCTCGATGAACGGCCCGTCGGTCACGACCGGCTCCCGCTCCCCGCGAAAGGCCACACGCGCGCCCTCGTGCGGCGGGTGAAGCCCATCGAGCGCGATGAGCGCCCCGGATTGTGCCAGGTCCTCGTTGAACTTCATCATCGCCTCCACCTCATCAGCCGGCGGGGCGAACCCTTCCCCCGCTTTTTCGCCGTCCGCCGCATCCGGCTGATAGACCTTCGGTATCATGAGCATCATGAATCGCATAGCTTAACCTCTTTGTATATCGATCTGCAGCAGCGCTCTGTAGTCGATTGGCGACGGCCGAATTCGACTCGGTGAGGGACTATTTTGGAATATCCTCGGCGCTGACCGAACCGGCGCCGTTCCACTTCCCTGGCGGAGGGTGTCCGTCCTTTAGCTGGGCTCCCGGAGAAAAGTAATACAAATTCCACTTGACTAACTAACGGTCGCTAGTATACACTTGGCGCATTCACTAACTACCGGTAGTTAGTATTGGGAATTGCACATTATGAACGCAGGAATACGAACAACGAGGAGAGCACAGATGAAAGAGATCTATACAATCACAAACGCTGCATTGGCCGCACCGCCGGCGGATGGAAAGCCGCCGCGGCCGGTACTTCGAACGAGACCGTCGCTCGCTGTACTGACGCTTACGTTGCTGCTGCTCGGGTCGGCGTCCCTCGCCGGCTGCAGCTCGACTTCCAACGGTACTCAGTCAGCCCGTTCTGACGACGCCCACCTAAGCGTTGCCGATATCGGTGCCCTACCCGGAGGAGTGTATCACGGCACGTACCGCGTGCGCCCCCCGTTTGGGACAGTTGCGGTGTATCGGCGCGCAGAGGTCGCGGTTACGGTAAACGAAGGCCGCGTGCAGGAGATCGAGATTCTGCGTCCGCGGCGGTTGCACGACAAGCTGCATGCCGTTACCTCCGAAATTCTCGAGCAACAGAGCACCAACGTTGATGTCACCAGCGGCGCCACCTGGAGCAAGACCGCAGTCCTGGGAGCGGTTGATGACGCGTTGGCCGCAGCTTGGACAACTCCAAACAAGGAGGGTCTCCGATGAGCAACGGGCAATCGCCTAGCTCCGGCACGAAACGGGCGATCCTCGAGGCGGCTGTCCGCCTGTTCGCCAAACACGGCTACGCCGCCACGCCCTTGAGCATGATCGCCGCCGAGGTAGGCATTCGAAAACCATCGCTGTACAACCACTATGCGAACAAGGAAGCGATCCTCGCTGCAGTCTTCGAGTTGTTTCGCACACATGTCCGGCCTCCCCAGGACGCTGAATCGATGCTTGCGCAGCTCGAAGGCCGAAGCGCCGAACAGGTCCTGAACGGGATGATCGATTGGTACATGACACACACCGACCAGGCGGAAATCGCCGACACCTGGATCATCCTCTCGGAAGAGCAGTTTGTGAACGCCGCAGCTGCGCAACTGATACTGGAGGTAACCGAACGGATGGTGGAGTTCACCCGCTCTGCGTTTCGCTGGATGCACGCACGCGGTCTGCTGCCTCACCTCGAGAACCCTACCCAAGCGGGCGAGGCGTTCGGCTACGCGTTCCGCGGTATTCGACTCGAGTACGTGCTGCGGCGCCACCACGGGTTCCCCACGGACGAGCCTCGGCGGAGGATGCAGGCGCTGGCACAGTTCTTTGCTACAGGAGGAGGGATGAATTTATGAGAGTTGCTATCATCGGCACCGCCAAGCTTGCCGTTGCCATGTTCGTGCTCAGCGTCGTCGGTGGATGCAGCGGCATCGCCGCGCTCGACCCGGAAGAGTTTGCAGAGAACGTCGCACTGCGAAATCCCGACCTCTCGCAGGTCGGCAGCGGAAGCTATAGCGGAGAGTATACGATCTCGGTACCCCCGGGCACAGTGGTGGTACATCGCAGCGTCGAGGTGCGCGTGCATCTTGAGGACGGCCTCTATCGCGAGATCACGATTCGCTCGCCCAAACGGCTGAGGGACAGCAGCGACTTCTCGCGGTTAACCGGCCGCGTCGTAGAACAGCAGACGCTGGAGGTCGACACCGTCAGCGGTGCGACCTTCAGCAGCCTTGCGATGCTCAAGGCGGTGGAACAGGCGGTGGAACAATGAAACATCGTCACGATTACCGCGTATATCGCCCGGCAGCCGTGGTGCTGCTGTTGGGGTTGGCGCTGGTGTTTTGCGCCTCGCTCGAGGCTTCCGAGCCAACCGCGGTTCAAACTGAGGTACCGGGCCTACTGTACGGCGTTAGGGTTGATAATCCGCAGCTGAGTATCGCGGTAGTGCGCCCGCGCTCAACGCGCTGGTCTGTCCAGTACGGCGCCTCGGCGGTCTGGAGCCGTGCCGAAGGAGCGGCGTATCGCCAGCTATCGGTCAAGGCTTTAGGTCGTCGGGCGCTCGGCGGCAACCCTCACACACCGAGCGGGTGGTTTGCGGCTGTCGGTGCCACCGCGGCATGGTTCCGAATGGACGGGACCGATTCAGTGACCGCCGTGGTGTTCGGTCCGGCTTGCGAGGCAGGCTACCGGTTGGTGCCCGGGGCGGGCGCATTTCTGCTCGAGCCCTACCTCGGCGCGGCTGTGGTCCTCGGCCCGCGTTTCGGCGCCGGCGGCGGAACGCAACCCGGAAGCAACGCCGGGCTGTACGGCGGCATCTCGGTCGGCTGGCTGCTGGGAGGATAACCGACCGCGGCCGTGCCCCGTTCGGCACGGCCGCTGCGCCAAACGCTGCCGGCAGGGTTACGTATTCGACTCTTCCGCCGCGAGGAGCGCGTCGATCCAGGCCACAAAGGCATCGTGGCAAGCGCCAAAACGGCTGCTTACCATCGCGGCAATCTCCGAGATCTCGGCTACGCGATGCTTTTTCAACCGGGACTTATACAGATTTCTGAAAAGATGGCGAAAGCGTCGAAGCTCATCAAGCGGCTCGGCCAACTCGGCGGAGATCACCGCCGGCCGGATACCGGGAATGGCAATCTTCATTCGATCAATCGATTCTCGATGCCACGAGGAATCGCCCATACTGTTCTCAAAACACTTGGCAACACGAAGGAAGTAGCCCTCGAACGCCGTGTAGAGGTTATGAACCAGATACGCCACCGCTGCTGTCGCCATCTCCTCGTCGTCGGTCTGAGACGCGCGTGAAACCATTTCGGCATGACGCTGAGCACAATCAACGATAAACCGGTAGTCGTCTTCCGGCTGGGCCCGCAGCAGCCGCAGGCGCTCGTTATCGCTCATAGAGCAGAACTCCCGAGGCGGTAATGGACTCGACCATGGACTCGTCTTGCTCGTGGAGGTCAACCAAGTCCACGTCCCACGCTGCGCTCTGCGTTATCTTCCAGGCGATAAGCGAGCCCCCCTCAACAGCAAGATCAATGTCGGACGACGAGCGAAAACGCAGTCGGGGATCGAAGACCGAGCCGAAGCCCCAAACCTTTTTCACGGAATGGTCGCACGCGCCAATCTCTTGTGCAAGCTCCACGGCGAACACCTTCGCCGCTTGCCGGCGCTCCTCGAGCGCGGCCGCTCGTCTCGCCTCCTTCTCGAGTCTGCGTTTTGCAACCTCACGTGTTTGCTCTACAGTCCAGTCCACACTCAAAGTGTAGCCGACCACCTGCGGGCGGTCAATTGCTGCTGCGCCGAACGCCGCCGGGGGCCTCACCGAACTGTGCCTTGAACGCCCGGCTGAACACCGCCTCCGACTGATAGCCCAGCTTAGATGCGGCTTGACTGACCGGGCAGTTCTCGTCTCTGAGCCAAGCGTAGGCGATATTCATTCGCCATCGGCACACATACTGCATCGCCGATGTGGCCACCGAGGCGCTTCTCGATCACGCGCACAGCAGACAGCTCTACGAGCTGACCGGCCCGCGGTTGATGACCTTTCCCGACGCCGTCGGAGAAGTCGCCGAGGAAGTCAAAAGACCGATACAGTACCTACCTATCACCGAACAGCAGTTTCTCTCCGGGCTGGAAGATGCCGGTGTGCCTGAACCGTACCGTGCTTGACGGCCGCAACGCGAGTGGAACAGACGGCGTGCAGCGCGCGTGAACTGACACGGTAAGCGGTGCGATGGTCAAACGCTTTACCCCCGAGCGCTGTGACTAACCCGGGGAACAGACGCAGGTAGCGGTCGGCTTACGGGAAGGCCCCTCGAAACACCGGGTCGGTACTGAAGGCGAGCACCAAGGTGTCGACAATTCGTTGCCGTTCTTCCGGTGTCGGGAGGCACTCCCTGCACTCCACTTGTCTACTCGCGGATGCGCATCCTACCGGGCGGATTCAGGCGCCCCGAAATCCAATACAGTCTGTGAGATGAACGCAGGGACGCCGGCCATGCATCAGCTCTGCTGGTTCAGATTTCCGAACTCCGCGGATGAAGCCGAAGGCCGTCTACAGCTTCGAAATGCGAGTCGAAGGTGAGCAAAGTTGCTCCATGTTCCATACAGGATGCGGCGATCCAGACATCATTAATGGGAATCGGCCTACCGCGTCTCCGGAGACCATGCTTTATCTGGGCAAACCACTCCGCGGTCGTGCCGGTAATCGGTACCGTCACGGTGCGAGGGCGTTCCCGAAACCGCTGCAGTATCGTGCGGTTCTCCAGATTCCGCAAGCCGTTGAGAAATCCTTCGTAGAGCTCTCCGATAACCACCGGCGAGAGCAAAACCACTTCACTACGGGCAAGCACGCCGGCGACATGGCTATCCCCCGCAAGCAGCGCGGAATATGCGTTGGTATCGATGAGAACCCGGCTCACTATTTCCAATCTCCGGGGTCTACCGACGCGTTCTCGGTTTGGTCGCGCTCGAACTCTTCCCGCTCTTCGGCAGTCCACAGCCCCGCAAACTCACGGTAGTCGTCGGCGTACGTCCCGTCGAGCGGTAGGCCCATCTCGCGGGCGAGGATTTCCTTTATGAGGGCATTCTTGCTCTTTCCTCGGCGCCGAGCCTCCCGGCTCAAACGCTCATTCAGGGTGTAGTCAATATTGTGAATCGTGATCGAACTCATGGTTCATCCTGTTGGTTCAATATATCGCCAAATTGGTTCGAAAGCAAGACCGTTCCGGTTGCGGTGCCGCGCCGTTCTTCTCAGATTGCTCATCTTGGCTTGTGATGGAGTATAGTGTTTTTTGTCGATTGTCCGCCGGACCGAGTTCAACCGCCACAGACCGGAGGTGGCGTATGCTGAGCAGGAGCGCGGTTCTCGTTGTAGTGTTGACTCTGTTCCTGATGTTGGTGCATGGAACCGCGCCTTCGCGCACTCTCGTGAGCCGGTCAATGGATTCGCCCGGTGGCTGATCGCCTTCCGTGCCGCCGGCGCTCGGAGCCTCGCACGAGCTCCCCGACGTGCACAAACCGTTGGTATCGGCCGCGCTGATCCGCCGGATCGATGCCGTGGTGGAGGCGCAGCTTGAGGCGTTCAACCTCCCGGGCGCAGCCGTTGCTGTGGTGCACCGTGGAGAAGTGCTGCACTCGCGAGGCTACGGGTTCGCCGATATTGAAGCCGGCCGCCGGTTCGATTCCCGGACTGTCTTCCGGACCGCGTCGGTGTCAAAGCCCTTCACTGCAATCGCGGTAATGCAGTTGGTGGAGCGGGGAAAGATCGACCTGGATGAGAACGTCAACGCGTACCTCGACATCCCGGTGCCGGATACCTTCCCGGCGCCCGTCACGATGCGGCATCTGCTTACTCATACAGCAGGATTCGACGACCGAATGCTCGGGTCAACTGCAACGAAGCGTCGACTCGCCGACACCGTGCCGCTTCGGGAGCTTCTGACCAGCCCGGACGCAGCGCCGCGGGTCAGGCCGCCGGGGAAGGTGATCAGCTACTCAAACCACGGTATGGCGCTCGCCGGCTATGTCGTTGAGGTGCTCTCCGGGCTCTCGTTCGCGGATTACATCGATACGCATATTCACGAGCCGTTGGGGATGGGTCGCAGCACCTTTCGCGAGCTCTTGCCTGAACGCTTGGCGGCCGATCGCGCAATGTCTTATCGCTACCGGCGGGGAGAGCCTGAGCTACTTCCCATCACCTACGAGAACGCCGCCCCCGCGGATTCGCAGTTCAGCACCGCCGACGATATGGTGCGGTTTATGCTCGCAAACCTGGACGACGGCTCCCTGGACGGGGCGCGGATACTGGAACCGGAGACGCTCCGGCGATTGCATGCCACGGCGTTCACGCACCACCCCGTGCTCCCGGGCTGGACGCTCGGATTCATCGAGTATCACTGGAACGGGTACCGCCTCGTGGGGCACGGCGGCGATCTGCCCGGATATCACAGCCAGCTCAGCCTCCTGCCGGAAGCGGAGCTGGGGGTCTTTGTGCACTTCAACGGGATCTGGGATGTTCAGCTCGATGATGATCCGCGGATGCACGTTGTCGATGCGGTTCTCGCCGCGCTCGTCCCGGTACCGGACGAAACCGCACCGCCTCGAGCACCGGACGACAGGGCCGGAGCCCTGAGAGCGGCCGACGGCGAAGACTACCTCGTCTTCGATGCAGGAGGTGGGCGTTCCGCATCACACCTTTTCGCGACGTTCATGATTCCGCTGGCGTTCGAGCGCGTTCGCTGGTACGAGAACGAGCTCGTTCTGATAGGTCTTATGGCCTTCTCCGCCCTCATGTTCTTCGGAGCTACCTTAGGCTGGCCGATCGGGGCAGTAGTGCGAAGGTTTCGCCGCGTTGACCGCCCTCCCCTATCCCCGGCGCGGCGCCAACAAGCGAGGCTCGAACGAACGGCGGCGGTGCTCGGAGCGGTTGTAGTGGTACTCCTGGCAACTATGATGGCGCAGGTGATCACCCTTGGGGACACCCCACTGCTTTCGATACAGCCAGTGCTCGCAGCGGCGGTGGCTGCCTGTGGATTGTCGTCGCTATGGCTCGCCGTGATGGTGCTGCGAAGCTGAGGGAAGGACGACGGGGCCGTTCGCGAGCGGCTCGGCCGGCTCGGCGTTGCTCTTGCAGGGCTGTTGTTCCTGTGGCAGATGGGATACTGGAACGTGCTCGGATTCTGATAGCGGTCCGGAAGGAAAGCATGCTCCTATCGCCGGGAGTCGAAGCTGTAGGACCGGACGCAGATGCTGTCCTCGCGCTTTCCAGCTATTGTCATCGGGCTTTCCAGCGGGTACCTCAGGCCTCCGACCGAAACCGGCAGGTCATCGAGTGCGCGCGCCACACCGAGGCTTACATAGACAAGCGGCTGGAACAGACGCGGGTTCTCCTTGCGGTTTCTGAGCGCGCGATCAACATACTTCCCGTCCAGCATATCGAAGATCGTCGTGCGTCCATCTGCCGCCGAGATGACCCAGTCGGCGCGGTGCTCGCTCCCGTCCCCCAGCCGGACACCGATGGCCCTATCAGTCTCAACGAGTATTATCTCGACGCGCGCGTTGAACTGCACCCGGCCCCCAAGGTCCAGGTAGCGCTGTTCAATGGAGCACACCAGCGGGAGCGCGCCTCCTATGATCTATCCGGACCATATCGATGACGGTGTAGGGTTCTTCGGGTTTTTCCACCGGCATTGTCAGCTTTGAGGCCCGGCGAACCAAACCGGTCAGCTCGCGAATGGCCTCGCCGTCCTCCGGCGCGAACTCCAGCAACTGCCGTTCCGTGCCCGATATCGATCGAGTTATCCGTCCGGCCGATACACTGCGGCCGGTGCGGCTACCACAATCAAAGTAAGAGCGCACAGCGTCACGGCGGCCGCCGGCAGACCGACGAGAACTGGGAAAAACATCGAGACGACTCCGTGCACCACGGCCCACCATCCAAGCAGCAGCGCGATTCCGAGCACGCTGAGCGTCCAGGCGCCGACTCGAGCACCCGGCCCGCCTGGCGTACGCGGTCGCTTTCGCCGACGGAATGCGACGAACAGGATACTGAGCGATGCGATGATCGCGACCCCGGCTAAGCCGACAAGAGCAGCACCGAGCCGGTAGTAGCTTCCGACCATCGTCGGGTGAGGTATCTCGAGCGCATCCAACCAGATTCGAGCCAGCCGAACGAGCGACCAACTCCGCCGGCTGTTCGTCAACAGCACAAATCCGTCGCCACTTTGCGGAATGGTGTAGTACGCAGTCAACCAGCCGGATGATTCACCGCCGTGGCTCACGGCCTTTGCCGGTAAGGCGGCCCGCGCCTCATCAGCTGGATAATCTTGAAGAATATCGACAAAATGACCCAGGGCGTAGTACTCGGCCATAAGACTGTGGTAGGCACCTTCCACCTCGATAACCGGCTCGAGCATGGCGCGGTAGGAGTCTGCCGATAGAACGGTTTGTGCATCGGCCGTCGCTGTGTCCGCAGCGCCGTGAGCCGCTTCGTGTGCATGGTATGCGGCGAGAAAGCGGGCGAGATCGGCGGCGGTCGAATAGAGCCCTCCCGCCCCCAACGGACCGTGATCGTCCCAGCGGACCGGTGTTCCGTCGAAGGTATGGCCGGTTGCCGCCGATTCAGCGAATCGCGCTTGGGCCCCAAACCCGCTGCTCTGCATGCCGAGCGGCTCGAACACCTCCCGTTCGGCCAGTTCGGCAAACGGCTTTCCGCTCACCGACTCCACCATCAGGGCCGCGACGATGAACGCCGGATTGGAGTACTCGAACTGTCGGCCGGACGGAGCTCTGCGGCGCAGGTGCTTGCTATCCATGCGCCCTGCCCGAAGGTCTTCCAAGTCGCCGGCAGCAAGCGCGAACGGCATCCCCCCGCTGTTCGAGATGAGCTCGCCGACTGTCAACGTCTCAGCCGGGACACCGCCCCGGTTGGCGGCCCGGAACCTATCGGCAACCTCGTTTGGGAGATGCGTGATGACCCGATCATCGAGCGCCAGCTTGCCTTCGTCCACAAGCTGCAGCACCGTCCAGGCGGTAATCGATTTAGCTATCGAACCCGCCTCGAAGATGGTGTCAGAGCTGACCGGCTCGCGGCCGTCTAGATCGATGTAGCCGAACCCGTCCGACCACACCGGCTCGCCGTCGCGAACCAGGGCAATCGCCGCCCCCGGTACATCGTACCGCTCGAGCAGCCGCGGCACCTCCTGCTCGAGCTCGGATATGAGCGCTGCGATCCCGGCCGAACCTTCGCCGGCGACACGCTCGCGTCCCCCACCCACATCAAGCTCAGCATCCGCCCCCGGCCGCCTGCCCTCGCCTTCTGCTCCGCCGCCGAAACGGTGGAGGTCTGGCGCACCGGCGGAGCAACCGAGGAGACCGAAGAGTACGCTTGCGGCAACCAGGAAGGTATAGGGTCGGTACCCACCCTTCGTTCCCACCATAGCGGTATTGTAATCGAGACTGAACCGGATTAGAACGCCCCTTACAGCTGGAAGCGGCGCACGATGAACCCCCGCCTGCGGAGGGAAAGTTTCGGCTCGCATTCCTATAATTGGAGTATCACCTGACCAAACGGAGAAGTCTATGTCTGATTTGGGTTTCCAGAAGATCGAACAGAGCAGAAGCGATCGAAGGAGGCTGCACCAAACCTTTCTCGACAATGTCAAAACCTATAAGCCGTTTCTCGAACTGGAAGCGCGGGCGTTTGAGAGCGGGGCCTTAGAGAAGAGAATCAAGGAGTTGATGGCCCTTTCGATCTCGATCGTGACCAAATGCGAGCCGTGCATGGAATGGCACCTCGACCAGGCCTTGCAGGCGGGCGCTACCGACGGAGAGGTCTATGAGTCGATAGACGTAGCAATCGAGATGGGCGGTGGTCAAGCCGGCGCGTATGCCCGGTTCGTTCTCAAAGCGTTGGAATACTTCAGGGGACGGACCCGAGACAACCCGACCCGAGACACCCCGAACAGAGACACCCCCTGACGGTTCGCGTCATGCGCTCGCTCTCCTCTCTGCTGTCGGCGCCCTTGGATGCCTTGCCGCACCGAAGGCCTCTGTGCTACGCTGCAGCCAGCATCGCGAGAGGCGTTAGGGGACGGCCCTGAGAGCGCCCGGCAACCTGCCGCACGGCAAGGTGCCAAAGCCGTCCTGGTCGGTGGTAACCCCGGCCGGGAACGATGTCTCAATCGTAATCAGCCGCTGCACGATTAGTCATCTTTCCCTCCACTCTCGTCTGTGAGTTTGCGGCGAAGCCGTAGAAATTGCTGTGCTCCGGAGGTACGACATGCTGACGCTACCGATTGCTCCACACCCAACAGCATCAGGGATAAACTCAGACTATTCACACCATCCGGTCGCTGCGCAGGAGAGCGCGGTTATCACCTTGTTTGCCGGAACCCCCAACACCGCGCAGCGCAGCGCGCTGACCGCCTTAACCCACTATCTTGATACGGCCGGGTACCGCCGCCTACTATTGATGAGCGGTTTCAATACCGGCGCTGCCGGCTCGCTCGAGGACATGTCATATTTGCTGTTTATACTCGAAATAACTGAAACCGCCGCGCGCGAGTTTGTCGAGGCCCACGGGAAGACCGTCTTAGTGCACCAAAACTCCCGGCGCCTCGCGCGAATCCACTGGCATGCCGGCTACCTGAGCGAGATCTTCGTGGCCGCCGACGGCCCGCACCGTAAAGTGGCGATGCATCGCGAGAATCTGCGCCTGGCCGCGTATCTTCTGCGCTCAACCAGCTTCCCGATTGCAGACCCCAGCGACACCCGCGTCCCGCGTGATTTCGTCGTGCGCCCGGCAGCTATTCTGTCCTGAACCGGACCGACGCTGAATCAGGCTTGTGTTGAATCAGCGGGCGGTTGAGAGAATGTATTTACCGATCCGATCGGAGGCTACCGGCGCGCCACCATCGGCCCATTGCTCGGTACGGATATCAAACCCGAATGCCCTGATCCCGCCGTTGCCGTCGGGCGCGAACACGTCAGCCCAATCGTTGGCGTCATTAACAGCGATCAATACCGGAACGAAATCGTTCGGCTCGTCACTGGCCGGCACCTGAAACATCTCCATCCGCCGTCCGAGCGTGTACCCCCCGTCGACCACCGCAGCCGCCATTGGGCGCATGCGCGCCGTAAAGCCCTCAGCCCGCAGCAGCTCGTTTAGATGCGTGCAGTGGCGCCGCAGATCACCGCGGTGGTAGCGACGGCGTTTCTGCTGGTCTTCGCACGAGCAAACAAGCCCATGCAGATTAACCGTATGAGTCTCGCCCGAGGACGGACAGGACACGTCCCAGTCCTGGTCGTACTCCTTGGAAGGAATCGTGACACGAATCTCGATCGGGATCCAACTCGGCGCCACGGCGCCGGACTTGTTTCTCATCAGGAGAAAGAGAACGACGGCAATCAATGCCGACAAGAGCAGCACCGTTCCAATACCCATCCGCGACTCCCTATTGCAGCCGGCCTCATCGCAACCGGCAATCATCTTAGACAGTGACCGTTTCTCGGCACTTACCGTTTCGCGGCACTGCCGCGCGTGCGGGACTGAGTCTGAGATAGCGAGCAGATCTCAGGTCCCCGATTGTACCAGATTTGCCGACCTGCGCAAGGTCAAATTCCGGCCGGCAGTGCGGCTCCGGAGTTTGCAATAGTCTGTGTCAGCTCCGGCATCAGCAGGCGCTCTGCTCGTTTTGCGCAAAGGTACTGTTTCGGCTCTCGGCGGGGGCACGGCTCTGAGTAATCGACTTGTTTTGCGCTCGAATACTTGCGATACTGCTGCGAACGCCGCCGGCGTTAGTAACGGAATGCGTAGGAGAACTGGGGCGCGCAGCACGCGCGTGTTTGTCATACTCAGCGTTGCAGTGTTGGTGGGGTTCCTCACGCTGACTGCATCGCATGCTCTACAGAACGGCCGGCGGATACGGCAGTTAATCTCCGAACGCGAATTACCGTCGATTGGGTTGGCGGTTGCGGCCAATCTCGACCGCACGGCAGCTCACTATCATCGCGTGGGCGAGGAACTGCTGCGCGACGGCTTCTTACGCGATTGGATTCTCGACGGCGAGCGAAACGAGCAAAAGCTGCGGGCATTCATGGAAGAGATCCGCCCGCGGCACAATATGCTTGATGCGAGCATCGTCAGCGACCGAACCGAAACCTATTACGGCACCGACGGCCGCTTCCTGGGAGTCAGGGGCGCGGGCATAGACGCCACCGAGTTCAGCCAAACTATGCATTCATACGACGATCATCCCGGCATCGTGGTCTACATGGCACGCCCCGACGGGCAACTGGTATACGCCACCGACAGAAGCCTGCTCGTACAACCAGTGAAGCATCTTGATGAGCTCTGGGACGGCGCAATGATGCCGCGGCTGCAGCGCAGCGAGCTCGGTTCCCGGGGCGTTGTGGTCCAGCCCGAAGGAATCCACGGACCGCTGTTGTGGCTCCGGTACATGGAACCGTGGAATACCTACCTCATCGTCGAGCACACCCGTGAGCTGTTGACCGCGCGTACGAGGAACGAGGTACTGCGAACGCTCATCACGAGCGGACTCCTGGCGACGTCGTTGTATGCCATCGCGCTGATCACAATTCTCAAAGCACGCCGGAGAATCGCCGATCAGGCGGCTGAGCTTGAGGACAAAAACCGTCGGCTCAACCACTTAGCCGGTACCGATATGTTGACCGGCCTGTACAACCGGCTGCGATTCACTGAGCTCGTCGGACAGGAGCTCGCACGCGTGAAACGAACCGGTGAGGAATCGTCAATGGTCATTCTCGACCTGGACCACTTCAAGGACGTGAACGACCGCTACGGCCACCCCAACGGTGACCTCGTTCTGTGCGAGATTGCGGCGATCGTTCGCGACCAGATCCGCAAGACCGATATTCTTGCTCGCTTTGGGGGCGAAGAGTTCAGCGTGCTGCTGCCGGGAACTTCGGCCAAGGGCACTCGGCAGGTCGCTGAAAAGATCCGGCAAGCGATCGAACAGCACCGCTTCTCAGGCGCCATGCAGGACCTCCGCATGACGGCTAGTTTCGGCATCGCACAGCTCGACGCGCACGAGAGTACGTGTTTTGAGTCCGCATATCACGAGGCGGACGAGGCCCTCTACCGCGCGAAGCGCAACGGGCGCAACCAGGTCGGGCTTTCAGCGCGCGTCCTCGAGTGAGACGCCTGATGCCTTCTTCGCGTGCGCACGCGAGAAGATCGGCACGCCAAGAACGCGAGGTGCAGCCGGCCTTCATCATAAACCGCGCCATGATATGCCACATGGCCGGTCGTCTCCGTGCACCGCAGCGACTGCACCGACCCGGCACTGTAACAGCGCCGCGACTGGAACAAATCGCCCGTTTTGGTGCAGAATGCCGGCGTGGTGGAAAACGCGAAAGCAGCTCAAGCCCTCGCAGACGGGAAACCCCGCTGCCCATGGTGCCTTGGGGACAACCTTTACGTCCGCTATCACGACACCGAATGGGGCGTCCCGGTTCACGACGATCGCACCCATTTCGAGTTCCTGATTCTCGAAGGGTTCCAGGCCGGCCTCAGCTGGCTCACCGTACTCAGGAAGCGCGAACGGTTCCGGGAAGCATTTGCGGGCTTCGACCCTGCGGCGGTGGCACGGTTCACTGAAGCCAAGCTTACAGCGCTGCTGCAGGATCCGGGCATCATCCGCAACCGCGCGAAGGTTGCCGCCTCGGTAGGTAACGCAGCCGCGTTTTGCGAAATCCAGGAAGAGTACGGCTGCTTCGACCGTTATATCTGGGGCTTCGTCGACGGCCGGCCGGTGTGCAACAACCCGCGTACTCTCGACGAAGTGCCGGCAACCACCGGGCTTTCAGACCGGGTAAGCCGTGATCTGAAACAGCGCGGCTTTCGCTTCGTTGGAAGCACGATCATCTATGCCCATCTACAGGCCACCGGCATCGTCAATGATCACCTCGTCAACTGCTTCCGCCACCGCGAAACACGCGAGATTACTTCCGCCACCTAACCTTATCCCCTCGGGCGCGCACGATACGAATGACGCCGGAACGTCCCCGGCTCAGGCAGATTCTCTACCGGTGTCCGGAGCGTCCGGTTTCCCATTGGAATCCGGCTCAGGCGCGGGGCTTGGCGTGCCGCGCCGATAACGCCTCAGAATCGCATCTACATCGGCGAAGCGTGGCAGGTCTGCAACCCCATCCCACCACCTGAACTCGGACAGCTCCTCGCCTCTGTTTTGCATCCCTCCCGGAAGCGAAAACGCGTCTTGGCCGCGGTCTCTTACCAGGGGCACCTGTTCATTTTGAAAAACGAGCGTAGCACTATGGCGCCCCCGTAGCAGCCCCACCCAGAATCAACCGAGTCTTCCGCCGGAACTGTGTAATGCATCGATCAAACAGCGGTTACCCGGCGACCGGTCTCAGGAAGTCATCGCGGAGGACGGACCTCGTTACCAGGCTCGTGCTAATGCTCCCTACTCTCGTTCCTGCGCGGCGATCGCCTGCACCTCAGCTTCGGTGAGTCCCGTGATCTCGGCGACCTCAGCCACGGAGAACTCTCGCGCGAGCAGCCGCTCGGCGGTCCGTCGCCGTTCTTCCCGCGCGCCCTCCCGGCGACCTTCTTGTTTCAGCTTCTCTGCAGTGTTCACCACTTCCTCCCGAAAAAACGCCGTTTGTAACAGGCGATTGACCATCTCAATGAGCTCGGCAGGCTCATACGGTGAGGCGGCAATGAGATACAGCTTCAGTATAGCAAACGTTTCGTGTTCCACCAACGCTTTCCCCACCGTCGCCGCCAGCCGGTCAAGCGCCGATAGGGTCTTCTCGGTCTGCGTGCGCGCATACTTCAACGCCCACAACCCCGCAGACAGCGGCGCCGGAGTCGGCGGGATCTCGGAGTCCGGAAGCTCGGTAAGATTCAAGACCTCTGCCACGAAACGCGGAATGTAGCTCGTAAGGGTCTGCGGCAGCTCCCGCCCAAAGAGCTCGGCGAACGACGACCGCACAGACTGCGAGCGTCCGTGGTACACCAGAAGCGGCACAACCGGCACAAGCGGTTCAGTGGGCCGCGATTTGCGCTGTTCGCTCCACAGCTGCACCATGTAGCGCAGCATCTGCAGCAACGCCGAGGGGTCGTTGTAGGACTTGTGCTCTACAAGGACATAGACCTTCGTCTCGCGTCCGGCAAGCGATACGGTAGCGGCAAGGTCTGAGAAGTGTTCGCGAAGGTGTTCGTCGATGTAGGTGCCCCATCCACCGCCAGTGTGGACAGGTCAAGGGCGCTGCTGAGATCCTTCGGCAGAGCGAACCTGAGCAGGCTGCCCAGCAGCTCAGGGCGGGAAAAATAGGCACGAAAGAACTCGTCATGGGAATGCTTCGGGATATCCATAGCCGGTTGCCGTAAGCCCTCCTTCGCTTACTAATACCGGCTCTGTGTACACGCTGCTTCGCTTAAGAGCCGCAAAAGGATGGACAGGCAATTGGTCCTCGTTGGCGTTGCATGCGCGATCGCCGAACCTTTGAGTCGGCCGACCCAAACGACAACGGAGGCAGTGGTGGATCGTAAACATTGGCACCTCAGGGAGAAGGCAGTAACCTGTGTCTCGGATCAAGAGAGGCGTGCGGGAACGGCCCTACGCACGCGATGGTGCGCTTCATGCCTACCGTTTACGCAGCGGTGACCTTTCCGCTTGGAACCAGCGAGGGTCGGGCCATCGAAACTCTACGCAATGGCGAGCGTACCCAGCGCACCTGCTTCCTGGAACCGCCATGGCTTGTCACTTTTTTGGGCGCACGGGAGCGCGCTCAGGCCGGCCTCTCACCTCTACCTGTGCTAATCGCCAAGCAATTCCCCCAACAGTAAGAGCAGGTCTCGTCGGCTTTGCCCGGTCTGCTCACTGACCTCTCTGACTGTGGTCTTCTCGTCGAGATCATCCGGCAGTTTCAGCGCATCGCGTATCTCGGCCAGGGTGAGTCCACTCTGCTCGGCAACCTGATCCAGCGTGTGCGAGGCGCGCACCTCGCGTAGACTCGGGTGAGCCTCCTCCACGGTCCGTCCGCCGACATCGACCGCACCGGGGAAGGTTCGTCCGCGCTCCCAGTAGCCGGCGGCCACGGAGCCTGCGACGACGGCGCCGAACAGCAGCACAACCAGCAGGCCGGCTACATGAGGCTGGAGGCGAGCGAAGTTCAGTGTCATACTCCCTTTATGCGGACAGGCGGCAATGCAGTTGTAACAGTGTATGCACTCGCCGTCGGTGACCTTCTCGGTTTGACAGATCTTAATCCGCGCAGGACACGCCTTCTCACAAAGCATGCACTCCACACAGCTGTTTTGACGTTCCGGTTTGATCACGCTGAAGCGGTTGAACACTGACAGCGCCGCGCCAAATGGACAAAGATATCGGCAGAAAAACCGCTCGATGAACAATCCCATAACCAGCAGCACCAGCAGAATCACACCGCCCATGAGAATATCTTCAACGATTTCCTGGGGATCAAAGATCGTCATAAACGCAGACCACGGGCACCACGCCCGGTACACCAGCTTGCCGGCCGTCCACGTATAGTAGAGAACGAGGGCGAGTACCACGTACTTCGCATATTTCGCGATACGGTGCAGCCGTTCGGGAAGCTCGAGGCTTGTTCTGATTCCCAGCTTTCGACCGGCTCGGTTTACCCATTCCTGTACCGTCCCGAACGGACAGAGCCGCCCGCAAAAAGCGCGGCCGGCTACCACTGCGGTTATCACCACCGCGAGCAACAGAAATACCGCCGAGGAGTGCACGCGGTGGATGAACTCCCCTGTCTGAATAACCGAGTACAATGTCGCGAGTCCGCCGAACGGACACAGGGCGTGGGCTGAAGGAAAGGCGTGATCGATTGTATGCAGCAGACCGAACGTCATGACCGTAAGCAGCACCACCAGCTGCCACCAAGGTCTTTGTGCAACGCGCTTCCACATGAATGAGCTCCAGGCTATCAGAATCAGTCTGTATCAACGGTTTCGTAGTTCACCGTAGTTGTATGAGTATTGAATGAAGTATTGATGGAGGTTCGAAGGAATCGCTACGTGCTACGGTTTCGACTCGCCGGAGAAAAGAGTGAGAAACTCATCAAGACCTTCATCGGCTCAGCAAATGATGCCGCCGGCATTACCTCACCGAGCTTCATAGGCTATTGGCTGCGGCAGCGCCGTGATCACGGGCGAATTGTGAACCGGCCGAACACGGTGCCCATGTACGCGAACGAGCTCAGGTCCTCAACCTCAGGGGCGAACAGGAACATAGCGCCGGTCCCGAGGCTGAAGGTGTCGGTCATACGATACGCAGCTGAGAACTCCGGCAGGAACACTCCGGCGAAATGCATCCCGGTGTATAGCCCGAAGTTGATGAAAAGGCCGCCTCCCAGGTTAGTGTTCAGGACGAATCGTCCGACGTCGGCTTCAAGAGATACGATGGGGTAGATCACGCTCTGCAGTATTAAGGTCCAAAGCCGTCCACCGGCACCGATTCTGACCGGTCCAACCTCATCAAACCAGTTAACCTTGACATCGGGTAACACAAATACCCAGCGGACTGCCTCGTCGATATCATCGTCGTCGGTTCTAACGCCCACATAGTACGGAACGTTGATTCCGATATCTACCTGAACCTCGGCCGCAACGTTCATCGCGCCCCCGAACAGCAACACCAGCAACACTACTACGAACACGCCCCGCTTAGTGCTCCTCATGCCTTCCCTCCGTTTACAACGATGCAGTCGACGATGAAGCAACAGCCGTTAATAACTCGATTATACGCACCTTCTCCCGAAATAGCGACAAAAAAATGGCGACAGAAAGGTGCAGCTAAGCTGACTCTTTGCGCCTCGGCTGCAGTTACGTCGAGGCCTGTCTGACACGCGAAACAAGCCGGTCCGCCCGGCGAGTGGGCTCCGGAACTCGATAACGAGGCGCACAACGAAGAACAACCGTGCAAGCGGTGTCCAGCGTTACGAGGTGTCCGACACTGATGAACACAGGGCGCACCCCGGTTCGGGTCCGGACCGCCGCGCCGAGCAGTTCGCTACCGTCGCGAATGAGACTACGCACACCGCGCTTGGCCCCGGGCGGCTCGTATCTGCCCACCAGGGCGCGCTTGGCACAGCCGACCGTCGGTATACCAAGCAGCACCCCGAGGTGACAGGCGAGCCCAAAGCGCCGGGGGTGCGCATAGCCCTGGCCATCGCAGATCAGGAGATCTACCGGTGTCTGGAGCTTGTTGTAGGCGGCCATGAGTCCGGGGAGCTCGCGGAAGCTCAGAAGGCCGGGAACGTACGGGAAGTCTACCTCCACCTCGGCTGTTGCCTCTTCAACCGAGCGCTCGAGCTCGATATCCCACACCACCGCACCGGCAACGCAGGTATTGCCCCGATAGCCGCAATCGAGACCCGCGATGCGCCGTACGGTCTGGCCGACGTCTTCCTGGCGGACCAAACCGGCCAGCCGCTGCTGCATCGCACGTGCAGCGCCGAAGCGATCGGGTGTCGAGGGCGAGATCACGGGTTGACGGTCCGGTGAGAGCGGACCTCCAGACCGGCCTCCTCGAACCGTTGCAGTTCGTCCTGCGTCATGCGTTCGGTAACCAGCACATCGATGTCGCGCGGCTCGGCGAAGCGCGCGAACGAGCGCCTTCCGATCTTGCTGGAGTCGCAGAGCAGGAATACCTTTGCAGCAGCAGCAAGCATCGCACGTTTGATCTCGGCGTGGCCCGGGTCAGGAGTGCTGGCGCCGTATGTGATATCGAATCCGTTCGTTCCCATGAACGCCTTATCGACCGCGTAATCACTGAGCGTGCGAATTGCTTCAGCGCCCACGGTGCAGTGGTATCCGGGGCGCGCCTTACCTCCCAGAACATAGATCTCTGTTCCCGGATACTCGTCTGCGAGCAGTCCGATATTCAAGTCATTGGTGACAATGCGGACCTTACGGCGCTCCACGACGAGGCGCGCGAGCTCGTATACGGTTGTCCCCACATCGAGGATGACCGTATCACCGTCGTCGATGGACTCAATCGCCGTAGCTGCGATCGCCTTCTTGGCATCGACGTTCTCCACGGCCCGAACCTCGAGCGTAGTCTCGCTTCCGGTCCGCTGCCGCACCATCGCACCGCCGTGCGTCCGAGTCAGCTTCCCGGCTTTCTCAAGGTCACGAAGGTCGTTTCGAATGGTGGCCGGCGAGACCACGTATTGCTCGCAGAGCTCCGCGACTGTCACTGACCCTTTACGGATCACCGTGTTGATTATAGCCAGCTTACGTTCTTCGGCAAACATTGGTTTGTCATTCTTCTCGCTCATACGGTATCCCCAGTTCGGGGATAATAGCATTTCCGCACCCTTCGTGAGAGTCAATCGCGGCCTGCAAGACTTCGGGCACAACGGTGTTGAAATCAAACATGCCGAAGTGGTGCAGAACCGTAGTCCCGAAACCGAAGCGGCGATGATACCCCAAGGCTTCATCCGCTGTGAGATTCCCGGGAACACCGTTCGCGCGCCGCTCCTCGTCTCGACCGTTCACCGGCAGGAGCGCGAGCGTGATGCCCTTGCCGCCGCCGCAGATCTCGGTGAGCCTGTCTTCCAGCGGACCAAACGGGATCGTATCGCCCGAGTGGTAAACCGATACGTCACCGCACCGGATGAGATACCCGAGGAACTTGTGATTGCCGCTCTCGTCCTGTACGCTTTCTTCGTGAGCGGCAGGCAGTGCCGTGACCCGCAGGCCGCCGGGAAACTCGATAGTTTCGTCAGCGTTGAGGGTAACGCACCGGCTCTCGGCAACACCGCGCTCGTGCGCACGCTCCGCCGAGAAACGCGGCACCACGAAGATCGCGCGCGGTGATGCTACGGCGATGGGTTGCAGCGAGTCCGGGTCCATATGATCGGTGTGCTCATGCGTGCAAAATACCAGATCCGCACCGGTCAGTTCCTGCGGCTCAACTGGAATCGGCGTCAGGCGCTGATGAGGGAACCGCGTGCCTCTGTACTTCCGGGCAAGCGAGTTCGACAGATACGGGTCGAGCACAATTCGATAGCCGCCGAAGCGCACCAGAAACCCCGCCTGCCCAATCCATGCCCAGGCGTAGGCGCCCGTTCGGGGCTCCCGTTCCCGCAGCCACCAGCGGCGCAGGTCCCGCACCTGTGCGTGGCTTATCATGATTCGGCCCTTTGCAAAACACGGAGCAGATTCTCGACCGCGAGCTCGATGGCGCGGTCTACGCTTTCGGCGGTGAACCCTCCCACGTGAGGAGTTGCTATAACCCCCGCCGTTTGCACGAACGAGAAGTCCTCCGGGGGCTCTTGCGTAAACGCGTCCACCGTTACGGCGCGCAGCTGCCCGCTCCGCAACGCAGACGCAGCGGCGGCCGGATCAACCAGCCCATCCCGCGCGGTGTTCACGATAATAGCGCCCGGTTTCATACGCCTTATCTCGGCTTCGCCTATAAGATAGGCGTTCCCAAGCGGCGGGCAATGCAGGCTGATCACATCCGCCTCGGCAATAAGGGTCGCGAGCTCTACACGCGCAATGCGATCATCCGCATCGCCGTCATCTGCGAGGTACGGGTCATGCACGATAACGCGCATCCCAAAGCACCCGGCAAGCTCGGCCACAATTCGCCCGATGCTGCCGAAGCCGACGATCCCGAGGGTGCGCCCGTTGAGCTCAATGCCTTTTGTGCGCTCCCAGCCGCCTTTCTTGAAAGTGCTGTCCGCTGCCGGTATGCTGCGAGCCGCGCACAGCATGTGCCCGATCGCAAGCTCCGCCACACTGCGCGAGTTTGCCCCGAAGGCGGGCTCCACGGCGATGCCACGCTCTTCGGCAGCATCCAGGTCTAGATTGTCCAGGCCCACGCCGTTTCGGCTGATCACGCGCAGCGAGTCGGCAGCCTCCAGCACTCGGCGCGTGACCGGCTCCACTCCGGCGAGATATCCCACGCAGCCCGGCATCGCCGAGATCAACTCTTCCTCAGAGGGTTGTTTGCCCGGACTCGGGAACACGAGCCGGTATCCCGCCTGCTCTATCGCCTGCAATGCGGGGTGTCCGTCACGAGAGACCGAACGGGGTGTGACCACAACGGTCTGCATACTCACTTCACCACCACTGTGCCGTCTTCAAAAAACACGCCCTTTGGAAACCCCTGCTCCACGATGTCCCCGTAATTGTGCCCGGCGTCACCGGGGTATACGCAGAACGATACCAGCGGCTCATCCGAAGCATTGACGCTGCGATGCGCCCAGTACGGCGGCACATACACCATCTTGCCGCGCGCAATAGGCTGCGCGTTGAACACGCCGTCGGGGGTTTTCATCACCATGTATCCCTCGCCGCGCAGGCCAAGGTAGATTTCGCCGGTCTGCAGCACGGTATGATAATGCCCTTTGGTCATGAAGAACTCATCACCGACACGGCCGGGCTGCAGCTTGCTGATGCAGTACATCAGGTGGCCGTATTCCTCCGGAACCGGCACTTCGAACACTTCGTAATGGAGCGGATCACCGTCCGCAATAAGCGCCTCCAGCGCTTTCTCGTCCTGATAGTACCCGCGCATGTCGGATGCCCTGCGTACCAGGTGATTGGTCGCGTTCGGCATCGCTCCGTTGTCTAGATCCACGTCGACCACAAACGGTTCCAGAAAGCTCGTACCGTCTACCTGAAAACTCATGTCACTACTCCTATTTTCTAGCCTCACTCGCGATCCGGGAGAGCTCGTCGAACACCGGGCCGCCGGCCGGGATATCGATATGGAACACCTCTTCGATCACTCGAGTCCACCCGTGGATGAAGTACACCCAGCCGTCTTCAATCGTCAGGTTCTTTTCCCGCGCCGCCGCCCGAGCCTGCTCCAGAAAAAGCAGGTCTCCGCGATAGTTGAAATCCCAGGCGTATCCGTTCATCGGAAATTCCACCGCATTCGTTACCGGCGACCCCGGTGCATCCTTACCGAGACCGGTAGCGTTCGCCACCACTGATCCGTCGGCCAGCTGCGCGACGATACGATCGTTATCCGCAGGGGTTGGGCAATGATGGTGTTCCACCCCATACCCGGGGTTGGACTCGGCGTGGATTTGCTTCATCGACTCAAGACGGGGCGTGCTCCGATTGGTGACAACGATCTTCCGCGGGCCTTTCGACGGGGAAACGTTGTCCATCAGATGCATCGTCAACGCCAGCGACGATCCGCCCGCGCCGAGCAGGCAGAGCTCCGCGCCGCTTTCCTCCCAGTACCCCTCCGGGATGAAAGCCTGAAGCGAAAGCGCGCTTGTGATCGGGTCCTTTGCATGGCCCCAGAGCCTCCCATCACGCTTTGAGATCGAGCTGATCTCCCCAAGCCGTTTCGCATACGGCCCGAGTTCGTCAAAAAGGTCACGGGCGGCAGCCAGGAGATCAAGCTTATGCGTTGTCACCAGCCCCCCGAGAGACTTGGGGTCTGTCTTGATGAATTGAACCACCTTCCGGTAGGCCTCCGGCTTATCATGCACCTGACAGTCGATGCCCTGAATCGGTACGTCACCGAGCTTCAGGTACTCGGCCCACCTCGGAAACACCTTCATGATCGACGATTTCGCAGTCGTGACTCCAATAAAGTAAAATGTATCTCTGGCCGCCGGCTTCAATCTGTCCGGAGTCATCGCTTCCATCGGTTCCTCTCCTCGATAGTCATTAGCCTGCGTAGCCCTGCATCATTGCCAACGCGTCGCGGTAACGTTGCAAGCGGCGCTCGACCTGCGTGCGGTCCTGGGCGCTCGGTTCGGTCGCGGATCCGGTTTTCACCCATTGCCGCGCAATCTCCTCCACGGAGTCATACATGCCCGCACCCACCGCGGCCACCATTGCCACGCCGTGGGTTGCGCCCGCGAAGTCCGGAATCTCGACTACCCGCACGTTCATCGTGTCCGCCTTGAGCTGCCGCCACAGCGCGCTGGTGTTCCCACCCCCGGTATTCCGCAGCTCCAGCACCGTCTGATCGGGATTGATCTGCAGCAAGCGCTCTTTATAGAGCTGATACTCGAGCGCGATGCTCTCAAGGATCGACCGGTACAGCACACCTGCCGAATGGTTCCAGACCAACCCGACCCAGGCCCCGCGCATGCCGGGGTCGCTCGGGCTCATGCGCCCGGCCAGATGGGGGACGAAGACCGGATGATCATCGGACGAACCGGCTTCCGCGGCCATATCGTTTAGCTCGTCGAACGAGACCTTGGATCCGCGCAGTGATTCCGCGAGCGTTTTGAACCATTCCAGGTTCATGCCGCCGCCGTTGACATAGGCGTAGGGGTGCCACAACCCCGGGACCGCTGAGCGTCCCACGCCGAGCATGCCGTCGATGGTATCCGGCCTCAGCTCGCTGGTGGTGGCCGCGAACACGGACGCCGTTCCCGACACGTCAACGCAGGTCCCCGCCGTCATCGCCATCGGCTTTTCGCACAGAATGTGCTTTCCGGCTGCCGCAGCCTCGCTTACCACGCCCACGTGTAGATTCGTAGGAGTGACAACCACGACCGCATCCACGAGCGCGCTGTGCAGAAGCTCGTTGTAATCCCGAAATGTTGCCAGGTTCCCGAGCTCATGTTCCGCCTGTTCGAGGGCTTCCCTAGAGGGGTCGGCTACCGCCGTCAGGGTTGCTCCCGGTATCGCCTTGGCGAAATTACGGGCGTGTATCATCCCCGCGCGGCCTACTCCGATCACCCCGAGACGTAGATCACTGCCGTTCATGTCACCATCATACGACGGCTGTTATCGCTTGTCAACGATCATTACGTTTTGTTGTTGTTTGTTTGTGCGTTATGTTCGCGCGTTCCTATCGGCCGGCATGAAGATATGCCTCCCTGATCGGTCGCAACGCTGCCCGACGTTCACCGAGCTGTTGATGCCGCTCAGCATCAGGAGCCAGACTGTCCTCAACCCGAGCTCCGAGCGCGGCAAACCCGTCGTCGAGGTCACGGAACTGTCTTCCGGCGACGCCGCCGAGCATTGCCGCTCCAATTCCGGTGGCATTTGCTTCCGAGAGAATCGACAGCGGCTGTCCGAGGGCGTCACAAATCATCTGTACGTACGATCTCAGCCGAATGCCCCCGCCGCTTACCCGAATCTCGAGCGGGCCCTGCCACCTCAGCACATCGAGCACCGCTTCGACGGCATCCGTAATGCCGAAGACGATCCCCTCCATACAGGTCCGCAGCAGGTCCGTCCGCTCGACATCGGGCCGCAGCCTAACCCAGGCACCGGTAGCGTTGGGATCCATGATCGGCGTACGCTCGCCTGACAGATACGGCAGGAAGTAAGGATCATCCTTGGCCGTAGGGATACTCGTTACGGCCGCAACCTCATCCCAGTCTGCGCCCAGAGCCTTCATCGCCCAGGAGAGTGCCGAACCGGCGTTCTGCACACTCCCCTGAACAATCCACCCATAGTGGTGGGCGAAGAAGTTCAGCGTTCGTATTGTGTCCAGCTCGGTGGTGTCCACCGGTGCCAGTACTTGCGCGCCGGTTCCAAGCATAAGCTGTACCGCACCCGGTAGGATCACCCCGGTCGTTAATGCGGCAGCCTGCTGATCGCTGCAACCGGTTGCCACCGGGATCTCCGGGTGTGCAGACGGCAGACCCAGCACCTCCGGCCGAACTGCCGAACCGGGGGCGTAGGTGTCGCGCAGCGGAGGGAAGAGGTGCGTCGGGATACCCAGCAACTCCGCGGCCTCACCGAACCATGTTCGGCTCAAGGTGTCGAACAGGAGCGTCGAGGAGGCATCGGTGAAGTCCGAGACCAATTCGCCCGTCAACCGATACCGTATATAGTCTTTCGGCAATAGCAACGTTTTCGCACGCTCGAGAACCTCGGGCTCATGCCGGGCCAGCCACACCAGCATTGAAACGGTCAGTCCGGGCGCGGGTTGGTTCTTGATCCGCTCAAGGAAACCCGCGGCGGCAAGCTTCTCGGTAAGCGCGCTCAATACCGAGCGCGCCCGGCTATCAAGCCAGGTGATCGCCGGGCGCACCGGCGAGCCGTTTGCATCAAGGAGCACTAACGAATGCATCTGGCCGGTTAGTCCGAGGCCGAGCACCTGCAAGCGAGCCTCCCTAGCTAACACCGAGTTGACTACCTCGCGCACCGCGTCGATGGTTTGATCCCACCATTCGTGCGGGTGTAGCTCCGCCCAGCCGGGCTGGGGATGCTTCAGGGTATAATTTCTCTGCGACTCGGCGACAACTCGCCCCCGTAGATCAACCGCCACCGTCTTGACGCTCGAAGTCCCAACATCGATCCCAAGCAAGATGTCCATATCGGCGCTCCTCGTAAACCGACAAGATACAAAGCGGCGTCAAGCAGCCCGCTACGCCGCCTGACGCCCCACGAACTACGTGATCAGCCCATGCTCGCGAGCGCCATTCCGAAGAAACTTCATTCCCTCACCGGCCAGAACTTCCGGCTTGGCGTTGGTCGGACGCCAAAGACATGTTGCCGCCTGCAGCTTCTCGTTGACCGCCGCGAACGATTCAAGCGCAAGCTTCCCGGAAAAGTTCGCATCCTTCAGCGCTCTCCAGACCTCGTTCCACTGCACAGTGCCGGTTCCCACCAGCCCCCGATGACTCTCGCTCATGTGCAGGTAATCTAGCACGTCGGCGTTCCTGCGAATAGGGTCATAGAACCCTTCTTCTTCGATATTCATGTGGTAGGTATCGCCGTGCACCTTGAGATTGTCTGCTCCCACCCGCCGAACGGCGGCCGCGGTGTCGTCAATTGAGTTGAAGACATAGGTCTCGTACCGGTTGCACGCCTCCAACGCCAGCGTAATGCCGCGTTCTTCCGCTTCTCGGGCAACCTCTCCCAACACTTCCACGATCGTATCGATTTCCCGTTCCGCAGGCGGGGCGCCGGTGAGGTGCCCGAGCGTGTATCCGATACACCCTCCGAGATAGGTGGAGTTCGTGGCCGCCACCTTGTCCAGGACAGCCAGCAGGTACGCTTTCGCTTTTTCCGGTTCATCCGGCATGTGCGAGCCGGCAGGCAAAACCGTCGAGAAGGTTGCCTTCAGTCCGCTCTCTTCCAGCACCTTGCGGTGCGCTTCAGCATCGAAGCTTTTCGGCTCCAGAATCGGTATCTCGATGAAATCACACCCCGCCGCAGCGGCGTCCCGGATAGCACCACTTCCACTATCGGTATCCCAATCCCCGATCCATACAAACGCGTGTGCACCAAACTCGAGCATCTAGGTCCTCCGCCTCTGTGTATTGTGACAACTGATTGTGCACCGACCTACCGGAATAGTCAAAGCCATTCGATAACGACCTACTGGGCCGTTAGGCCGCCGTCTACCGAGAAGACCGCGCCGGTCGCGAACTCTCCAGGTGCTTCAGGCGCCCTTCCGGATCGCCGGAGTTCTTCAGCACTTGCTCGACCAGCGGAGTGTGCGTTGTGCCGGGACAGACCGCATTGGACCGTATGCTTTGTGATGCAAAACCGACCACTAAAGATTTAGTGAACCAAATAATGGCGGTCTTTGAAACGTTGTACGCTATCTGATGAGGAATCGCCACGAGTCCGGCTTCCGAAGCCACATTGACCACCACACCGCCGCTTCCCTCGATCATCTGCGGCAGAATCGCCTTGGTGACCTGAAATATGCCGGTAACGTTCACATCGAGAACGCCGGCGCCACTGCTTCTCATCGCTTTCCACTACGTTGCCGGTGGCGTGAATGCCGGCGTTGTTCACCAGAACCGAGACCCGACCATGCGTTGCGGCCACGTGGCGGGCAAGCTCCCGCACCTCATCCGCACGGGTGACGTCGACGTGGGAGTAGCTTCCCTTCTCGCCGGACTCGGCAGCCACCTTGCTGCCGGAAGCGTCATCCGGACCGGCGACAACGACACGCGCGCCCTGACGAGCCAACTCAAGCGCCGTCGCCCGACCGATCCCCCTTTTCTCCACCCGTGATGATCGCAACCTTGTCAGCGAAATCAAACATAGCGCCCCATTTGAGCCCAAGCTAACACTAAATTATGCCAGGACATGAGAGCAAATGCAAGCAAGTAGCAGCTAATGGGCTGGACCAGCGACAGTCTTGTGCTATAATAGGCAACCGTGCAGAAGGGTATCTACATCGTTACCGGCGCCTCACGGGGCGTCGGGGAAGCGCTGTGTCGAAGCGTGCTTCAACGCGGTCATCACGTATTCGCCTGCGCCCGAAGCGCGAACCCCGAGCTCGAGTGCTTCGCTACAACCACACTAGGGGAACTCAGCTACCGGAGTTTGGATCTCGGAAACTACGCAGAGTCTCGGAAGTTTATGGACGCTGTGATTAGGCACGCGCGCGGCGCCGGTCCGCCCACGATCTGCCTGATCAACAACGCGGCGCAGCTTTCGCCGGTAGGGCCTGCGGAGACTCTCGACCCGCAGGAGGTTGCGGCGCATATTCTGACGAACCTCGCCGGCCCCATGTACCTGACGAGCTCGCTGCTCAGCGCTGTGTCTGAGCTACGGCTGAACAGCCGCGTGACAGTCGTCAACATTACCTCCGGAGCCGGGAAATCTCCATACTTCGGGAGATCGGTTTACTGCGCGGGTAAGGCGGGGTTGGATATGTTCACGCGGACAGTTGCCCGGGAGCAGGCCGATCGAAACCTTCCAAACCGTGTCTTCGCGGTACGCCCGGGCGTCATCGACACGTCAATGCAGACCTTGAGCCGTAACCTCCCGAACGAAGCCACCCACGACCGCGAGCTGTTCCTCCGCCTGAAACGAGATGGAAAACTGCTCCCTACGGACACAGCTGCCGAGCTCATCTTGCGTACACTCGATGACCCGCGGGTGGAGTCCGGAGACATCGTCGACGTACGCGAGCTGTACCCGGACGACGTCGCGCTATAGGAGACCGCGGTGGAGACAGCGGCCATCAACGGACTACCGGTGACAAACGCCCAGCTGGTGAAACCGGTATCACGCTCTCGATCGACGAGGAGCAGGACCGATCCGCCCCGGACACTTCTGAGCTCGAAGAGTTCTAACCCGATCGCTTGGCGGACACCATTTCGATCGGCAGACTGAACACTGTTACGGCCGCAAGCCTCTCGACAGGGACCTCCCAGTCGTAGCGGCCGGAACAGTGGCGCAT
>PUPD01000172.1 GCA_003552985.1 Spirochaetaceae bacterium
AAACAAGTTCGACGACCGCAGCAGATGCGCGGCTTCCGTTATGCCGGGGCTGTCTATTGTATTCAGAAC
The DNA here is from genome assembly GCA_003552985.1 of Spirochaetaceae bacterium. Taxonomy (GTDB): domain Bacteria; phylum Spirochaetota; class Spirochaetia; order DSM-27196; family SLAA01; genus B1Sed10-166. The sequence continues at coordinate 70 of PUPD01000172.1, forward strand.
ATCCTCCGATCAAGTCAGTGTCGCCGGTGCGTTGCTAATAGCTTAGCACAAGGCTCGGAAAATCTCGATGCCGTGGCGCTACGAATGCTGTAATGCTCCCTTCCATCGCCGTATCCCGCCGAAGTTCACAACGCGCGTATAGCCCATGCGTTGCAGCCGGCGTCGGGCGATCTCGGCGCGGCGGCCGGTTTGACAATATAATACCATCGGAACTGCGCGACTGCAGCCGCGCATCCGCCGAGAAATTGAACTATAGGGAACGTTAATCGCCGCCGGGATGTGACCGGCGTGATACTCGGCCGGTGATCGTACGTCTATCAGAAGCGGCTCATCGCCGTCCGCCCACTCGGGACAGCCTCCGTCTTGCTGTTTGGGGGCGTTCCCTGACATCAAGGCTCGCAGCCAAGCAAAGCGCGCTCGCAATCGCATACCGCTACTATAGGCTTCTCAGCCGGTCAACTCAAGAGCCGCTGCGAGCCTCTGCACGCCCTGCCGGAGCTCCGGCGGCTCGTAATATGAGAAGCTGATCCGAAGACAGTCGGAAAACGAACCGCTCGGTGAGCACCGTGACCCCGGCATGATGCCGACCTTGCGGCGGGCGGCGGCCGCAACCAGTGCGTCGGCATCGATAGCGCGCGGCCCGCGCACCCAGACGAAGTACCCGCCGCCCGGTCTGTTGAGTATGTACCGTGGTCCGAGAGCGTCTTCCAGGGCGGAAAGCAACGCATCACGCCTGGATGCGAGGTTTACCCGGAGCGCGCGCAGATGCTCGGCAAGCATCCCGAGCTCGAGGACGCTGCGCACTACCGAGGCGGCGAACGGGTTTGCGCCGCCGCCGCTGTCGTAGAGCCCGCTGCCGATCAGGGGCTTAAGGCGCTCGGGGGCCGCGTGCACCCAGCCCAGCCGTAACCCCGGTCCAAGGATCTTCGAAAACGAGCCGAGCGCCATAACCGGCGCCTCAGCGGCGTAGGTGGCGAACGAGCGCGGCGGCGCGGACTCAAAGCCGAGCAGGTGGTAGGCCTCGTCGGCGAGGAGCAGCGTGTCGTGCTCTCGGCACAGCTCAGCGATGGTTTGCCGCCGTTCCTCGATCAAGGTCGTGCCGGTAGGATTCTGGTACGCCGGGATGAGATAGAGGAGCCGCGGGCGCTCGGCGGCAAGCACCTTCGTCATCTCATCCGGTACTGCCCCGAGATCGTCGGTCGGGATGGTAACGATCCGCAGGCCATGATCACGAAAGATCTTATCGGCGAGGAAATACGTCGGGTCCTCCACCGCGACGGTGTCGCCGGGCTGCGTCTGCACGGTGCAGATCAGGTCCAGCGCGCCGGAAATGCCGGCGGTGATGAAGAGCTCCTCGGGAGCCACGGGAGCGGCAATTACGCCTTCCCGGGCGAGAAATTGCCCGAGGAGCGTCCGAAAACCATGGTCTCCCGGTTCGAGCCCGTACTGCAGCACAAGCCTGTCGCCGGAACTCAGTCGGGCTGCCGCGGCGCGGCGCACCATCGCCAACGGCAGCAGAGCAGGGCTGGGATGGCCGAGCGCAAGGTTAATGACATCGCCCTCCGAGCGCTGTGTTGAGACTGCGTTGCTCATCGAGCATAGCGTAGCGTCGAACACCCGCAGGTGCAAGGTCCGACGAGACGCGCAGCGAAAAATGTCGGCCGGTCAGGAACGCCGAATTACGTGCGTGGCGCTTCCGCTGAACAGCTCGGCCGCCTCCATGATCGTCTCCGACAGTGTGGGATGCGGATGGACCGTAAGCGCAAGGTCTTCGGCCAGCGCCCCCATCTCGATCGCAAGCACTCCCTCGGCGATGAGCTCACCGGCCTCCTTGCCGGCGATTCCCATACCGATGATACGCCCGCTTTCGCGCTCGATTATAAGCTTGGTTTTGCCCGCGCGGGTGCTCATCGCAGTAGCGCGTCCCGAAGCAGCCCAGGGGAAGCTGGTCACAACCACGTCGAGCCCCTGTTCTTTGGCCTGCGTCTCGGTCACCCCGGCCCACGCAATCTCCGGATCGGTGTACTCGACTGCCGGGATAGTTGCCGGGTCATAGGCGCTCTTGTGTCCGGAGATCACCTCGGCGGCAACCTTGCCCTCGAGGCCGGCCTTGTGTGCCAACAGGGGCGGACCGGTTACATCCCCGATCGCGAAGATCCGGTCGGCGGAGCTTCGGCGCTGGATGTCCACGGTGATGAAGCCCCGGTCATCGGTCTCTACGCCGGCCCGGTCGAGCCCGAGCTCGGCGGTGTTCGGCCGGTGGCCGACGGTCAGAAGGACGTAGTCGTAGGTCTCGGTCCCGGATCTGTCGTCATCGCCCGCGGCACTCTTCAGCATTACCTCGAGCCCGTCCTGCTTCTCGCTGATTGAGTCCACTATCGTGTTGGTACGAATCTCACGAAAGACGTCTTTGTTCTTTTTCTCGAAGACCGCAACCAAGTCACGGTCGGCGCCCGGCATGATGCCGGGAAGCATCTCCACCACGGTAACCTGCGATCCCAGCTTGGCGTAGACCGAGCCGAGCTCCAGCCCGATGTATCCGCCGCCCACCACCAGCAAAGACCCAGGCAGCTCCTTGAGGTCGAGTGCCGTTTTGGCGAAGAGGATACGCGCCGAGTCGCTCGGGGCGCCCGGTAGCGAGACCGGCGTTGCGCCGGTTGCGACGATCGCGTGCTCAAAGCTGATCTGTTCTTCGCCGCCGTCGACAAGTTCTACCGTGACCTCCCGTTCCGAGCTGAAGCGCGCAGTGCCGCGAACGTACTCGATCTTACGCTGCTTCACCAGTTGCCCGATGCCGCCGGTCAGCTGTGCGACCACGCCGTCCTTGAAGGCGCGAAGCTTATCGAGATCTATCGTGGGCTCGCCGTAGGAGAGCCCCCACTCGGCCGCTTCGCGCGCCTGTTGCTTGACCTTGACGACGTGGAGCAGCGCCTTGCTCGGGATGCAGCCCCAGTGCAGACAGACGCCGCCGGGGTTCTGCAACGGATCGACGAGCGTGACCTGCTGTCCCAAATCGGCCGCCCTGAATGCAGCCGTATACCCGCCGGGCCCTCCGCCGATAACGAGCGTCTGTGTCTGTTTACTCATCGCCCTCTCCTTCGAGCTCCATGAACAGCGGCTGCTCCAGCGACTCACAGATCCACCGCAGGAACCGCGCGCCATCGGCTCCGTCGACAACGCGGTGGTCATACGACAGCGACAACGGAAGCCGCAAGCGCGGAACGAACTCGCCGTCCTGCCACACCGGTTTTGTCTCTGAGCGCGCCACACCCAGAATCGCCACCTGCGGCGGGAACACCACCGGCGTAAAACCGATTCCACCGATGCCGCCGAGGGTCGAGATCGTAAAGGTGCCGCCCTCCATCTCCTCAGGCTTGATATGTTTGTTGCGCGCACGCTCGGCGAGCTCCCCGAGCTCCTTCGACAAGGTTAGGATAGACTTGCGATCGGCGTCACGGATCACCGGTACCAGCAGGCCGCGGTCGGTATCGGCTGCGACCGAGATATGGACATAATCCTTATAGATGATCTCACCCGCCGAGGCGTCGAGGCTGGAGTTGAAGCGCGGGAACCGGCGTAACGCGCGTGCCACGACCTTCATCAGAATCGCGGTGACGGTGAGCTTGGCTCCGGAGCGTTCGATGCGTTTGGCAAACCGGGTGCGGAACTCTTCAACGCCGGTCACGTCGGCCTCGTCGAACTGGGTGACGTGCGGAATCGTTCGCCACGCGGCCTGGGTGTTTTCGCCGGTTATACGCCGAACGGTTGTGAGTTTCTCGCGCCACACCGGGCCCCATCTGCTGAAGTCCGGCAGCGCGATCGTGCCGGCGAGCCCCGCTTCGGGCGCGCCCCCCCCGGCGGACGCATACGCGGCGCCGACGCGCTCCTTGGTATGGCGCTTGACGTCATCGGCGCTGACCCGGCCTCCGGGCCCGGTGCCGGTCACTTCGGTGATATCGATGCCGAGCTCGCGCGCGAGCCGGCGAGTCGAGGGCGCGGCGGGCACGCGGCCGCCGGCGGTCGGCGGCATTACCGGCTTGCCGGCCTCGGTTACGGTCTGTCCGGGCGGCGCGGCTCCCGCTGGGGCTGCCCCAGACGGCGGCCCCGCTCCGGCGGCCTCAGCAGGGGCATCGGTTGCTGCACCGGTGCCGGCTGTCGCCGCTCCGGGCGTGGGCGCTTGGCCCGCATCCGCCCCGCTGCGTCCGGGCTCCGTGTCCGCGGGCGTCTGCTTGTCGGCCGCACCAGCGTCCGGTTCGGCAGCGCCGCCGCCGGCTTCGTCGGGTGCCGTTGCTTCTTCGGCGGGCTCATCGGGCGAAGGCGCGGTCTGCGCGCCTTCGGTGTCGACCCTCGCTATCACGGCACCGACCGCAACCTCATCGCCTTCGGAAACCAGGATCTCTTTGACCGTTCCGGAAACGGTGGACGGCACCTCGGCGGAGGCCTTGTCGGTCTCGATCTCGAGGATGGTCTGGTCGCTCTCGACCTGATCCCCGGGTGAGACCAGGATACTCACGACACTCGCTTGTTCGACGTTCTCCGATATCTCCGGGAGCCTAATGTCTTCGATCATCTGCCGGCCTCCTTAGCATGCCATCGGATCGGGCTTCTCACTGTCGATCCCGAGTTTTTTCATGGCCTGCGTGATCTGCTTCTTCTCGATCTCGCCCTGTTCCTGCAGGGCGCGCAGCGCGGCGAAGGCGATATGCTTAGCGTCGACCTCAAAGTAGTCTCGCAGCGCCCCGCGGTTATCGGAGCGGCCGAACCCGTCGGTTCCGAGCGCCGTCATCGGCTGGGAGACCCACGGCGCTATCATCAACGGCAACGCCTTGACATAGTCCGAGGCGGCGACCACCACGCCTTCCTCGGCTGCCATGCACTCGGCCACGTACGGCACCTTAGGCTTCTTGTCCGGATGCAGTCTATTCCAGCGTTCCAGATCGGTAGCATCCTGATACAGCTGCTTGTAACCCGGCGCGCTCCAGACGTCGGTGGGGATCCCGAACTGTTCGCGAAGGATCTGCGCGGCTTCGACGGCCTCGTTCAGAATAGCACCGCTACCCCAGAGGTGGGCCTTGGCCTTCTTATCGCCCTTCTGGTAGCGGTAGAGGCCTTTGAGGATCCCGTCTTTCACGCTTTCCGGCATCTGCGGCTGGCGGTAGGTGTCGTTCATCACGGTTACATAGTAGATTAGGCTCTCCCGTTCGACGTACATCCGCCGGAACCCCTCCTCGAGAATCACCGCAAGCTCGTAGGCGTAGGCGGGGTCATAGGCGAGCACGGCAGGTACTGACAGAGCGAGCAGGTGACTGTGGCCGTCGGCGTGTTGCAGGCCTTCGCCCGGGAGGCTGGTCTTGCCGGCGGTTCCACCAATCAGGAACCCGCGGGCGCGGGCGTCGGCTGCGGCCCAGATGAAGTCTCCGACGCGCTGAAACCCGAACATCGAGTAGTAGATGAAGAACGGAACCATCGTGATTCCATGCGTGGCATAGGAGGTGCCGGCGGCGATGAAGGACGACATGCAGCCGGCCTCGGTTATACCCTCTTCGAGAATCGCGCCGTCGGTCGCTTCCTTGTAGTACAAGAGACTGTCCTTATCCACCGGTTCGTAGTTCTGGCCGAGGTGCGAGTAGATCCCTACCTGACGGAACAGACCTTCCATTCCGAAGGTTCGGGATTCATCCGGGACTATCGGCACTATGCGGTCGCCGACGTTCTCGTCCTTGAGCAGCCCGGAAAGCATCTGTACGAACGCCATCGTGGTAGCGGCTTCCCGGGCACCGGAGCCACCGTGAAACTCGCTGAAGATTCGGCTCGACGGCGCCGAGAGTGCTTCGGCGCTCTCGGTGCGCGCGGGCAGAAACCCGCCCAGCTCTTCGCGTCGCGCCTTCAGGTACCGGTCCTCCTCGCTCCCCTCAGGGAAGCTGTAGAACGGCGTCTCCTTGACCTCCTCGTCGGAGATCGGAATGCCGAACCGGCTTCGGAAGTGTCGGAGCTCGTCCTCGTTGAGCTTCTTCTGCTGATGAGTGACGTTTCGCCCTTCGCCGGCCTCGCCGAGGCCGTAGCCCTTGATCGTCTGAGCAAGGATCACCGTCGGGACTTCGGTGGACTGCACCGCGCGGGCGTAGGCGCTGTAGACCTTCAAGGGGTCATGCCCGCCGCGATTGAGCCGCTGCAGCTGCTCGTCGGAGTAGCTCTCTACCATCTTCAGCAGCCGCTCATCACGACCGAAAAAATGCTTGCGGATGTAGTCGCCGCTTGAAACCGAGTATGTCTGCAGCTGCCCGTCGAGGAGCTCGTCCAGGTGCTTCACCAGTACGCCGTCATGATCCTTCGCGAACAGGGGGTCAAATTCCGAGCCCCAGAGTACCTTGATGACATTCCATCCGGCGCCTTTGAATGCGGCCTCGAGCTCCTGAATGACCTTGCCGTTGCCCCGCACCGGCCCGTCGAGGCGTTGCAGGTTGCAGTTGACGACGAAGGTCAAATTTCCGAGACGCTCGCGTGCGGCAACGGTGAGCGCGCCCATCGATTCCGGCTCGTCGAACTCCCCGTCGCCGAGGAACGCCCACACGCGCTGTGAGCTCGGTTCGCGCAGGCCGTTATCTTCGAGGTAACGCATAAAACGCGCCTGATAGATAGCCTGCATCGGGCCTAACCCCATGGATACCGTCGGGAACTGCCAGTACTCGGGCATGGTGCGCGGGTGCGGGTACGAGGTGAGCCCTCCCTGCGGGCGCAGCTCCTGGCGGAAGTTCTCGAGGTCTTCGGCCGAGAGGCGGCTCTCAACGAACGAGCGGGCGTACATGCCGGGCGCGGCGTGGCCCTGGAAGTATACAATATCGGGGCCGTCGGGGTGCTGGGGGCCTTTGAAGAAGTGATTGAAGCCCACCTCGTATAGTGTAGCGGCCGAGGCATAGGTGGATATGTGTCCGCCGATTCCGCTCGACTCGCGGTTCGCGCGAACTACCATCGCCATGGCGTTCCAGCGGATTACGCTCTTGATGCGGCGTTCGAGCTCACGATCGCCTGGGTAGGGGGGCTGTTGCTCGGCCGGGATCGTATTGATATAGGGGGTGTTTCCGGGACAGTAGAACGACACGCCGTACTGCTGCGCTTTGATCTGCAGAAGCGATAGAATCTCCTGTGCACGCTCGGGGGGCTCGTTATCGAGCACGTACTGCATTGAGTCGATCCATTCCTGATTCTCGAGTTCGTAAAGACCTTTATGCTCGCTCACGCGATCCTCCTTGCCTTGGGCGTCGTCAATATGACTAGTATAATTAAGAATAACCCGCAAGCCAAACGGTCGGAGGGCTGCAGCACGCTTCGGACCACTTTTCGCACGGCACTGCTTCCTAGACCGGGCGGCGACGGTGTATGGTGGGGCGTCTGCGATCATACGCGAGGAGGCTCGTCCGGTGACGGTGATGTTTTATCAGAAGATTACCGATGTCTGGCTCAAAGAGATCGGTGCGCTCGCTGAGGAGTTCCCGGAGGTGGAGCTGGTCCACGATCAGGAGGAGGTCGAGCGTAGAATTCCGGAGGCTGAGGTTATTGTGGGCGGGAAGCTCGACCGCGAGACGATTGACAAGGCCGTCCGATTGAGGCTGATTATCGTCCCATTCACCGGAATAAGCCATCTCCCGCTGGAGCTCATCAGCGAACGCGGAATCCGTATTGCCAACGCCCACGGCAATGCGCCCTATGTAGCCGAGCGCACAGTTGCGTTGATCCTCGCGTTTTACGGCCGCATCGTGGCGTATCACAACGATCTCCGCGAAGGGCGATGGCATGGTTTCTGGGTCAACCGCGGGCTGGAGGACACCTGGGACTCGGTCGACGGGAAACGCTGCACGGTGCTCGGTGCCGGCGAGATCGGGCGG